>JBASAY010000182.1:0-22939 GCA_049650865.1 Tunicatimonas sp.
AGCTCGAAGGCGCGTTCGCTGATGCCCACCCAGCGCATGCAGTGGTGGATGCGGCCCGGACCCAGCCGCTGCTGCGCCAGCTTGAAGCCACTGCCCACCTCACCGATGCGGTTGCTGACCGGCACCCGGCAGTCTTCGTAGCGGATTTCGGCGTGACTCAGGTAGCCCTCGCCCGCTTCGCCCATGATGGAGATGTTGCGCACCAGGCGAAAGCCCGGCGTATCGGTGGGTACCACAATCATGCTGGCCCGTGCGTAGGGATCAGCTTCTGGGTCGGTGACGGCCATCACGATGGCAAAGGTAGCGCCGTCGGCGGCGGTGGTGAACCACTTGTGCCCGTTGATCACGTAGTGGTCTCCGTCGCGGCGGGCGGTGGTGCCCAGGCGGGTGGGGTTCGACCCCGCGAACCTCGGCTCGGTCATGGAGAAGCACGAGCGAATGCGCCCTTGCGTGAGCGGATGCAGGTAGCGTTCTTTAAGGGCAGACGAAGCGTGCGCGCTGAGCAACTCGATGTTACCAATGTCGGGAGCCTGGCAGTTGAGCACGTAGTGCCCGAAGGGGGTTTTGCCCAGCAGTTCGCTGAGCTGCCCAAACTCCGTCATGCTGAGTCCGTGCCCACCCTCAGCCTCAGGCAGGTAGGGTGCCCACAACCCCTGCGCCCGCGCCTTATCGCGGATGGTAGCCAAGGTCTGCTCCGCCTGATAAAAGGGCTGGTGAAGCAAATCCATCTCCACTGGGTAGAGTTCTTCTTCTACGAAGGCTTTTATTTTGGGGTAAAGGGTTTTGACTTTCTCGGTAGCGAATAGGTCGATCATGCAGGATGCGTGCTAGGCGGTTGAAGAAGTAGGTGATACTTCTAAAGATAGAGAGGTTTGGGTTGAAAAGCTAAATAGAGTTAGAATCTACCCGGTTCTTAGTACTGCGCACCTGTATACGGGCGTAAGCACTATATTGCGAACGCAAATGGTTATCTCTTTATAATCGCTACCGCTTCTAGCAAAGTAAAATGCCCAACCAACTACAACCTACTCAGCGGCACGAGCGGATAGGTTCTCTGGATTTCTTGAGAGGGGTAGCGGTATTAGGCATATTACTGATCAACATCGAGTCTTTCTCCTATCCTAATCCCTGGAGTCCATTTAGTTATGGGTTCGCTAACTCAATCGATCGCGAAGCGCGATTCTGGGTGTATACGCTGGCCCAGGGAAAGTTCTTTAGCATGTTCACCCTTTTGTTTGGGGTGGGATTCTATATCTTCTTAGAAAGGTTGGAAGGCAAAGGATACGGACTCAAGGCATTAGACATATACGCACGTAGGCTGTTGTGGCTGTTTGTTTTTGGCTTGGTTCACGCTTATTTTATCTGGAACGGTGATGTGTTGTACCACTACGCAGCCTGCGGATTCTTTCTTTTCCCCTTCCGCTCTATGCGCATAAAACAACTGCTGCTCACACTGCTACTTTTTGCTACCATTCTGCTTTTTAACTCTTACCAAAGAAGTAGTGCTACCCACCAACAATACATTACTCACCTTCAGGCTAGTCAGGTGGAAGTAGTAAAGCGGACACCTCAGGATGAAGAGATTATTAGCAGATGGGAAAGACGAACCAGGAGAGGATCAGTGGATACCGCCTCTATGGACGTGCCTCGTCAGAACTTGTACCAAAATTGGATAGCAAATACCGAGCATACTCAAGTTCACAAAGGAGTAGTATTGCATCAAGGAATCTTCTTTAGAACACTAATTATGATGATCCTGGGCATTGTGCTTTACAAGCTGAATGTCTTTCAAAATTATAGAACTATTAAATACTACTGGCTCGTCACCGTTGGCATTTTAGTGATCGCGTTAACCGTTAATTACCTTAGATACTACCACTGGACGTATGAGTACTTTCGGCCGGTGAAGGATGTTTGGCAGGGTTGGCTCTTTACCTTTCCTAAAGAAGCACTAGGACTAGCGTACGTATTCCTACTAAACGGTCTTTACCAAAAATACCGGCATCAGATCAAGTTCACAGTAATCACTGATGTCGGTAGAATGGCTTTAACCAACTATATTTTACAGAGCGTTATTTGTGGTTTACTATTTTACGGATACGGCTTGGGGAAGTACAATACGTACTCAAGATCAGAACTGCTGTACGTAGTGTTGGTGATATGGGCGATACAACTAATTGTTAGTAGACTATGGATGAAAAAATTTGCTCAAGGCCCGCTGGAAAAGCTCTGGAGAGACCTAACCTACAAATCGTTTAAGTGATCTAACTTGAAGTAATGAATATACGTAAACTAAAACTATGAAAAGTAACTACGAATTGACCGCTATCATCGAACGGGAAGGTGATGGCTATGTGTCTCTTTGTCCAGATCTGGATATTGCCAGCCAGGGAGATACTATTGAAGAAGCAAGAGCAAACTTGATAGAAGCGTTATATCTGTTTTCGAGACAGCTTCGCAAAAAGAAGTTTCAAAACAAGAGTTTGAATAGAAAATGCTTTAATCAATACTTACGCTATTCTTTAGCAACGTTCCTCAGATTTAGCGAAGCGCTTCTCCAATCAATTTGTGTTGTTATCAAGTCGTAGTGGGTGCTATGAGATGAGAAAAGAAACAGAAGTTTATCTATGAATATCAAAGTTATCTTATTGATTCTGACTTGCAATACTGCTTATGCGCAGGATGTCGTAACGAATTTGAAAAAAGATAATTATGACCAGTACGAAAAATATCAGAAAGCACTTGGAATAGGTACCCAGGTTAAAAAGGTTGAGAATGAATCACTGAAAGACTTTTTCAAGCGTATTTATCCTACCTCACGTCTTCACCACGGTATTTTTGAGTTTAAAAACTGGAAGAACCCACATGGAAGCTACGTAATCGCATTTACGAAAGATGATCTAATCTTTGGCATAGGATTCATTTCAGGAATCTTATTTGAACCGACCGGTGATAACGCTTTTCGTATAATCAAAGTAGGTGAGTGGACTGACGAATGTACCGGAACCTCGGTAGAAGCAGTATTCCGGCATAACCAAAAACTCTTTGTAATTACCCAAGAAAACTGTCGTATCAACGGCGTGTTTAACAATGTATTTATTTATGGCGATGCTATCGCATCCGATAAACTACCTTTGGAAGATAAACTTTACGAACATTGTCAGTACTGGTGGAAGGAAGACGAGGGTGGTGGCGACTATGTTTACCCGCAGGGCGGGGAAGACACCTCAGATGCAAAATTTGTAGAATGCAAACTCGACACCTACAAGAAGATTGTGGACGCCTACCCTCAGTAGTATTTCAATCTGGTTTGATCATGGTACATGATGGATAGAAAAGAAAAGGTAGATGATCCCTTCTCTCTTTTAAAAATTCCCTCTGAGTAGCCGATCAAAGCGTCCGCTATTCCCTAACCGCGCGTAAGCAGAGGGTTGGATGACGCTTTCGCTACCCTCCGACCAGGGAATAGAAAATAGCTAACAACCTCCCTCCTATTATTCAGGCAGCGCCTTGCCACAACGTGGAGCGGTGGGGAATCATGACTCTTAGGACTATTCTATCAACTTGTACTCCTTCGCCTCTTGGGTGGCAAGCTTCCTGCTGTATGACAAGGGGGCAGTACAATTTCCTTTCCTATCCTCCAGGAAGGATCCGCCCGGCGGCCGCTTGTCACAACGTGGATTAAAGTGCGGCTAAGTGGTAAAAGCCTCCTGAACTGCTTGTGTGTTTGCTCGCTCGCTTCTACCTCTGACGCAACAAGGTTCCTGCCCCGCGTGGAACGCTGAATGACATCTGCTCGCCTCTAAGTCTTTTCCTGTCATCTCGTAGAGACCTTTTCACAACGTGGGGCAAAAGTACGGTCAGGGCTAGGAGGCTTCTCAATAGGTCAACTGCTACTTGCTAACCTTTAAGAAAATCATCTGACATCCAAAACCCTAACCCTCCCCGAAACTCACCTCACACCACGTACCCTCCATCCGCTACGTACACGCCCCCCGTGCAGAAGGAGGCGGCCTCGGAAGCCAACAACAGCGCCAGGCCCGCAATGTCTTCGGGTTCGGCGACCTGCGGCAGGGCCTGCCGAGCGAGCACCTGCTTGAGGATGCGCTCGTTGCTGATCAGTGCTTGGCTGAACTTGGTGTTCACCAGTCCGGGGCAGATCACGTTGGCCCGCACGTGGTCGCTACCCCACTCGCGGGCCAGCACCTTGGTCAGCGCAATCAGGGCCGACTTGCTCACACTGTAGAGGCCCAATCCTGCGCCCGGCGTGAGGCCCTCCACGCTGCTGATGTTGATCACTGAGCCGCCGCCCCGCTCCCGCATCAGGGGGTACACCCGCTTGGCCAGCGCCAGGGGGCCGTTCACGTTCACCTGCATAATCTTGGCGAACACCGCATCGTCGGTATCCACCACGGGGCCGAACACTGGGTTGGTGGCGGCGTTGTTCACCACAATATCTACCCCGCCGTAGTGCGCTATGGTCTGCTTCACTAAATTTTCTATCTGGTCGGGGTCGCCCATATGGGCAGCCACGCCTACCGCTTGGCCCCCGGCTTCGGTGATCTCCGCCGCCACGGCATCTACGGCGGGCTGCTTCCGGCTGGAGACGACCACCCGGGCGCCTTGCTGCGCCAGCGCCTCAGCGATGGCTCGCCCAATGCCCTGACTCGCCCCCGTCACGATGGCAACTTTTCCGGCTAGGTTGAGTTTGTCCTGTATAGTCATCCTTAGGCTGTTTTCCTGAAACAGGGAAGGTAGCAAACCCATCCATCAAAACCTATCCACTATGAAAAGTGCCCAGTTCACCACCACTGGCTTGCCCACCGACGTACTAAAAATTCAAGATGTGCCTATGCCCGACCCCGGCCCCGGTGAAGTGCGCGTGCGCGTCACAGCGTGCAACATCAACCCGTCGGATGTGATGTTTATCCAGGGACTGTACGGCATTCGGCCCGAGTTGCCCGCCACCGGGGGCTTTGAGGCCTGCGGCACGGTCGACGCTTGCGGCGAGGGGGTCAACCTGCCCACCGGCACGCGGGTGATCTTCACCGCCATCGGCGTGTGGCAAGAGTACGTAGTCGTTCCGGCTGATACCGTCTTGCCTACTCCCGAGGGGATGCCCGACACCGTGGCCTGCCAAGCGTTCGTGAATCCCTACACCGCCTTCGGAATGCTCGAGGTGGCGGGGCTGGAAGCTGGACAGTGGCTAATGCTCACCGCTGGGGGATCGGCCTTCGGGCAGTTTGTGATTCAGCTTTGTAAGCAGCGGGGCATCAACGTGATTGCTACCGTGCGCCGTGACGAGCAGGTGGCATCATTAAAAGAACTAGGAGCAACCGCCGTGGTCAATACTAAAACAGAAGATTTGGTGAAGCGCACGCGGGAGCTTACCGACCGCAAGGGCGTGCACTACGTCTTTGATGCGGTGGCCGGGGAACTGGGCGGCCAAGCGCTGGAATGCCTCACGCGGGGCGGCACCCTGCTGGTGTTCGGGGCGCTGAGCCTGCAACCGCTGGCGCTCAACAGCGGCACGCTGATCTTTAAAGACCTCACTGTCCGGAGCTTCTGGCTCACCACTTGGTTTCCAGCCCTATCGTCGGACGACAAGCAGCGCATTTCTAAGGAGGTGCTCGGCATGCTCACCCAGCAGCAGCTAAAGACCAATGTAGAAGCTACCTACCCGCTAGATGAAGTGGTAAAAGCCGTTGCCCACGCCGACTCCTCGGGCCGCGACGGAAAAGTGTTGTTGATGCTGGAATGATGGGATGACTTGCGGGGCGGATTAGGATTTTGAGGCCGCTGCACGGATAGCTTACCCGCTGGCGCGCATTTGCAACGCGTTGCAAACGCGCGCTAGTGAGTGGTTGAATAGTGGATGACTTTCTTAAAGACTAAAGTGCTGGAAATCATAGGAAGTCGCTCGCTTCTGGCAAGCGACAGCTATCACCGCCTGACAGCCCGATCATCAAAGCCAGCGACTTCCCAACGACCAAAAACTCAGTCTTCAGAGCGCTAAGTATTTAGGTAAACCCAATGTCTACCATAAAGACAGCGTAATGGCTAGGTACCTCAAGGAGCAGCTACTCAAATAGTTATCTTTCATCGGCGCTGGCCAGTCCATCGATAGGAGTTAGGCGGTATACCGCTCCGGGATCTTCCACGCCCACGTAGATGTAGCCATCGGGGCCCATCGCCACGCTGCGTAGGCGACCTAGGTTCTCCATTAGTAGCTCCTCATCGGTAATTTCGTCGTCGGCTACCTGGCAACGGTTCAGGTACTCGTAGCGCAGCGAGCCCACCAGGAAGTCGCCCGTCCAGTCAGGATAGCGATCGCCGGTGACGAAGGCCGCGCCGCAGGGAGCAATCGAGGGCACCCAGTAGTGCAGCGGCTGCTCCATACCCTCCTTGGCGGTAAGCTGCGTAAAGGTGGTGCCATCGTAGTTAAGGCCGTACGAGATCACCGGCCAGCCGTAGTTGTCTCCCTTCCGAATGATATTGACCTCATCGCCCCCCCGGGGGCCGTGCTCGTGCGTCCACACCCGCCCGGTGGTAGGGTGGATAGCCAGGCCCTGCGGATTGCGGTGTCCGTAGGAGTAGATCGAGGGCATTGCCCCGTCCTGGTTCACAAAGGGGTTGTCGTCGGGAATGCTGCCGTCGTCGTTGATGCGGTGGATTTTGCCGCAGTGGTTGTCGAGGTTCTGCGGATTCTCGTCGCGGTTGCCGCGGTCGCCCACCGAGAAGTACAGGTAACCCTCAGGGTCGAAGGCCATGCGCGAGCCGTAGTGGTGGCGTTTGGTGGAGTAGGGGAGGGCCTCGAAGATGCGCTCCGCGTCGGTCAACGAGTTGCCCTCTAGCGTAGCGCGGGTGATGGCGGTGGTCGATACCGTATCGTCACCCTCCTGCTTGAAGGCCGAGTACGACAGGTAGATTACCTGATTGTTGGCAAAATCAGGGTGTAGCAGCACGTCGAGCAGGCCGCCCTGGCCCTCGTCCAGCACGGCGGGTACGCCCGAAACAGACTGCAACTGCCGGTCGGCGGTGAGGCGGTACAGCGTGCCCGACTTCTCGGTGATCAGCATCTCGCCCTCGGGCAAGAAGGCTAGTCCCCAGGGCGAGCCGATGTCACTGGCCAGGGTGTCCAGGTCGAAGCGCAGTTGCTCGGTGCGAAAGGTATCGGTAGCCAGGGTTTGCTCCTGAAAGGAGTAGCGCTCCACGTTATCGATGCCGGTGCGGATGTAGGTGGCCAAGCCTTCGATCTCCGCCTCGGTGAGCGTCTTCTCGAAGCCGGGCATGCCCGCGTCGGCGTGGCCCTTAGTGATAGAGGCAACCAGGTCGGCCTGCTCCTTGCCGTGCTTCCACTTACGGTCCACAAAAGCCTGCATCTGCTGCCCGTGGCACCCGGTGCAGTAGTTCTGAAAGTGCGTCTCGGCCTGCGTCAGCACCGCATCCGGCACACTGTCGCTTACCACCATCACACTAGCGGTAACCGAAGGAGAGGAAAAATCAGCCGAAAACCAGATTCCGGCGAGAATGAGCAGGGGAATACTATAAAACTTAGTCATAAGGGAAGTTAGGTTGATGACTCAAGCGGGCGCGTTGCAAATACGTTCAGCGTGAAGCGCCCGAGTCATGATGGAATTGCGTTAGTTGGTAAGTTGTATGGGGACGCTCACCTGGGCATCGTCCCACTCCAGCACCATGGCCAGGGGAGATTTGGTGAAGCGAATGGTAAACTGTTCTACCGGATTGGTAGGCGCTTGCACCGGCACGTCGACCGACACTACGTCGGCGGCGGGGTCGTGGGGCGAGGTGCCGTCGAAGTTGAGGCCCCAGTCGTAACTCTTCTCGTTGAACAGCACCGTCCACTGCCGGGCAGTGGGGACGGTCCACAGGCTGTAGGTACCGGCGGGCAGCGGCTGGCCGTCGATACGCAGGTCTTGCGAGGTGGTGAACACGGTGGCCTCGTTGGCTCCGGTGCGCCACACCTCGCCGTAGGGCAACAGCCCCCCAAAGATCGCGCGGTCTTTTTTGTAGGGACGGCTGTAGGCAACCGACACCAGCAGGTCGCCCTGGTTGTAGGTAACGGTCTCCTGCGGACTGTGCGCTTTGGTGCGGGCCAGCATAAACTGAAAGCCCACGAAGGCCAGCACCGCCAGACAGCCCAGCACAATAATCGTCCACTTAATAGTCTTGGTCATGGATCAGGGTAGGTTTAGATGAGCGTAAGGTAAGCAAAATCAGAATGAAATCAACGCGGCAGTCGCTGTACCTTGTTGCCTTAACCCAACCGTAGCCGCACAGCAAAGGCGGCGGCCGGATTGGTCACCAGCAGTTGCTTCACCTCCGCATCGCTGAATCCCTGCGCCTGCAACTCGGGTACAAACTGCTCCAGCAACACGGCGTGCGAGCGGTAGGTGCCACCCTGGGGTTCACCCACCCGGTACCAACCGGCGTCGCACGACACCAGTACCCGGTCGAGCAGGTCAGCATCCCGCAGGGCCTTTACCTGCTGGGCGTGCTTGATGTAGGTTTCTTGGCTGATGCCGTCAATTTCTACCCACGCCCCGGCGCGGGCGGCCTTCAGGTGCTGGTCGGTGCCCTTCCCCTGCGCGTGCACCCAGATCCACGCACTAGGATGCACTCCGGCCGACTGTATAATTTCCAATTCTTCCATAGCCGCAGCCGCGTCGCCGGTGTGGGCGGCAGTGGTGAGTCCGGTGGCCCGGTGGGTAAGGGCGGCGGCGCGCACCAGTTTGCGGTCGGCTTCGTTCAAGGGGCCGTTGTTTACGCCAATCTTGATAAAGCCGGGGCGGATGCCGGTACCATCGATGCCGTTCTGAAACTCATCCGTCCAGCGGCGGGCCAGCTGCTCGGCGGTTTCGATGGCCACGTAGTCGGGCAAAAACTTACCCTCAACGGCGCCGTAGAGCCCGGTATTGGTTAAAATGTGCAGTCCGCTGGCCTTCGCCAGGCGCTTTAGCAGGCGCACGTCGCGCCCCAGGTAGTTGGGAGTGCACTCCACAAACGACTGTGCACCGAGGGCCTTGAGTTCTTTGAGGTAGGGCAAAATTTTCTTGTAGGCTTCGCCGGCGTCGTAGCGGTCGGGACTCACTACGTCGGCACCGCCGAAGTCTACCAGCACGTGCTCGTGGGCGAAGGTGCGCCCCAGCGCATCCGGCTTGATGCGTCCGTTGACGGTGAGGATGTACGGTTCGGAAGCAACTGACCAGGGTAGGGGAAGGGCAACGGCTACTCCGGCAGCGGTAGCGGTTTTTAAGAAGTGACGGCGGTTGTGGTTCATGCTGGGAAAGATAAGTGGTAATTTCCAGATCGCCCAAACATTCGTTTTCTTTGGTGATGCCACTTCCAATCTACACCGCCCGACAACTGGCGCTGCGCAATGGGCAGGACCGTCCCGAAGTGTGGTGCGCCTACCATGGGTTGATCTACGACCTAAGCGATTCGCGGATGTGGCGGGGCGGACAGCACTACGAGCACTGGGCGGGGCAAGACCTTACCGATGAGCTGCTCACCGCCCCGCACGACGAGCGGGTGTTTACTCGTTTTGCCGTGGTGGGGCGGTTGACCGAATAACCTACTTCTACCTTTTAACCAACAGACAAAGAAAAACCAGACTTGACTCCCTTTCCATGCAGATAATCCTCGGCTCCGGTGGAGCCATCGGCACCGCACGAGATGCTGTACCAGAACGACCGTGACTACGTGTTCAATAGTAGCAAACTCGATGAGCGATTTGATTTCCGAACAACCCCGTACGCCGAGGGCGTTCGGCAGATTGTGGAGGCGGGGCGTACCTAGCTGAATTGCGGTCTGGAAAGAGCGTTTTTGCCCAAACAATCCTTGGCGCGAGCAGTAGTAAAGAGGTGAAATAATCTTACCACCGATAAATAATTTCCTCATGAAAACCATGTACGAAAGTGAAGTAACCTCCAAGGGAGGGCTAACCGGCCACGTTTCTTCGGATAACGGAGCGCTAGATGTTGATGTATACATGCCCGAGGGCGAAGATGATGACAAGGAAGGCACCACACCCGAGCAACTTTTTGCCGCCAGCTACGCGGCCTGCCTGGAGGGCACCCTCTACCACGTGGCCAAGGTGAACAGCGTGGAGCTAGACAACACCGAGGTGAAGGCCACCGTGCGGGCGGTGCAGGTGGAGAAGGGCGATCTGCAGTTTGCCCTGGACCTGGAAGTAACCATTCCGGAAGTGGACAAGAAAAAGGCGCAGACCATTCTGGATAATGCCTTTAAGAACTGCCCGCTCACTAAGGCGACAAAGGGCAACATGGAGGTAAACGTGGAGCTGAAGTAAGAACCGCATTTGCTTAGTCGGCTTCTGTCACCGTTAGCGTTTGGGTATTTACCCAGTACCCCTTTACCCCTGCGTAGCCGAGTGACCGCAGCGTAGTCACGCTACGCTTGATGATGCGCTGGTGCTCGGCCTGCTCGTTGGCCAACCCGAAGTGAACCACCGTAGCGTTTGCGGCTGGCGTCCCAGCGGCTGGCGTCCCAGCGGCTGATGCTGACTGCGGAAGCATCACCCGGTCGGGGCAAATGTAGCGCTGCTGGCCCGTCAGCAGGGTGCGCTGTACCATCACCGGTCCGGTATGTTCGTACCACGCGCGTAGCGTCGGGTCGTTTAGCGCCTGGGTAACGCGTCGGGCTAGCTGCTCACGCTCCGCTTGGGTGATGCCCCGCTCGTAGTACACGTCTTGCAAGTGGCGATCCGCCTCCTCGTAATGACGGATGCGCACCAGTACCTCCCGAAGCAGTCCGGCCAGATTAACACTCAGGACCCCCGGTTGCGCCGCATCGGCAAAGTAGCCGCGCGAGGTAGGCCGCACCATCAGGCGGTCGCGCCACCGCACCGAAGGATAGCCGGACAGGGTGAAGGATTCATTCTTTCTTGGTAGCAGCGAAGATGAAGCACCAGCGCCTAGTTCTAACGTATTAGTAGACTCATCGTAGTAGTTCGACAGCTCAATCTGCTCAGCCGAAGTCGGCGGGGCAGTAAAGCTCTGGCGCAGGGCGTTGGCCACCGAGTTAATTTGGTAGCCTTCTTTGCTCTTTTTTGGGGGAGCAAATGCGTACAGACACGCTTCGGCCCGGGTGAAGGCCACGTACAGCAGATTCAGATTGTCCATATGCACCCGGATTAGCTCTTCGTAGTATTCTTGATCGAACACCGTATCCGCCAGCTTGCGGTCGTAGCGCAGGGGCATCAGTCCTAGCTCATCGAGGGGCGATACGGAGGTGCTGCTCCATAAAATGTTAGTCTGCGACGAATGGTGGTCGGTGTCCCAGGTGCAGAAGGGGAGGATCACCACCTTAAACTGCAGGCCCTTGGCCTTGTGGATCGTCATAATGCGCATAGCATCAACCGCCTCAGGTACCTGCAACGAAGTTTTTTGCCCCCGCTCTTCCCACCACTGTAAAAATGCGTGTAGGTCGCCCTGCTCCGCGCGGCTGTAGTTAAGCACCGCATCCTGAAACGCTTGAAGGTAGATGGCTTCGGCGACCGGCTCATTGTCGCTACTCAGCCCGAATAGCTGTACCAGATTCTCAACCAGTTCGTACAGAGGCAGCTTGTTGAGGTACTCCTGAAAGCGCCGAAAGTCGGGCGGAAGCTCGCGGTAGAAGGCGTCCAGATCATTTTTATCGCCCGCGGCGGCGAACTCCCGGTGCCAGTCGGAAGAAGTAGCGGGCAGATTGCGCAGGCGGCGGTACCGGTGGAGGATGCTTCCCTGGGCGATACGGTCGCTGGGGTTGTCCAGAAACCGCAGTACCTCTACCAGCAGACCCACCGTGAGTGAGGCGTTCAGATACAACGACTCCGGCGAGATCACCTCGTAGCGGTAGCCCTCCCGGGCGTGGCCCTGGTTTTTATAGTCCATAAAGGTCGCCGCCACCTCCTGCCCGTCGCGCTTGTTGCGAACCAAGAAGGCAATATCGTGCAAGGCGTAGCCCTGGTCCTGCAAGCGCTCTACCATCGCCGGAAGCTGCGCCTTTACGTAGTCCTTCCAGGGGACATCGTCGCCCGCTTCGTCGGCCAGCTGCTCCTGCTCAAGGAGCTGAATGCGCACGTGTCCGTGCCAGTCGCCCCCGTAGGTGGGGGGAAGGGTTTGCTCCGACCGGGCGTAGGCGGCGCGAATCACCTCGGCCCGGCGCAGTAGCCGCTGCCGCGTGGGCTCGTCGGTTACCTCCCCCAGACGCTCCGCCACCGTCTGGTACAGCAGCTCCGATAGCTGGGCGAAGAGGGCGTTGTTAAAGTCAACGATGTGTCGGCGACTGCGGTAGTTGCGGTCCAGGTCGCGCACCTCGGTTTGATAGTCGGCCACGTCGCGCTGGATTTTCTCGAGCAGCAGCTGCCAGTCGCCGCCCCGCCAGCGGTAGATCGACTGCTTCACGTCGCCCACCACCAGGTTGCGCTGTCCGGCGCTCAGGCTGTTCTCTACCAACGGACGGAAGTTCGCCCACTGCAGACCGGAGGTGTCCTGAAACTCGTCGATCAGAAAGTTCTGGAAGGTGGTTCCCATCTTCTCGTAGATAAAGGGAGTGTCTTCGTCACCGATAATGTTTTTCAGGAATAGCGGAGCATCCGAGATCAGCATCAGGTCGTGCGCGCGCTGGTAGGTCTGTAGTTGTGCCTCCAGGTGGTGCAGGATGCCGTGGGTGTACACGAAGCGACTGAGCGCCACAACAGAGTAGTATACCTGTTTGTGCCGCTGGTGATACTCGAGCGCTTCGCCCAGCAGGGTGCGCAGCCCCCCCTCCACCGCCGCCAGGATGGCTTCTTTATTCTTCGAGGATTTGGTGTACCACTGATGGGGGTCATCAAAAGATTTCTTTACCCGCTCGCCCGGTTCGTAGTCGGTAGTAGTGGCGAGTTTAGGAAAGTAGGCCGCTACGCCCCTTACACCGTAGGCAAAGTCTTCTACCGCCAGCGCGTGGCGTTCCATCACGGCCAGCGCCTGCTGACCGTACTGCTGCATCTGCTGCTCAAACTGCTGCTGCTGGGCCCGTAGGCTCTTCAGGGCGGCCCCCATGTCGCGCTCCGGCAACTCTGGCGGCCGTTGCAGGCGGTAGTCTTCTTTGAACAGCTCCCGCGCCAGCGTTTTGATGTCGCGGCGGAAGTCCCAGCTCTGGCCGGTCTCTACCTTCTCTTCGGCGAAGCGGGTAAGCCATCGGCGCAAGCTTCGGTGGTGGTCGTCGCCCAGGGCAAGCAGCAGTTCGTCGATCACCTCCTCCAGCACCTTGCCCTCGTCGAGCTCGATGCTAAATCCCGCTTGCAGGTTCATCTCGCGGGCGAAGGCCCGCACCACCTTCTGAAAGAACGCGTCGATGGTCATCACCGCGAAGTACGAGTAGCCGTGCAGGATATGGCGAAGCACCTGCTGCGCCCGTTCGGTCAGCGCCTCGTCGGTCAGCGCCGTGCGCTGTATCACCGCTTCGCGTAGCGTTTGGTTTTCGCCGTTGGCCAGCTGGTACAGAAACGCCACGATGCGGGTTTTCATCTCCTGCGTGGCCTTGTTGGTAAAAGTAACGGCCAAGATGCCCCGGTAGGCGGTGGGGTGGCGCAGCGCCAGCGTCAGGTACTCGAGCGCCAGGGTGTACGTCTTGCCGGAGCCGGCCGACGAGCGGTAGATAACAAAGGGCTTTTCGGAGATTGCTGTCATACCCCAGCAAGGTACTAAAGTACGGCATACAATAAACGCTTCTCAGGAATCATCAAATGAAAAACAAAGCCTTAGTCTGACAATACCGCTACCTGTCATCCAGCAGGAAACTTTTTGGTTTCTACGCCGACTGATGGTGATATTCTAAGCCGCTAAATTAGTCGCTTGTTCGCTCAGTGGTTGACTACTATGATACAATCTTCTCTCACGACCTTGTATCCATCCCAAAATCTGAATTCAAACTGTTCGGTGGAACTGTTAATAGTTTTTATACCGAGTTCGTTAACAAGAGCGTTTCTTCTTTTGAACCAGAAAGTAGTATCGCTATTTTCAGACAGTTGCCGTTCCTGAGCGAACGTTGTAATGGAGATTAGTAACAATAAGATCAAAAGAATTCTCATACCTTCGTTAACAATAGTACCGTAAAATAAGTAACAGAACCTTGCGCGGGCTTTTTAGTTAATCCTGGCAGGGCACAGTAAGTACATATCACTCGCCCAAACAACCTAACAAACATTGAACACCCTCATCCGCACCCTGATCATCTCGCTGCTTACCAGCATTAGTCTGGCCCCCGTATTAGCCCAGCGCTACGTCTCCGAAGTCTCACCGGTCAACCACTTTCAGCAGGGTATAGAGCTGCTGGACAAGAAGAAGTACGGCGCGGCCCGCGTGGAGTTCGAAAACTACCTGCAGCAGCAACCGGGCGGCGCCTACGCTTCGGAAGCGGAGTACTACGCGGCCTACTCCGCGGTGCGCCTCTACAATCCCGATGGCGAAGCCAAGCTGGCCGACTTTGTCCGCAACCATCCCAGCGATCCCAAAGCGCTGCGCGCCAACTACGAACTGGGCAACTTCTACTTTCGCGACGGCGACTATGGCAAGGCCATCGAGGCTTTCGAGGCCACCGACGCGCGCAACCTGTCGCGCACCGATGAGGCTACGCGCGACTTTAAGCTGGCCTACGCCTACTTTACCCGCCAGAAGTTCGAGGAGGCGCGTCCGCTCTTCGACAACATCAAGCGAACGGATAATGTGTACCAGAGCGCCGCCAGCTACTACGCGGGCTACATCGCCTCGCGGGAGGGCAACTACGAACAGGCCTTGGAGGACCTGCGCCGCTCCGAGCGGGAGGAATCCTACGCCCGGGTCACTCCCTACCTCATCGCCAGCGTCTTCAGCAAGCAGGGTGAGCACGACCGGGTGATCGACTACGGCAAAAAGATGCTGGCCCGGGCCGAAAGCGACGGGGAGGCGGTGGCCAACGCCGCCGAAATTGGACTACTGGTAGGCAACGCCTACTACGAACAAAAAAGCTACGAGCAGGCCGAACCCTACCTGGCCGACTACGTGGCTACCCAGAGTCCAACGCAGGACGTGCTGTACCGGCTGGCGTACGCCCAGTACCAAACGGGAGAGCTGCCGAAGGCGCTGGATAACTTCAAACGCGTTGCTTCGAGCAAAGACAGTCTGGGGCAGCACGCCTCGTACTACCTGGGAGTGCTCTACGCGAAGCAAGATAACCCGGAGTACGCCGCCCCCGCCTTCGAGACGGCCGCCAGCCGACCGTTTAGTCCGGAGATCCAGGAGCAGGCGGCCTACCAGTTGGGAAAAGTATACCTGGCTTCGGGCGACTACGCCCGGACTTTGCAAACCCTTCAGAAGTTTCGGGAGACGTATCCTAATAGCCGGTATCAGGTTGAGGTAAATGACCTGATGAGCGAGGCTTACCTTAACTCGCAGAACTACGCCGAGGCGATGCAGTTTATCGAGAGTCTGTCCAACAAGACGCAGCAGGTGCGCCGCGACTATCAGCAGGTGAGCTTCTTGGCGGGCACCCAGGCGTTTAACCGGTCGCGCTACCCGCAGGCGGTGCAGTTGTTCAAAAAATCAACCGAGTACCCCATCGACCCAACCTACGTGGCGGCGGCCAACTTCTGGGCGGGGGAGGCCTTTTCTATCGGGAAGCGTTACGCGCAGGCCATCGAGGCCTACCGCGGGGTGATGGACGCGCTGCGCGGACAGCGTCTGGAGGGCGAGAAGGCCATGTATTATACCAAGGCGAAGTACGGACTAGGCTACGCCTACTTTAACACCAAGGAGTACGCCGAGGCGCGGACCCACTTTGAGGAGTACCTGCGGCAGGTTGCGCTGCGCGGCCGCGATAAGGATGAGTACTTTTACGACGACGCCCTGGTGCGCCTGGCCGACACCTACTACGTAACCAAGGCCTACGACCGGGCGATAGACACCTACGACCGAGCGATTCGCGAGCGCAATCCCGACATTGCCTACGCTTACTACCAGAAGGGCGTAATCCAGGGCATCCAGGGTCGCTACGCCCCGGGTATTGATAATTTGGAACGCGTGGTGCGGGGCTATCCCGACTCGCCCTACCGCGACGACGCGATGCTGCAGAAGGCCCAGTTGAGCTTCGAGCAGGGCAACTACAACGCCGCTATCGCTGGGTTTACGCAGTTGATTAAGTCCAGTCCGCAGAGCAACCTGGTGCCCTACGCGCTGGTGCGCCGGGCGCTGGCCTATTCCAACCAGCAGCAGTACGCCGCGGCCAGCAACGATTACAAGCAGATTTTAGACAATCATAGCACCCACAAAACGGCCAACTCAGCGCTGCTGGGACTGCAAGAGGTGTCGTCTAAGGGAGGCGGTGGCGCGGAGTTTTCGCGCTACCTGGCCAAGTATAAAGCGGCGAACCCCGAAAATGAGAACGTAGCGAGCATTGAGTACGAGACCGCCAAGAACCTGTACTTCAGCCAGGACTACGACGCGGCCATTGAGCAACTCAATAACTTTATTAACAACTACCCGCAGCATTCCAGCGTCGGTGAAGCCCGCTATTACATCGGAGAATCGTACTACCGCGCCGAGCGCAGCGAACAGGCACTCGAGGTTTTCTACCAGGTAGAAGCCGACGGGCAGTACCCGCGCATGGGTCGCGTGATGGAGCGTATCGCCGAACTGGAGCAAGCGGCCGGAAACCTGGCTAACGCCATCGTCTACTACCAGAAGCTGGCCAACCTGGCCCGGAACAAAAAGGAGCAGTACGCCGCCTGGTCGGGTCTGATGACCTCTTACTACACGCTGGCCCAGAACAACCGCCCGGTGCTAGACTCGGTCGACAAGTACGCTGAGCTGATTATTGAACGTGGCAACGTGTCGGCGAGTGCGGTAAATCAGGCGCTGCTTTACCAGGGCAAGGCGGCTTACGAGCAGGGCAATACCGAAGCGGCCCGGCGGCTGCTAACCCGCACGGTGGAGGCGGCCAAGGACGAAAACGGAGCCGAAGCGCAGTACCTGCTGGCCCGCATGTTGTACGACGAGGGCAAGCACAACGAATCGATTGAGGCGCTGTACGAGCTCAATAAAAACTTCTCGATCTACGAAGACTGGTTGGGCCAATCGTTCTTACTGGTAGCCGACAACTACGTTGCGCTAGACGAAACGTTCCAGGCGGAGGCCACCCTGAACTCGGTCATCGAGAACTCACCGGTAACCGAAGTAGTCGATGAAGCCAAACGCCGTCTACAAACGCTGAACAATGAGGAGCGCGAACGGCAACGGGATCGGCAAGCTGACAGCCTCGCGTCTGAGGCTGACGCTGAGATCATCGTAGAAGACACCACCGCCAACTAGTTACGGTTGTTCTGTCCTGGATTCAGGTGGTAGCCAAAAGTGCATCCTGCCCATCCGCTTGTGTCTGCTTTATCCTGGCAACCTTTTTCGCGTTTGTCGGTTTCCTATGCAAAAGCAACTGTCAACGAAATAACTAATGAACATGCGCAATATTTTTATGATCGCTTTGGTAGCCGCAGTGGCGTCTTGTGCCCCGAAAGGAAGTGATACTGGCGACGAAGCAGCCGCCGATGTGGTGATGGGCCAAGAAAGTGAGGAGATTCACCTGGGTTACGGTAACGTGTACCAGGTGCTTCAGGAACGAGAAAATATCGGAACGTTGGGCAACGCGCTCCGGGCAACGCAGCTCGACGCGACCCTGGCTGAGGGTGGTCCGTATACCGTATTTGCCCCTACCAACGACGCCTTTAAGCAGCTAGACCCCTCGGGACTTAATGACCTGCCCGAAGGAATGGAGGGCGACGATCTCAAGCAGGTGCTGTTGCAGCACGTGGTAGAAGGAGAGTACACCGCTGCCGATCTGGTAGGAATGGACGAACTGCCCACCCTGGGGGGTGGCTCTCTCAAGATAACGACCGCTAACGACCGCGTGATGGTAAACGGGGCGGACGTTATCCTGGCCGATCAGCAGGCCGACAACGGCTACGTACACCTGATCGATAGCGTACTGGTAGGTAGCTAGCCTCTTCGGTTGCCCATACGTTACTTGCCATTGAGTGAGAAGATAGACAATATAACATGAAAGATAAGATGGATTATAAGACAAGAATATCATCTGACCCAAAAGTGGTACTTGGGAAGCCTGTCATTAGAGGAACTCGTATTACTGTTGAGCTAATTTTGCGAAAGATTGCCGGAGGATATTCCTTTGATGAAATTGTTGGGATGCATCCCCATATTAGCAAAGAGGATATCTTAGCTTGTGTTGGCTATGCGGTATCAGTTATTGAGAGTGAGGACACACTGCAAAGTGCCTAAAGATGATTCTGGCCGACGAGGGGCTTAACGGTAATCTAATAAAGGCCTTACGAGAGGAAGGATATCAAGTATTCTGGATCAAAGAGACCAATATTGGTATGAACGATGAGGGTATCATTGCTTTAGCTAAGCATAATAGTCAAGTCTTGATCACGGAGGATAAAGATTTTGGTGAATGGATATTTGCTCATCAGCTATCTGGTCTTACTATTGTTTTTCTTCGATACAGCAAAGTGGATTATGACACGATCCTTTCATTTCTTAAGGCGGCATTGTAGACCATAGAGGCTGATGGCAAGAATGAATTTATTACGATCAACAAAAACAAAATAAGACGCCGCAGGATATGAAAAACGATAAGTAATATTATGCAGATATGAACCTCGCTTCGTATCGGTGCACATATGAATGACCATTTGTGCTACAACCACCGCACAGCGCAAGAGCTGCTTGCTTTTAGCGAGCAACGGCTACCGGTGTTATCGCTGATTTGATTACTTTTGGGCCGTGAACGTCGGCCTTTTTTTCGGTTCTTTTAATCCGATCCATCTCGGACATCTCATTATCGCGAATGTGGTGCGGGAGCAAACGGACTTGCAACAAGTGTGGTTTGTGGTGTCGCCTCAGAATCCGTTCAAAAAAGCTAGAAATCTGCTCAACGAATACGACCGGCTGCGGATGGTAGAACTGGCGGTCGAGGACAACTACGACCTGCGGGCGTGCAATATTGAGTTCAGCATGCCCAAGCCCAGCTACACCGCCGACACGCTGGCCTATCTTGGCGAGCGGTACCCCAACCATCAGTTCCACCTGATTTTAGGAAGCGATAACCTCACGCACTTCCACCGCTGGAAAAATTACCGGACGATCATCGATCACCACATGCTCTACGTGTATCCCCGGCCTGGCGAGGCCCGGCCTGGTGAGTCGCAGCAAAAAATTAAGGAAGAGGTGCGCGAACATCCTAATCTGCATTTCGCGGAGGCCCCGCTACTAAACATCTCCGCTACGTTCATTCGAAACCTGATACAGCAGGATCGCTCGGTCCAGTATCTGGTTGCCGACCGCGTAGCTGACTACATGCGGGATAAGAAGCTGTATCTTTAGTCCATAGTCCATGGTCGATGGTCCACAGTAGCTATCTTCTATCGACTATCAAGCTGTGGACTGTCGACTATGGACCATCGACTAAACCGTCATAATTTCTTTTTCCTTTACCTCTAGCAGCTCGTCGACTTTCTTCGAGTGGGCATCAGTAAGCTCCTGCACCCGTAGCTCTCCTTCCTTCACGTTGTCTTCCGACACGCTTTCGTCGAGTAGCTTGCGGATGGCATTGTTGGTATCTTTGCGAATGTTGCGCAGACTAATCTTACCGTTCTCAGCTTCGTTCTTGGCCTGTTTCACCAGGTTCTTGCGGCGCTCTTCGGTAAGGGGCGGAATGTTCAGGCGGACGATCTCACCGTCGTTCTGTGGGTTTAGGCCCAGGTCAGAGTTGACGATGGCCCGCTCGATGTCGGCCAGCGTTTTCTTCTCCCAGGGCTTCACCACAATGGTGCGGGCATCGGGAGTGTTCACGGTGGCCACCTGGTTGATCGGCGTCAGGTTGCCATAGTACTCCACCATCAGTCCGTCGAGCATGGTTGGCATGGCCTTGCCCGCCCGAATCTTATTAAACTCGTACGACACGTGCTGCACCGCCTTATCCATTAAATCTTCGGTCTCGTCCAGATAAAACTTAATCTCTTCAGTCATGATAAATGATGTTATTGGTTATTTGATACTGGTCACTGGATGCTAGTAGCTGGTACCTGGCCACCCCAGAAAATCATCTAGCATCCAAAAGTTAGTTAATCAACGTCCCCACTTCCAATCCGCTTACTAAATCGTGTAAGTTGCCCGGTTTGTTCATATCAAATACGATAATGGGCAGATTGTTCTCCTGACACAGCGTAAAAGCTGTCATGTCCATCACGTTAAGGCCCTTCTGGTACACCTCCGAGAAAGTGATGGAGGAAAAGCGCTTGGCTGAGGGGTCTTTCTCGGGGTCGGCGGTGTACACCCCGTCCACGCGGGTGCCCTTCAGCACCACGTCGGCCTCAATCTCGATGGCCCGCAGACTGGCGGTAGAGTCGGTGGTGAAGTAGGGATTGCCAATGCCCGCGCCGAAGATCACGATGCGGTTTTTCTCAAGGTGGCGCATGGCCCGGCGGCGGATGAACGGTTCGCACACCTGCTCCATCTTAATGCCCGACATCAGGCGGGTGTACAGCCCCACCTGCTCCAGCGCGCTCTGCAAGGCCATGCCGTTAATTACGGTGGCCAGCATGCCCATGTAGTCGCCCTGCACCCGATCCATACCCGATTTTTCGGCCTGCACTCCCCGGAAAATGTTTCCCCCGCCAATCACGATAGCCACTTCTACGCCCAGCTCTTTTACGCGCTTAATTTCCTGAGCGTACTGCTGCAGACGCTCGGTGTCGATACCGTACTGCTGGTTTCCCATCAGGGCCTCTCCGCTAAGTTTGAGTAAAATTCGCTGGTACTTCATAAGGACGGTTTTGGGGAAGGTCAAACAATAGTGCAAGTAAGCGAAAATTTACAAGATTGCGGCGCTAAATTAGCTCGAAGGCGCTGGGTGGAGCCGACCTACTCAAAGGTGATAAGTACCTGCTTCTTTTCTACACTGTCTCCGGCTTGCACGTGTAACGCCGCTACCGTGCCGCTTGCTGGCGATTTAACCACGTTTTCCATCTTCATCGCCTCCAGCGTAAGCAAGCTGTCGCCCTCCCGAACGGCTTGTCCGGCTTCCACGTTAAGCCGGAGGATCAGTCCCGGCATCGGGGCGCTTACCTCTTGTACCACCGCCTCGGCAGCCTGGGCCATACCGAGCTTTTCTACCACCAGGTCTATCTCATCTTTTAGCTGCACCGACACCCGCTGGCCCCCCAGCATAAACACAAACTGCTTGCGATCCGGGTCGACTTCCAGCACTTCAACCGAGTAACTATCGGTGCCGTCGACGCAGTGGTAACGCCGTTCGCCCACTTGCCGGATGTCCGGAGTGCGTAGCTGTCCATCTAGCGTGATACCTTCTGGGCCTACCTCTACCGAGTAGGTGCTTTCGTGATTAACGATTGCTTGTTTCATAAAAACAAATTAACGGTTTTACTACGGTAAATGAGTCCGGCGCACTACTTTTGTCGGTTTAAAGATACGAACCACCACTGATTTGAGAAGCCTTTCGCTTTTTTCTGCGCAAAACCCAATCATCTCGTTTCCGGCCGTTGGCCTACTACTGGTTATCATCTGGCTGGCCGGATGCCAAAGCAGCCGCACCCCCACCCGGTCTGCCCCCCCCATACTGGCCGATACCACCACAGTCGACTCACTCCAGAACGAACCGGTGGCCACCGCACCACCCGTATATCCCTACCGCGCGTCGCGCCAACGGCAGCACGACCTGCTCCACACGCGCCTGGAGGTGCGCTTCGACTGGGAGAAGCACCATCTGCTGGGCACCGCCACGCTGGAGCTCCGTTCCTACTTCTATCCGCAGACCCAGGTGACCCTGGATGCCAAAGGCTTTGATGTTCACTCGGTAGGGCTGCTAGAAAACAACAAGGTGCGCGCCCTCACCTACGACTACGACGGAGCGCAACTCGACATTGACCTGGGGGGAACGTACACCCGCAACGATCGCTACCTGCTGCAAATCGAGTACACCGCTCGGCCCGACGAGGCCCCGGCGGGCGGCAGTGCGGCCATCACCTCCGACAAAGGACTCTACTTCGTGGGTACCGAATCGGACAGCCTTAGTGATACGATGCGGCAGATTTGGACGCAGGGCGAAACCGAGGCTAACTCCCGCTGGTTCCCTACCATCGACGCGCCCAACGAGCGCACCACCCAGGAGATGTACATCACGGTGCACGACCGCTACACCACGTTGTCGAACGGAGTGCTGGTATCGTCGGAGATGGTAAACGACAGCACCCGCACCGATTACTGGCGCATGGACCAGGCGCACGCGCCCTACTTGTTCATGATGGCGGTGGGCGAGTTTGCCAAGATAGAAGACTCGTGGCGGGGCATGCCGGTGGACTACTACTTGCATCCCGACTACGCCCCCTACGCCAAGGATATCTTCGGAAACACGCCCGACATGCTCACCTTTTTTTCGGATAAGCTAGGAGTAAAGTACCCCTGGCCGAAGTACGCGCAGGTCGTGGTGGATGAGTTTGTGTCGGGCGCGATGGAAAACACTACCGCCTCGGTGTTCTACGACGCCCTACTAGTGGACGACCGCGCCCTGATCGACAGCCACTGGGACGATATCATTGCCCACGAACTGTTTCACCACTGGTTTGGCGATCTGGTCACTACCGAGTCGTGGGCTAATTTAACGCTCAACGAAGGCTTCGCTTCGTACTCGGAGTACCTGTGGAACGAGCACCGCTACGGCCGGGACGAAGCGGACTACAAACTGTGGGAGCAGGGGCAAAATTACTTCGCCGAGGCCGAAACCAAGCAGGTAGACCTGATCCGCTACCGCTACGCCGATCAGGAAGACATGTTCGACCGCCACTCGTACGACAAGGGCAGTCGGGTAC
>JBASAY010000183.1:0-19234 GCA_049650865.1 Tunicatimonas sp.
ACGGTTTTCGTCTGATTAAGGCGCTTGAGAAGCGCGATGCTGAGGCATCGGGCGCCGAAAGCAACGCAGAACAGGTGGAAAGCGTACCAAAATCGCCGTTTAGGTTATATGTCAACACGCCCTAGAACCCTCAACCCCAAACCCCTAAGGAGTGCGGCCTCTCCAGATTTCTACCCACCCGGAGTGCGTGGTGTTGTCGGGCAGAATCAGGTGGTAGAAGTATACTCCGTCCGAATAGCGGCCACCGTCCCAGGCTTCGGCGTTGGTGTAGTTCTTAGCGCGGTACACCTGCCGCCCCCAGCGGTTGGTAACGGTTAACTGCACCCCGGCGTTCTCTCCAAAATCTTCCAGGTTCAGGATCTGGAACGTGTCGTTCTCTCCGTCGCCGTTCGGAGTGAAGATATTGGGGATGTACAGTTCGGCCGTGTAGCCCACCTCTACCTGTCGCTGGATCACGCAACCAAAACGGTCGCGGACCTCCACGAAGTAGGTACCGACGGGCTGGTCTAGGTATTCGTACCGATACGGGCGCACGATGGGGTTCTCGTTAATCACCTCAACCCAGTCGGTAGCCCCTCCGTTGGGGTCGGCGGCAATGCGAACTTCGTAGGGGGCACCTTCTTTTAGCAGTTCGCCGTCTAACAGGTTGCCAATACTGTCGATCTCAATAGTACCGTAGGGGTAGTTGACCGTTACCTCCACGTAGCTACGGATCGAGGGGGTGAGCAGACTGCTTGGACCGTCGATAACGAACGTCTCCGAGCGTTTGGTTTGAAGCGTAGCAGCGCATCCGTTTTGCTGCTGCTCCAGAAGAATCTGGTACTGCCCACTGGGCAACCCGGCAAAGGTGAAGGTTTCGGGAGTGATCGTAAACTTCCTGGATTGCACCCGCTCGCCGGTGGTTATATCAATCACAAAGGCATCGAAGGGGGTATCTTCTGCCACCACAATATCGGTCATGGTCACAAAGCCACTGCCGGTTTCGGCGAAGCAGGTCGCGCTATCCACTTGGTAGGCAAACTGCAGGGCGGTGGTGCCGGGCGGAGTGGCATCTACCGTACGGCGCGCTACGCAGGCGTCCTCGGCAGCAGCCACAATCACTACTTCGTAGCTTCCGCCTACGGCCACGTCGGTAAAGGTGGTTGCCAGCGAACCCAGCGGTAAACTCGTGCGCTCCAAGGTATCGGTTTGGTCCAGTAAGAAGACTTCGTAGGGGCCGGCGGCCAACGTAGCGGCGGTATCTACGGCAACGTCCACCTGGGTAAGTGCATCACCGCAGGCAATAGTCCCGGCTACCGAAGCGGTGAACACCACCGATTTGGTACCCACCGTGAACCTGCCACGGCACGACTGCGACAGTGCGTCGTAGATTTCGTAGGTGTAGCGCCGACTGGGCAGATTATCGAAAGTGATACCGCTGGTACCTTCTTTCGTTTCAAACACCACTCCGCTCTCCTCAATAACCGTAAAGGTAAACACTTCGGTGGTGTTGTTCACCGAGGTAAAGGTCACCCTACCTTCGCCGGTGTCGCAGGCCGCCAGGGTGGTTTCGGGAATAAAGGTCACTCCGTTCAGGTTGCATGCCGTGGTGGGTTCGGGACTGGTAGAACAGGTGTTGGGCACAAATACCGACAGGGTATCGTAGACTTCGTTGGTAAAGAAGTCAAAAATCTCTACCTGATAATCGCCTACACTTAGCCCAGAAATAGTCACACTTTGTCCGTCGCCGTCCACTTCTCCTGACCCTACCCTTGCCCAGTAGAAACGATCCGGAGTGTTACAAGCTCCCGGGAAGTCAATGATAACTTGCCCGAGCGAATCGCAGGTTTCGGCCTTGGCGGTTATCCTAATTTCGTTCTGTAAACCGATGGTGGTGGTAAAGGCAACGGTATCCACGCATCCGGGCAGGCCAAGGGTATCCCACACCAATACTTCATAGTCACCGGCCTTTACCCCGCTGAAGAAGTGCGGCAGCGGCGGAGCACCAGGGTCGCCCGCTTCCCAGGCCGACGTATCGGCGGGATTGGTAAGTGACTGGTACCGAAACTTAAAGCGGCCCATGTCGGGGGTTACGGTAACGCCCGATTTTTTGCGCGACAGGATAGTGAATGCACCGTCGGCAGTACCGGGGCAAGTGGCGTTGCTGGTGGTAAGGGTAAAGGCCACCTGATCGTGTCCACAGCCGCACTCATCGGCTAACTTGGTTGAGATAGTCCCTAAACCGTTGGTAGGGCCGCTCTCGCCGCAATCGTTCGCCGTAATTACTCGGTAGTTGTAGCTGGTTTCTACCGCGAGCGTATTAAAGGTGTAGGTGTCACCGGTCACTTCGGGCGAGCGCTCTATCACGGTAGTAAAATTATCACCCACCGGCGAAGCCTCCACGAAGTAGCGGATATCCGGCTGGGCGGTCCAGTTCACGGTAAACCCGGCGCACGCTGGATCGGTGGCGGTCGGTGGACTTGCTAAGCCTGGGGGGGTATCATCGGTGGTGACGTCAGCGGGGGGTGTGAAAATGCTATTCGTACAGCCGCGAGCCATTACACGGTACTGGTAGATGGTACCCTGAGTTAGGGTATCCAGCACGATACTCAGGGTAGTAAGGGTATCTCCGGCGAAGGTAGTGAAACCGTCTTTGGAGAAGTGCACTACGTAATCGTCGGCATCCGGCACGGCGGACCACGATAGGGTAAATCCGTTACAGGTTACATCATCACTAGCCAGAGGAGTTACTACCGGAGCACTTGGTTCGCTGCGGGCGGTGAAGCTCGCGGCTGCCATCGTGGTGTCGCACCCACTTAGTATGGCCAGTACGTGGAAGGAGTAGTTCGTTCCGGCCGCGGGCAGCGTCATGGTAGTCGTGGTGGCGGTCGTGGTCGTCCGGCGGAACGTAGGATAGGGAGAGCCGTTGGCAAAATCCTCGTCGTCGTCCAGGTGAATCTCGTAGCGACTCACCGACCCGCTCACGGCCTGCCAGCTTAGCTCGGCGGTAGTACAACCAACAAACGGACTTGATAAGTTAGTAGGCACGTCGGTGTCAGCGAGTCCGTCGGTGGTCACACTGGCCGCGGCCGAGTAGGCCGAAGCTCCGCAGGCGGTGGTTACCGTTACGCGGTAAAAGTAGGTTTGTCCGCCGGTGAGGCCGGGGATAAGTAATTTGTTGTCATTACTGCCTACCGCCACGGAGTCGTGGGTAGCCAACACGCTAGTAAACGCCGCGTCGGTGGCCACCTGTACGGCGTAGTCGGTAGCCCCGGGCACGGGTGCCCAGTTGGCGGTAAACGCATCGCAACTCGTACCGGTAGCGTACAGGCCGCTGGGCACGTCGCTGGTTTCGGTAGTGACCGAAATCACATTTGAGTTCTCCGATACGCAGCCACCGTCGACCGACCGCACGCGGTAGAAGTAGGGCGTACCCGGCGTCAGTCCGCTCACCGTAAACGTAGTAGTGTTGGCTGCTACTGCCTGATCGGTTAGGAAGAGCGGAGTGGTGAATGAAGCGTCCTCCGAGACGTCGATACGGTAGCTAATGCCGGGTCCTTCGTCGCTCCAGCGGGCGTCGAAGCTGCTGCACTGGATGCTGGGGGCCAGCGGGGCATCCGCGGTAGGACCGGTCGTGGTGTTTTGGGGTAGTACGCTTACCGGGCCAAAGGTTTGGGTACAGGTGCCGCCGTTGTAGGTTACTTCTACTGAGTAGTCGCCTACCGGAATGCCGCTCAAGTTCTGGAGGTTTCCCACGGTGTTGTCGCCACTGTCCTTCCAGGTGTAAGTATTGGGAGTGGTGCCACTCACGTTGATGGTGATGCCGCCGTCGGTGGTGCCCGCGCAACTAGGTTGGATAACGTTGTTTAGCGTTATCTCTACCGGGGTAAACGCTTCTACCAGTGCTTCTTTGTAGAAGTGACACCCAATTTCAGCAGGATCGGGACTGTTGATTACCTCAATGTCCAAAAAGTAGCTCCCCACCGCAAACCCTCCGGTAACCACCTGAGCGTCGGTGGTTGCATCAAAAGTAGCACTTACGGGTGGCGACAGCGGATCACCGTTTTCGTCAAGATAAGTGATTTCGTACTCGTAATTGACAGCGTCGGGGTCTGAAGACCGGGCGGCGGTAATTTCTCCGTTGCTCCCGGTGCCGCAAGCCTGGGCAGTGGTAACTGACACCAAATTATCAAATTTGTTTACCCCAATAGCAAAGGTTACCGTAGTATCGCACCCGGTGATATCATCCGTAATGGTTACGGTGTGGATACCAGGGGGGGCGGCATCTATAGCTTCTTGCCTTGCCCCCGTAGGAGGCAGAGGAGGGACAACAGGAAGGACCGACCCATCAGGATAATTGATTCCTTTGGTGATGTTACCGGTGCTCCAAACAAAAGTGAGCGACCCACTTCCCCCACCCGCTACTATATCCTTCACTCCGTTATTGACTGAACAGTCGGCGGCCCCATTGTAGTTAACGGGGCTAACCACAATCGCGTAGTAGAAATCAATTTCTACCGCATCATTTACTGAGCAACCACCCTGGGTTACTGTCCACACAAATTCGTACACGCCAGGATCGCTTACGCTTACCGAGGTGGTTGGATCAAAGCGGTTGGCAAAGGTGGCGGTTTCGCTGCCCGAGGGGGTAGCGGTAAGGGTCCACTCGCCGGTGGCCCCGGTGGCCGGGGTGTTGCCCTGTAAGTCGTAGCGCAGGCGACAGGACAGTTCGTCAGTCCCCGCGTCGGCGGTAACGTCATTAATGGCAATGGCTACCGAATCGCGGCCGTTGCAGCCGGGGGTAGTGGTTTCGTAAATCACAAAGTAGTTGCCCGCGGTGCTGCCGTCTACATCAATTTCACCGCTTCCGCCGTCTACCAATAAATCCGGCGAACTTGCTGAGAACACCCCGCCGCTGGTTGCGATAAAATCGGGTAGTACGCTGCCGGTTCCGATGCAGAAGCTGCTGGCCGGATAGGTAAAACGGGTGTCGGTGGCTTCTTCTATAACTACCGTGATGGTCGTATCATCGGGGCACGGCCCGTCGGTTACGAACTCAATCTCGTAGCTACCCGGGTCGGTATCGCTCAGGTCGATCAGTCCGGTGGCGGTCACGATCGTCATCACTGCCGTAGCCGGGTTTGCACTAATTACGGTAAACGTACCGGTGGTGGTACTACCCGGGGCAAAGGCTGGCGTTGGATCAGTCGTCTGGCTCTGACAGATGGCACTGCCGCCGTTGTAGGCGATATCAGCCACGTCGGGCGCAAAAATCTGCACCGTTACTTCGTGTACCGCGTCGGCGCACGAACCGCCCGACCCGGCGATAAAATTGGTTACCCGGTAGGTGCCCGGATCGCTGGTCGCCAGGTCGATGCTACCGTCAGCACCCAGCGCCAGCACGTTGGGTCCGGCGGGCGAGGGTTGGTAAGAGAACGTTCCGGCGGTGGCTCCGGCGGCCAGGATGGCTGGCTCCGTACCCGGCTGGGTGCAGTACTGAGGTTGGTTGTAACTGAAGGTCGGGTCCGGTGTGCTGTTGATGATAGATACCTCGAACGTTTCGGAGGAGATACACGAGCCACTGCCGATGGTGTAGGTGATGGTGTAGGGGCCACCTACCGTACTGGCGGATACATCAATGGTTCCATTGTCAGAGTCTACGTTAATTGGATCGGTGGTGCTGAACGTTCCGCCAGTATCAAAACCCGGTTCGGGCTGGGGATCCGCCCCGTCGAAGCAGTAGGTAGCGGAAGCATAGCTGAAAGCAGCGGTCTGACTGCCCACCACCGTAACCTCAAATACTTCACTAACCGGACAGGTTCCGCCCGTCGTGTAGGTCACGTTATAGGGGCCCGCCGTACTACCCACTAAGTCAATTTCACCGGTTGCGTCATCCGCGATGATCAAACCAGCCGGAGCAGTAAACGTTCCACCCAGGTCGCCGGTGATGTTGGCGATAGGGTTCGGATCTCCCTGGCAGTAGCTACTGCTGGCGTAGTTAAAGCTGGCGTCATCAAAGTCATCAATCGTTAGGTTAAACGTACTGCTGCTGGAGCACGGGCCGCTAGTGACGTAGGTAATCGTATACGGTACGCCGGTGGTACTGGCTGATAGATCGATCATGCCGTCGCTAGCCCTAATCACTAATCCGGCCGGGGTAGCCGTGAATGACCCGCCGGGAGTATTCACGAACGAAGGACTCGGATCGGCACCGTCAGGACAATAGGCGGTGGCATCGTAGCCGAATCCGGCATCGTCTTCGGCGTTGATGGTAATGTAGTCAGTCTTAGTTTCGGTAGTTGGCCCGTCTACGGTGAGCGAGACGGAAGCGTTGCCCGCCGTACTGTAGGTCACGACGTGGGGTCCTACCCCGGTAGCAGTAGCCGGAGTAGCCCCCGCCCCAAAGTCCCAGTCGTAGGTAGTGATCGCTCCCGACGACTGATTGGTGAACTCAACCGTTCCGCCTTCACAAACGCTGGTAATATCAGCGGTGAAGTTCGGGGTGAAGGGAGTGGTACAATCGTTTACCACCACGGTTTGCGTGGCTTGGCTGGCACAACCCGCCCCGTTGGTAAAGCTGTAAATAATATTGTGCGTTCCTTCGCCCGCCGCAGTCGGCTCGAAGGCAGCGGTTCCGTTACCGTTGTCGGTGATGCCCGGTCCGGTGAAGGTGCCGTTCGGGTTCTCGCTGCCGGTAAGCGTTACCGCCGCGTCGGTAAGGCAGTAGGGCGAAGCAAGTCCGGTGAAGCTAGGCGCAGGCAAGGGTTGCACGGTGTAGGTCACCGAAGCCACCGCCTCACAAGAACCATCACTGGCGCGGGCAAAGAAATCATCGCCATCATTGGCGGTTACACTGCTGGGATCAGCGACCGGAGTCGCCAACGTAGCGTCGGTAAACCAAGCATAGGTAAGGCCTGCGCCGCCGTCAATCGCGTTTTGCTGGGCCGTAAGGCTCACGGTTGCGGCACCGCTACCAGCCGCCGACTCGCAGACCGTGGGAGTTTGATCGGTTACCGTAGGAAGTGGGTTTACCGCATAGACCACTGTGGCTACGGCCTGACAGGTGCCGTCGCTCACTCGAGCGAAGAAGTCGTCGGTATCGTTTACCGTTACGCTGGCGGGAGTGGCTACTGCCGTGGTCAGTGATGCTTCCTCAAACCAAGTGATGGTGATCCCCGGATCGGCGTTGATGGCGTTTTCCAGGGCAGTAAGGTCTACCGTAGCTCCGTTGCCCGGACTGTCCTCACACACAACCGGAGTCTGATCGTTGGCTACCGGGGTAGGATTAATGGTGACATCGAAAGTAGCAAAAGATGGGCAGGTGCCCCCGAGGGCGTAAGTGATTGTATAGCTGCCCGGTGTACTGGTTGATAGGTTGATCTCACCGGTGTTGATATCGTTAAAACTCAACCCCGCTGTTGAGGAGAATGTGCCTCCCGGAGTGGCAACTGAGTTAGGAGTTGTTGTACCCTCGCTGGGGCAGTAAGAGGCGCTGGGGTAGCTAAAACTCGGATCGCTAGCGCTGTTAATGGTGACGCTGGTGCTACTCGTTGAGAAGCAGGTGCCCGTCGTGGTGTACGTAATAATATAGGTGATACCCGCGGTGCTGGCCGACAAATCGATTTCACCGGTAGTAGCATCTAAGAAAACCAAGCCTGCCGGACTAGCCGTGAAGTTGCCGGCATCCCCCGTGATGGTAGCGACGGGGTCGGTATCGTCTTGACAGTAAGCCGCCGCGTAAGAAAAACTGGGATCGTTTTGCTCCTGGATTCGTACCGGAGAATCATAGATAACTTCGGCGCAGGTCCCGTTAGCCGCAATTGTGTTTCTGACGGTATACAGGCCAGGGGCGCTCGCCAGCGGATCAATTTCTCCGCTACCCGGGTCAATGTCCAGTCCGGCGGGTGATGCCGTGAAGGTACCACCACTCCCGCCGGTTGGGAAGATAGGAAGCTGGTTTCCTACGTCCTGACAGAATTGATCGGGCGCGTACTCAAACTCCGCATCGGGAGCATTAGTAATGGTTACCTCGAAAGTGCTGCTGCTCGGGCAGGTGCCGCCGAAGCTGTAGGTCACCGTCTGGGGAGTGTTGAGGGGGGCCGTGCTCGCCGCAATGTCGATGACCCCGGTGGTGGCGTCAATGGCCAGGCCCGGATCAGCGATGAATGAACCGCCGGGGGTGGTTGCGGTAGGTGACTGCGGTCCGGCATCCTGACAGAAGGTGCCGGAGTTATAGCTGAAGGTCGCGTCGGGCGTGCTGTTAACGGTGTAGGTGACCGTAGCCACAGATTGGCACGTGCCGTCGCTAACTTGGGCAAAGAAATCATCGGCATCGCTAACGGTAACGCTGGTGGGAGTGGCGACCGCCAGCGTGAGGGCAGCGTCTTCAAACCAATCAACGGTGTGGCTCGGCTGGCTTTTGATGCTTGCCTCCAGGGCGGTAAGGTCTACCGTGGCCCCGTTGCCCGGACTATCCTCGCACACCACCGGAGCTTGGTCGGTGGCGGTAGGCAGCGGGGCGATCGTAATAGTCGCCGAACCCGTACCGGTTACCTCGCAGCCGTTAGCATCGGTAACCACCCCGCTAATGGAATAGGTTACGTCGGCGGTGGGCGTTACGGAAATATTATCTCCGCTGGTGTAGTTGGTAACCGGAATGGTGGTGGCGTCTACCGAGTTGGCGATGGCAAAGCTGAACAGTCCGACCCCGTTGGTGATGGCGACCGTCAGGTCGGTGCTGCTTCCGGCGCACACGGTGGCGTCGCCCGATAGTACGGCCTGGGTGGGCGATGGGTTGACGGTGACCGTTGCTTGGTTATTAAGTTCGGCCTCGGTGCATACCCCGTTATCGGCTACGATATTATAGGTGGTGGTGGCAGCAGGACTTACCGGAAACAGTAAGGTGCCGCCGGTGCCGGTGAGGGTGCCCCCCACGTTGCTATCGTCGGCATCGTTGCGCAGTTGGTAGTCAACGCCCGACTCGCTGTTCTCTAGTAGAATATTGGTAGCGTCCCCTAAGCAAACGGCGGCATCCTGGGCGCTCACCGGTAGGGTAAGGTCTACCGAATTGGAAACCGTGACGGTGGCCTGGTCGGTGAGTTCCACGTCGGGGCAGGGACCGCTGACGCTGCTGACGAGTACGTTGAAGGTGGTGGTAGCCGCTAGGTTTCCGGTGGGTAACTTCAGGTCAACGTCGGTCCCGTTGGCGGGCCCACCGATCGGGCTGTCGTCGGCGTCGTTGCGCAGTTGGTAGCGGTACCCTGCTTGGGCGTTACGGATAGTTATGCCGGTCGATTCGCCCGCGCAGATGGTGGGATCATCTTCGTCTACAAACAAGCTCACCACGGTAGGGTCAACCACGGTGATAGTCACGGAAGAGGTGGCGGTACAGCCCTTGTCGTCAGTAACCTCGTAGGTAAGGTTGTAAGTGCCGGGGGTGGCGGAGTTGAAGGTGGGGTCAACAACGTTAGTCGCCGATAGTTCAGCTACGTCTCCGGTCCAGAGGTGCGATACGTAGGTGCCCGTGCCGCCGGTGGGGCTGCCGTTGAGTGATAGATCTACACTGGCGCAAGCTTCGGGATTGTTAGGAGTGATCGCAGCGGTGGGAGGTACGCGTCCGTCAAGAACATCTACATCGATGGTCTTGGTACAATTGTCACCTACGGTAGTACTGTTCTGATCGATGACCGTGACGGTGTAGGTAGCGTGCTCCAGGCCGGTGAAGATCGGACTGGTCTGGAAGGTAGCCCCATCAATGGCGTACTGGAAGCCTCCGGCCCCGCCGCTCACCGCACCGGTAAGGTCAATTTCACCATCAAACGGAGTAGGCGGAGCGCAGACCGTATTGGCTTCGGTGGTAATTTGAGCCGGATCGATGATAATTTCAGGGGCGGGGTTGACTATGCTTCCGAATGATCCTGAAGAAAATTGCTTAGTTCCTCCTGACTCACTACAATCGCCACCGGCAATCACGATTCTATAGCCAACACCATCTTCATTTGGCGGCAATCCTGTGAATGTAATTACGTTAGGAGCCGTATAATTAACAGTAATACTAGCAACAAAATCAAATCCAGGATCAAAACCTGATTCCTGGTATACCCATTTTCCTGCACCAATAGAAGCCCCATCAAACAAATTGTATTGATAGTCTCCAGTACCTGGTGTAAAATCACCTAAGCTTGGGTCGTAAATACCGGCGGCATTAACAAATGAAATCTCGATTTGCCCATCATTAGTAGCGAAGCACTGCTGCTCAGTTATTGCAATAGTAGCTTCTGTTTGTCCTTCATTAGGACATATTTGACTATAGCAAACTGTACTAGCAATTAAGTTGTATAATACCGTCGTAAGAAGTATAAATAGTCGCATTGTTGAGTTGTTCATAATCCTCTTTACTGCTTATATGCTTCTACCACAACTTCACCGGTTTCGAGATGAAACTGACCTTGGCAATCCGAACTGGTGAGTATGACTACGTAGCCCGACCGGGGTGGCACCTTGTCAAAGGTGATCGTTCCTGGTGAGCGAAAATTAAATGTGATATTCGAGTCTATATAAAGACCGGGGTCCATTTGGCCCTGATCGTATACGTAGCCGGTGTTTTTATTCCAGAGGTGGTAGCGGAACGTTCCGGCTTTGGGGTCCATATTTCCGTGCAATCCGGTAAACGTCACAGTAATGGATCCGTCGTTGCCGCCGGGGGTTTGCTCATGCGTAACCTCAAACGTTGCGTTGTCGGGGCAGTCTTGCGCCCTGAGGGTTAGCGATAAACCCAGTAAGAATCCGCTATAAAGGAGCGCATTGCGTAAAAATCTTTCACCCATCGTACTTGCGTGTTGCGTTGGCATTTCACTACCCACATAAATAGCATAATACTTATCGGGGGGAAGGAAGAAAGGGAGGCAAATGGTACACCACTACCGTTTCGCCAAAAACAGTGCTTCCCCTCGCTGCGCTGCGCAGAGGTTCAGCAGGCAACTCTTTATTTCGTTATACAGAAGATTGCCAACGTTATAACAAAACGCTTACTGAGCGGTGTTCTCGGACAAATACGAAGAGAAGAGCGGTAAAGAAGAAGGTCCGGCAAGTCTGAAAGCCGCGCACCCTCAATGACAGAAAAGCGCGCAACTAGGTTAATTCACGCGCTACCCAATCATAATTGATAGGTAAGTCGGTAACCCGAGCGCCGCGTTGTTCTGGTCCGGCACGCCAAAAGACGCAAAGAACCCGCTAGAAAAAGAATAAATTTTTAGGAACTGAGCGGGTTCCTTACGCGCTCAACTGCGCACGGATCTGTTCGGCCACCGCCGCCATCTCCTCATCGGATAGCTGCAACTTGGGGCGGCTGAAGTTGGCATCATCCATCGTGTTGATGGGGATAAGATGCAGGTGGGCGTGGGGCACCTCCAGGCCGATCACGGCGGTAGCAATGCGCTTACAGGGCACGGCTTTCTTCAGACCGATCGCTACCTGTCGGGCAAAGCGGTTTAGCTCGAGGTACAAGTCTTCCTCCAGATCAAAAAAATAGTCCACCTCCTGTTTGGGTACCACCAGCGTGTGTCCTTTCACCAGCGGACGGATATCCAAAAAGGCGATGGCGTGCTCGTTTTCGGCTACAATATGCCCCGGGATTTCGCGGTTGATGATGCGGGTGAAGATAGACATGAGGATTTGGGTTGTTAAGCGGTAGAATCTAAATAGTAGGGACGCGCCGCGCCGTGTCCCTACTAGTTCAAGGAGATGTCCAGAATCTCGAAGTTGATCTTCCCCGCGGGGGCCTGCACCTCAGCGGTTTCGCCCACCTTCTTGCCCAGTAGCCCTTTGCCGATGGGTGACTTTACCGATATTTTGCCGGATTTCAGGTCGGCCTCTTCTTCCGATACCAGGGTGTAAGACATCTGGGCCCCGTTCTGCTGGTTTTTGATCTTTACGGTCGACAGAATAGACACCTTAGAGGTATCTACATTGGCCCCGTCGAGCACGCGCGCGTTGCCCACTACGCCCTCTAGTTTGGCGATCTTAAGTTCTAACAGGCCCTGCGCGTCCTTGGCGGCGTCGTACTCAGCGTTTTCGCTCAGGTCCCCCTTATCACGCGCCTCGGCAATCTGCCGGGCCATGTCGGTGCGCCCCTTGGTTTTTAGTTCGTTTAGCTCATCCTTGAGCCGCTGCAAGCCTTCTTTGGTGTAATACGATATGTCTGACATACTCTGTAGGTTAAGATTCTCCTCACTGCCCTAAATAAAAGAACGGCTCCCGGAAGCAGCCGCTAGTGTAAAACCCGTCTTTTTTGTTTGGTAGAGGAGTGTTCGGTGCGCGCTACGGCACAAAGAACGGTGTTGAAGAATACTAATTGGTAGGCACAAACATAACTAATTTCTCAATTCCCTCCAATAAGAGAATGAGTGAATGATCACCGTAACATTCATTCCTGTTCCACAGCGGCTTTTGCTCTTCTACCATTTACAAGCATAGTGAAGTCGTCACCCTTCATGGTGTCATCAGCGACAGTACGTTCGCGATGTACCGAATCCGTCAATCAAGACCTTAGGGAAAACCCTGAGTTTTTTATTTCAGGGTATCCCCTGAAGTTTTCCTGAACCCTTATGTAGACCTTGCATTATCAATCCGAAAGAAAGTCATGAAGCAAATACAGCTTGCCGTTTTTTAATTCTTGTCAACCAACTTAAACCACTCACCCTTATGGAAACCATCCTCATTTTATTAAGCATCGGCGTATTGGCTTTCTTAGGAAAAGTCGGAATGATTGCCTTCGAAGTGTTGCCAATGGATTTTAATTTTGACAAGCCCTGGCCTGAAGACACGCCCCAATCTGGCCAGGAAATTAGTACTAAGAAGCCCCCTGTCCCCAGTGATCTGCCAGTCAGAAAAGCTTGGTTGAGTCGCTTCATTCCCAGCGCATCTTTGCCTAAGGCTTAGTACAACTATAGGGCGAATTGACGTACAAACGGAAATGGCCTTAGCCAGACCATACCGCGTTAGCGAAAACCACCCTCATCCCCCTTATTTGCACATCAACCCGCCCTAAAACTCATAAAAACCTGTGCATATAATAAAGAGACGTTCCCGGTCAAGCGGAAGAACTTGCTCGAAAACGTGCCAGATACTCCTATTGTGTAATTGTTTACCAAAGGCAAATACCTATACGCAGTAACCTTCGGTAGGGGATTGTGGCGATGTGATCTGGAAAATTTAAAACGTATGTTTTCATTTCCGAGTGCCTCATAGTAAGACGTAGGGCGTTTAGATGGAACCACCTCAAATTTTGCTAATGCTGATTGTGTCCCCCGCTAAGCAAGCCGCAGCAACACGAAGTCTTACCAATTTCGTACCTTTAAAACAGTTCTCTAGGTTAGAGACTTTCAATTCGTCAAAACCAACCTGTGTCCAGAACATATTGTTTGCTGTTTTTCTTTCTGCTACTAGCCAAGTTCGGGGTTGGACAAGACTCCCAAAAAGATTCAACTTACATTGACGGGCTATTTCGATTGGGAGACTCTATCGAGTACGAAGAGCCACAGCGCGCCTTACAACTGTACAAAATGGTGTACGAGTTAAGCAGCGAAATGAAGTATGACAGCAGGGCTTTTCATGCCGTACTTTATACCGCTTTAGTACACAGTAATATGGGGCGCTACGACTCAGCGTTTTATTATTTGAAACGCGCTGAAAAACTTGCGGCAATCACCAAAAGTCCCCTGAACAAGGCCAAGGTTGTTTTGAATAGGGCAAATGCCTATCACCTTACCGGTGAGGCCAACAAGGCCGTTACCGACCCTTTGAAGGGAATATCTTTTTTAGAGAATACGAGGGATAGCACGCGGCTAACCAATGCGTACGCTAATGTGGCGGCCGTTTATGCCCAGCTAAAAAACAATCAGCAAGAAATTTCTTACGTAAAGAAAGCCATAGCGATAGCTCCCAAAGGGTCTGATGGATCGAAGGCTTTATCCTACGGTGACTTAGCCCTGGCTTATTTGAAAATCGACTCTCTCAATTTGGCAAAATTAAATCTGATAAAATCCGATAGCCTTTCTAAAATTGGGAAGAACCCACAAATTTTACCCTTCTTTATTGACAGAAATTGGGGGGAGTACTATAGAATTAGTAACGATCACCGGAAGGCTATCGACTATTACAAACGATGTCTTGAAACAGCAAAGGACTTAAACTATCAGCATTTCGCCACTGATGTTCTTTTGTATCTAGGCCAATCTTACGCGGGAATCGGCGACGCGCAATCTGCTGAAGAACACTATTTAGAGGCCGTTGATCTAGGAAAAGAACTGGGCTTTCTTGAGATTCAGCAACGCGCTCATGGTTATTTGGGTAGTTTATACAAAGAGAGAGGGCAAATCCAAAAAGCGTACGACAATTTGGAACTATATGACATGCTCAAAGATTCGCTGAATTTAGCGGAGCACGCCAAGCAAATCAACCAACTGGAAACACGGTTTCAGTCAGAAAAAAAAGACAAAGAAATTGTAAAACAGCAATTAGCTCTAGCCGACCAACAATTAGCACTAACGCAAAGCGAATCCAAAACTCGCACGATGGGCATACTAATCGTTTCCCTACTTTTAGCGTCTATCTTATTGTGGTTCTTATTTCAACAACGCCAGAAACGTATTCAACAACAATTACTCACCATACAGCGCGAACAAGAGGTACGCACGCTGGAATCTCTGATGGAAGGTGAGGAAAAAGAACGCTTTCGCATTGCCAAAGAACTGCACGACGGAGTCAATGGCGACCTCTCTGCCATCAAGTTCAAATTATCCTCTTTGCTAGAGTTGAACAATAGCGTTGTCAAAGAGGCGGTTGCCATGATCGACGATTCTTGTGAACAGGTACGGGCCATTTCCCATAATCTGGTTCCGCCGTCCCTAAAGGATTTTAATTTGATAGAGGCCGTAGACGAATATTGCCAGAGCATGAACAGCATACACGACCCGGAAATTCATTTTCAGCAAGTAGGAGACAACATTCAAATAGAAAAAAAGCAGGAAGCCAACCTGTACCGAATCGTTCAAGAACTAGTTACCAACAGTATTAAGCATGCTGAGGCCAGTGAAGTTAATGTTCAATTGAGCTATCTGATGAACGTCCTACAGCTAACCGTTGAAGATAATGGCCAAGGCTTTGACCCGAAAACCGTGAAAAATGATGGTATCGGAATGCAGAACGTCCGATCACGCGTAGATTATTTGAATGCCACAATGGACTTTGTGTCCAACGAAAAAGGCACGTCATACACCATTACGATGCACAACAAAATCGAAGCTTCATGATAACCATCGGCATTACGGACGATCACCAAATGGTTATTCAGGGAATAGCTACCATGCTGCATGATGAACCTGATATGGCGATCATCTATAAGCATAATACGATTGCATCGACCCTGGAAGGCTTGTCAAAACAACAACCCAATATTTTGTTGTTGGACATTAATTTGCCCGATGGCAACGGTATCGATTTTTGCAAGCAATTGATGGGGCTATACCCAAAGATGAGAATCATTGCCCTAAGCAGTTTTAGCGAAATCGCTTTTGTGAAGCGTATTTTAGGCAACGGCGCCAGCGGCTACCTTTTGAAAAATACTAGTAAAGAGGAGCTGGTCGATGCGTTTAGAACAGTCTCTGAAGGCGGGCAGTATCTGCAAAGAGATATCCAGAAAAAGCTATTACAAAGCTCATTGGGGCAGCGGAGAACGGCCTCTTTTATCCCCAAACTCACCCGCCGCGAAAAAGAGGTGCTGACCGCTATTTCTGCGGAATTGACAACCCAAGAAATCGCCGATAAACTTTTTATCTGCGTTAAGACCGTAGAGACCCACCGTATGAATCTCATTAGCAAACTGGGCGCGCGCAATAGCGTGGGCTTAGTAAGGATCGCGCTGGAGAAAGGTCTGCTGAGGAATTGAATTAGTATGATTCGGTCAATCCAATAAAGTTAAACGGAGTGATGGCGGATAATTCTGCTTTAATCGTTTCATCCACTTCCAGCGTCTCAATAAACCGCTTGATGCTGGCTTCGGTGATGGCACCTTGCCCCCGGGTAAGGGTCTTGAGCGCTTCGTAGGGCTGGGGATACCCCTCGCGGCGCAGGATGGTCTGGATGGCTTCGGCCACCACCGCCCAATGCTCTTCCAGATCGTCGTGCAGCGCCGCGGCGTTTAGTTCGATCTTATCCAGTCCTTTCTGGAGCGAGCGCAACGCCACCAAGCCGTGACCCAGCGGTACGCCCAGGTTGCGCAGCACGGTGGAGTCGGTGAGGTCGCGCTGCAGGCGCGATACCGGCAGCTTGGCGGCCAGGTGTTCCAGCAGGGCATTGGCGATGCCCAGGTTGCCTTCAGCATTCTCGAAATCGATGGGGTTCACCTTGTGCGGCATCGCCGACGATCCCACCTCGTTGGCGACTACTTTCTGGGTGAAGTAGTTGATCGAGATATACTGCCACACGTCGCGACACAAATCAATTAAGATGGTGTTAATGCGCTTGAGGTTGTCGAACAGGGCGGCCAGGAAGTCGTAGTGCTCGATCTGCGTGGTGGGGTGGCTGCGCCGCAGGCCGAGGCGTTCCTGGGTAAAGCGGTCAGCGAACGCCCGCCAGTCCACGTCAGGGTAGGCTACCAAATGGGCGTTGAAACCGCCGGTGGCTCCGCCGAACTTGGCAACGTGGGGCAGTTGGTCGAGCAGCGCTATCTGTTGGGTGAGCCGTTCGTGAAACACCGCCCACTCCTTGCCTACCCGGGTGGGAGTAGCCGGTTGCCCGTGGGTGCGGGCCAGCATAGGCACCTTGGCCCACTGCCGGGCTTGCCGCTGGAGCTGCTGTAGCACCTCGTCGAGCAGCGGACGGTACACCTGCTCCATAGCCTCGCGCACGCTGAGGGGGATGGCGGTGTTGTTCACATCCTGCGAGGTGAGGGCAAAGTGAATAAACTCCTGCTGATCGGCCAGCCCTAGCTCCGCCCACCGTTCTTTCAGAAAGTACTCCACCGCCTTCACGTCGTGGTTGGTGGTTTTTTCGATATCTTTAATCCGCTGCGCATCGGCTTCCGAGAAATCAGTCACAATTGCCCGCAGTTGGGGAAAAAGGGAGTGGTCTACGGAAGCAAGCTGCGGCAGCGGCAGTTCGCACAGCGCGATGAAGTACTGAACCTCCACCCGCACCCGGTAGCGGATAAGCCCGTACTCTGAGAAATAGGGCGACAGTAAATGGGTGTGGCGGTGGTAACGTCCGTCGAGGGGTGATACAGCGGTAAGTTCTGACATGGTTAGGGTTGGTAAGCGGCGAAGTTAAATCAATTGTTTCATTGTTCTATTGTTCAATTGCTCGATTGTTGGTCTTAACAATCGAGCAATCGAACCATTGAGCGCTTGCGTTGTCAAACAATCACCGCTATAAATATGTAGTAAAGCCAACTTTGTTGAACATACAAAATTTTCATTACCGTGCTGTTTAATTTATTTGGAAAGAAGAAGGAAGCATCAACTGCTGAGAAGCCCGCTAAGTACCGTAGCCTAACCGTCCGCTCGGTGACCAAGGAAACCGCCGACGCGATCAGTATTGGCTTTGAGACGCCCCCGGAAGGCTTGCCCTACGAGGCGGGTCAGTTTTTAACGCTTATTCTTGATCTGGACGGTGAAGAGGTACGGCGCTCGTACTCGCTGTGCACCGCTCCGGCAGTTGACCCCCACCCGGCCGTCACCGTGAAGCGGGTGGCCTCGGGCAAGGTGTCTAATTACCTCAACGATACGCTCAAGCCGGGCGACACCATCCGCGTGGCCGAACCGGCGGGTACGTTTACTACCCCAATAGACGCGGCCAACCGGCGTCACTTAATCATGTTCGGCGGCGGCAGCGGTATCACTCCGCTGATGGGCCTGCTCAAGTCGGTGCTGCACGGCGAACCGCAGTCGCGGGTATCGCTGATCTACGCCAACCGTTCTAGCGACGCGATTATCTTTCGCCAGCAACTAGACTCGATCAAAAAACAATATGCCGACCGCCTCCAGGTCGTGCACGTGCTGGAGGATACCACTAACCACGCCGAGGCCCACGAAGGGCAGGTACTCGCTGAACGCGTACCTGAACTACTGGCCGCGCTTCCCCCCTCGGAGTTAGCGACCGAATACTACCTGTGCGGACCACCCGGCCTGATGGACAACGTGCAGCAGGCCCTGCGCTCGCTCGAGGTGGCACCCCACCAGATTCGCAAAGAAAGCTTTGTGCTTAGTAAAACAAAAAAGTCTCCCGCAGACGATACCCCTAAGCAACCGACCGCCACCTGGGATACGGATGCCCCCCCCGGTGCCTACCAAACTTCGGAAGCAACGGTCGAGGGAACCCACGAAGTGACCATTCGTTACGAGGGCGAAACGCATCGCTTTGCGGTGGAGTCTGAAAGCACCATTTTGCAAACCGCCCTGGCGCTGGATATCGAGCTGCCCTATTCGTGCCAGAGCGGACTGTGCACGGCCTGCATGGGTAAGTGCGTTTCGGGACGTATGAAACTTGATGAGGAGGACAGCCTCACCGAAGACGATCTGAAGCAGGGCTACGTGCTCACCTGTGTGGGTCATCCGCTGACGGATAATGTGGTGATTGAGATTGAGTGAAGTGTGAAATATGAGGTGTGAAAGGTGAAGAGGGCCGTCTGCCGGGTGGAAAAAGCTGACTTATTCTTCCAATAAGTTCGTGATCTCTTCTCTAAGCCTTGGAAGCTCTCTAGTCACGATTGTCCAGATGATTTCGTCCGAAGCGTTCATAGATAGGGGTTTTCGTTTTATTTATTTCCTGCCGGAAAAACTTGTTTCTAATTCCCCGTTCCTCAATGAGATCAACTCGTCGGTCAAATAATTTCTCCAGCGCCTCTTTAAGCTCAAAGTAAAGGTCGGTGTACTTGTATGGATCAGACTCATTAAAGTCAACCAACAGATCAACATCCGAACTATCACCAAAGTCTTCCCGAGTTGCTGAGCCGAAAGCATAAAGCGATTTTACTTCGTTTAAGCGACAAAGCTTCTCTAGTTCGTCAGTAAGTTGTTTATTTAGAAACATGCTGAAGCTAATTTCAGCAATTCCCGGTTTAGAAATTGTCAGCCAAACTAATGCGTCATTCCGGAATTTTCTATAGTGAAACGGAAGAAAATATCCGGAATCCCCCGCTACAAAGACTTGTTGAGCACATTGCCGGGCTATTCTTCGTCGCTGTAGCGGGGGATTCCGG
>JBASAY010000184.1:0-35559 GCA_049650865.1 Tunicatimonas sp.
GGTACGCTTTCCACCTGTTCTGTGTTGCTTTCGGCGCCCGATGCCTCAGCATCGCGCTTCTCAAGCGCCTTAATCAGACGAAAATCGTCCTCAAAATCTCTCGTTAATCTATATGTCAACACGCCCTGGAACTCCGAAACGTATATAGACTTACAAGCTGCACTTACCGTCCGAAGCGGTACGTCAGCCCGTAGGCCACGTGTAACTGAGCCTCACCTAACCCCATCTGTACCTGAAAAAGTACGTTCTCGTAACCAACAAACGTGGTCGTTGTCACTCCTTCTACCAGTCCCCTTGGTTGCACCTGTCCGTCTACCACCCGCTCGTAGATCACATCGTAGTCTCGGTCGGGAATCATCAGCAGTAGTTGGCCACCCAGCACCATGCCTCCCTCCCACGCAACGCGTAGCCCCGAGGTGATGCCTACATTGATGCCCAGCGGGTCGTTGACCGTACTTACCAAAGGGCTTAGTCCGTCAATCTGGCGTACGAACCTCGGATACCGTCCGAGCTCCCGGTTTACCGTAAGGGCCAGCCCCAGGGGGCGGAAGTTGACCCGCCGGTACGGGATGTTCCAGGCAACGTCTAGTTTGGCTCCGAAGCCGTAGTAGGACTTCCGGGAAAGAAAGTGATCTACCAATACGCTATCGTGCCGGTTGCCCAGCCGGTAGTTGCCGTAGTAGCCAAAAAGCCCCCCGGCCCAGCTCAGGTTGCGGTAGGTATGGCCCCGGTGTACTACGGCTTCATATACCCGGTTTCGGTCACCCTCCCGGGGCGAAAAGGGGCCGATGTTATAGCCACTGGCCCGAATGGCTCGCGCTGAGGCGTACCAGGCTCCCTGCGGTAGGCTGTCGTAGTGGGGTTTGTCCAGGTAGGTGCCCTCTAAAGCGTGGTAACCCCCGCCAAAGTCTGAGCGGTACGTAGCGCAGCCACCCAGCAAAGTGGTGATGAACGCACCGATTAAGAATAAGGCGTAAAGTGGTTTCATGGGAGGCTTGTCGGGTTTGTCGCTATAGACCCTAAACTTGCAGATATGGTTGGAAGATATCAGCTTCTGCCCGAACCCGCAATTTACTGATTCACCGGCTCCTGCTGGGGCTGGTTGCTTAGCTTACGCTGGCCGCGCAGTTGCACCGGCTCGGAGCGGCCCTTGCGGAAGCGCATGTTGAGCACCTCCACCAGTAGCGAGAAGCCTACCGCGAAGTAAATATAGCCCTTCGGCACCTCGTAGTGCAGGGCCTCCACGATCAGCATAAACCCAATCAGGATTAGGAACGATAGGGCCAGAATCTGTAGGGTAGGGTGCTTGTTGATGAACCGGCTGATGGCTCCGGCAAACACCATCATCACCCCGATAGAGATGATCACGGCAATAATCATAATCGTCACTTCTTCGGTGAGCCCTATGGCGGTAAGAATAGAATCGAACGAAAACACCATGTCGAGCAGCACGATCTGCACCAGGGTGGAGGCCAGCGTGGGCCGCTTGCCCGAGTCGGTTTCGGTATGATCCTCCCCCTCAATCTTGTGGTGAATCTCGGAAGTGCTCTTGGCCAGTAAAAACAGTCCGCCGGCCGCCAGAATCAGGTCGCGCCCGCTCACCTCGTGGTTAAACACGCTGAACAGCGGTTCGGTGAAGCCGATGATCCAGGTGATGCCCAGCAGCAGCGCCACCCGGAAGATCATCGCCAGGGCGAGTCCGATGTTTCGCGCTTTGGCCTGCTGGTCGGCGGGTAGTTTGTTAGAGACGATGGAGATGAAGATGATATTATCGACTCCCAACACGATCTCTAAAAAGGTGAGGGTGAGCAGGGCGATCAGTCCTTCGCCACTAAAAAGTGCTTCCATAAGGTTGGTTCTAGGTTCTGGTGTTTGGGATTAGGTGTTGGGTTTTAGGGGTTGGGTGTTGGGTGTTAGGTTTTAGTTGCTACTATGTCCAATACCCAATACCCAATACCCAATACCCAATCCCCTAACCACTTAGAAAGTCCCCCTATAACCACCTCACCGATTCTATTGTTATTAGGTTCTCACCTTCCTTAACCGCCTGTGAAACGGATTCAGCCGGATGATCAACTGCGTATCGTGCTAGACGGACTGGTGTTGCGGCCCTGGCGGTCGGGCGACGAGGCCTCGCTGGTGGAGCAGGCCAACAACCGGCGCATCTGGCAAAACGTGCGCGACCGCTTTCCGCACTCTTACACCGAGAACGACGCCCGGCTGTGGATCAAGATTGCTAACTACGACCCCACCATGCTTAACGTGGCCCTAGAAGTAGACGGGCAGGCCGTGGGCGGAGTGGGGTTGGTGTTCAAGGACGATGTGTACCGCCGCTCGGCCGAGATCGGCTACTGGCTGGGTGAAGCCTACTGGAACCGCGGACTCACCAGCCGAGCGGTGGCGGCGATGTCGGACTACGTGTTTGCGCACTTTGACGTGGTGCGGCTCTACGCCGGAGTGTTTGGGCCTAACCGCGCCTCGGCCCGGGTGCTAGAGAAGGCCGGGTATACCTTGGAGGCCCGCCTGCGGCAAAGCGTGTTCAAGGACGGACAAACCCTGGACGAACTCGTTTACGCAAAGTTGCGAGACCCGGAAGAAAAGACGCCCTAGTTGTGCTGAGCGCCTTCACGCACTTTTTCGGCTGATTTCTTTTGAACTACCCAGAATAAACTAATCTTGTAGCAATTCTAACTCTTTCTTATTCCCCGTATCTATGACCACAAAACTGACTTTATGGACGGTGCTGAGTATATTTTGCTTAGCCGTCGGCTTCTCCGGATGCCAATCGAGCAAGATTGCCTACGGCAATTCTTACTACTTCAAGCAGACGCCGCGACCGGTTACTCCGCCTACGGCGAAAGAGAAGGGCAACCTGAAGGCCTCGCTGGAAAAGCAAGGGCTGACCGAGCAGTCGCTCACCGCCAAGATGGAGGAAGCCCGCGAGCAACTGGATGAGGCGGTTGCCAAAAGCGAGAACTCAGCATTTCAGGCCAGCGTGGCTCGCACCAAGCAACTGGCGCGCGAGATAAAGGGCGAACAACTGACGCGCAAAGAAGTGCGCGGCAAGCGCAAGGAGCTGCGGCAAGAACTGCGCACCTTGGCCAAGGAGTTCAAAAATGCTTCCCCGGAAGAAACCCAGGATATTGACCAGAACCTAAAGTTCGCGATTATCTTTCTTGGGGTAGCTTTAATCTTATCAATTCTTGCTGGCTCTACCCCCGGTTACGGGGTACTGGGTTTGTTAGCAACGATCTCTATTATTGTGTCGGTAGTATTCTTTGTGCTCTGGCTTTTGGAAGTAGCGTAACGTATTCGTAGTAACCTAAATGTTTCCTCAATAAAAAGGGCCTGCTCGTAAACCAAGCAGGCCCTTTTTCGTCAGGTAGGCTTTGCTAGAGATGAACAGCAAGTCCGATGGTTCCGTAGCCGAAAGCTCCACGTCCCCCTTCAAAGTATACTCCGAACTTATCATTGAATTTGTACTTAAAGCCTAGTACAGGTCCGAATTGGACACCAGTGGAACTATTGCTATAATTTTCACCAAATACTCCGCCAAAATTATCATCACCAGTAAACGATTGAAATTCAAGCCCAATAATAAGCGTTACATAAAAATCAAATTTTTCTTCGTCTAATGATAGATCCAGTGCTTCATTAAGCACTGGGACGTAGTGAAACGATCCACGCGCACCTACCGCCAGGAAGTTCCAGCCGTAGTCAAGACCAAAGTTATTGAAGTTCCAGCTAGCGTAGCCTACATAAGGACCGACGCTGAAGTTCTCGTGAATGCCAAATTCTAAGGCGGCGGTCAGCGGGGGAACGCCTATGCTTCTACCGCTTCCTAGGCCGTAGCCATAAGTACCAAAACTGACACCGACCATAAAGATTTTGTCGCCTTCGTTGTAGGCTAGTCCGCCGCCGCCAGAGTCGCCCACGCGGACAGTGTTTTGAGCTTGCGCTCCGAAAGTAAGGCCACAAGCGAGAAAAGAGAGAATGAATAGTTTTTTCATGATTTTGTTAGTTAGGATATGAGTTAAACAAATGTAATAAATTTTGAAAGAATAGTAATAGGGGATAGTGCGCACAAGCACTATCCCCTATGGTTTAATTAAGCACGTTGCCGTCGGGATTATCACTAAAGGTATTTCCCGCCGTGGTTTCTACGTCAGCATTCACGGTGCCATCAGCGTAGATGCCGTAGCTACCGCTGTTGGTTATCGTGCTGTTGGTGATCGCCACCGTCGCTCCTGCTCCTACTCCTACGTTTACGTTGGCATCCACAAAGCTGGCAAAATCATACTTTGAGCTTCCTCCGTGAGACACTTCAACGTAATCTAGCTTGTTGTTGATGGTGCCAGCGCTGATGAAAATGCCTCTCCACTTATAGGCACTCGGGTCGGCCGATGTGAAGACGATGGTTGAAGTGGCCGTGCCCTCGGCAATCAGCGAGCCCGACTCCGTTACGGTGAAGAAAACATCGTTTTGGAAATCAAACTTAGCCCCCGGCTGGATAGTAAGCGATCGCTGAATATCAAGATTGCCCGTAACCAGGTAGCGTGCGTCATCCTTAAGTGCTACCCACTCACTAGTTTCATCGTTAAGCGTACTGCCAAATATCCCTACCGCACCCTGCACATTGTCCGTGAACGAAGAGTTGATGTCAATCGCATTTACCTGATTGGCCGCAAGATTAATTCCGGTTCGAGCGTTCTGCGTGAAGGTATTGTTCTCAAAACTGATAAGCTCTCCGAATCGGACGTACATGCCGTAGCCCCCACTCTCTGAAACAATGGTATTTGTGATAGATAGCCGCGCTTCGCCGTACATACCAATGTTGGCCGGAACATCCACAAAGTTGGCAAACTCGATGATGTTTACTGAACCTGCTTTGGTGACGGTAGCGTAATCAAGCTTGTTTTTAGAGTCAGTAGAAGCCATCTTTATGCCTCCCCAAGGATTATCCTCGTCCTGCGCCGTGAAGATTATTCGGTCGGTAGCGGTGCCTTCCGCAATCAAGGCGCCATCGTCGGTCACCGTGATGAAAACGTCTTCGGCCATCCGTAACTCCGTGCCTGCGGTAACAGTCACATCCGCGGCCATTGTCAAGCCGCCTGACACAAAGTAATAGGCATTGTCACTAAGTGCCTCCACAGTGATATCCTCACTGACGGTAGAACCGAATATTTCTACCGCTCCAAGGGTATTGTCAGCGAAAGTCGTTGCATTATCTATCACGGAGGCCTCGGTGATCGTTAGACCAATGCCGGAGCGCGTGTTGTCATCGAAAGCGTTACCGGAGAATTCCGTAAGCTCACCGTATCGGACGTACATTCCGTAGCCTCCACCATTACTCACCTGCGTGTTGGTTAGTTTGAGCCTGGCCCCTTCACCTAATCCGATATTTGCGGGAACATCCACAAAGTCAGCGAAACTCGTCATATTTGAATTTCCACCGTACGAAATAATTACGTTGTCAAAAATATTGCGACTGTCCTGAGAAGAGAAGTAGATGCCACCCCAGCGAATGCCCCCGGCCAGGTTAGCCGTGGTGAACGTAATTTTTTCACTGGCTTCGCCATCGGCGATCAAGGCTCCGCCACCACTGGCCACGGTCAGGAAAGCATCCTCCACAAATTCTACCACTACTCCCGGTTCTACGGTCAGCACCGCCGAGGCAACAATAGAGCGCGTTACCCGGTAGTCAGGAAGCGTCGGGTCCTCAAAGATATTCTCTAGTGTACGGTCTGCGGTGATATTGCTATTAATGAGTACTGGCTCAACGTTAGCTACCAAGGTCACTTCCGCTGAGTTTTCATTACCACTCGGATCGCTCACGGTGAGGCGAATCACGTATTCTCCCACCACGTCAGGGGTGAAGGTGGTTTCAGCCTGACTGTTTCCGCTGATGGTCGCGGCCGCACTGCCGCTGGGTTCACTGGCGATCGTCCAGGCGTAGGTCAGGGCGTCTCCGTCCGGATCTGATGATTGGCTACCGTCTAATGCATAGGGAGACGTGACCGTGACGGTGTTATTGCTACGGTCCTCGCTAATCGGATCGTCATTCTCATCAACGATCACGGCTACCGGCGGACTGCCCACCGCCTCGGTTACCGTAATGGTCGTGACGTCGCTGGCATTGTTGCTGTCGGTATCGGTTACCGTGAGGGTGGCCACGTAGGTGCCCACCACGTCGGGAGTGAAGGTGGCGGTGGCCTGGGTAGCGTTGTTGATAGAAGCGCTGCTGCCGTCGGGCCGGGTGGTGAGGGCCCAGGCGTAGGTCAGGGCTCCTTCCGCATCGGACGAGCCGGTGCCATCCAGCGTGACCGAACTGTTTGCTCTGGCGTCCAGATCAGCTCCAGCATTGGCGACGGGGGCGTTGCCCACCGGTTCGGGATCTTCATCTTCGCCGCAGGCTGAGAACAGCAACAGCGAGGCAATGAGTGCGTACGTGATGTTTTTAAAATAATGCATAGGGGGAATAAAGTTTAGGGTTACAGGATAATCCGTTTTTGCCCCTTAATGCACTGGATTAAGAAGAAGTAAACAGAAATAGAAAAAAATTTAACTTTATGTTTACCACAGCGGTATAATAAGGATTAAGGAAGTAAACAGAATGAGCAAAGACGTTATCACTTCATCTACTACTGGCTACTTATGCAAGACCATCCCGACAATGACGCTACGCTAGACCGTTACCTGCACAACGAAATGGACGCCCAGGAGCGAAAACAGTTTGAAGAGCAGCTGGCTGCCGATACCACCCTAACCGAGGACCTGGAGTTGCACCGCGATACAATTGCGGGCATTGGCCTAGACGGAAGCCAAGCACTAAAAAAACGCCTACAAGCGGTAGAGGCTGAACTGGCGAGTCCTGCCCCGGCAGTGGTTGCCACAAAGCAGACCAGCCGACGGTTTCTAACCACCTGGGTAGCCGTTGCCGCCTCGCTGCTCACTGTATTAATGTTAGGCTATTTGTTTTTTATTCCTCCTTCTGCTAGTCCCCAAGAGCTGTACGTAGCCTACCACGAACCCTTCCCTAACCTGATTAATCCGGCGCAGCGGTCGGTTGAGGTAGTAGAAGAAACTGTGCTGGAGCAGGCCGTGCGGGCCTACGACGCGCAGCAGTACGACCAAGCCTTGGCGCTGTTCGCCCAAAGCGACGCCTTAAATACTCCGGGCTACACTTTTTATTACGCAGCAAGTTACCTAGAAAGTGACCAGCCCGAGCGGGCTATTCCGCTGTTCGAGCGCATGATAAAGGAAGAAACGAGTTTGTTCTACGAACCAAGCCAGTGGTACCTGGCCCTGGCGTACTTAAAAGTCAATCAACCCGAGGCTGCCCGCCCTTATTTGCAATCGCTGGCGGAGCAGGAAGGCGACTACACCGAAAAGGCAGCATCCTTGCTCGACGAATTGGAGTGAAGCCTTCCGCTCTAAAAGCCAAACCCTAATCAACCTCGTGCGTTAGGGTGAGTGGAATCGCGTTTTACTATTTTTTTATGAGTACGTTTATGCTGGATGTTTTGGGCATCATAGCAGGCATGCTAACCACCGCGGCCTTCCTTCCGCAGGTAATCAAAACCTGGAAAAGCAAGTCAGCCAAAGATTTATCGCTAGGCATGTTTCTGCTGTTCGTATTGGGAGTGATACTGTGGTTGGTGTACGGTATTTTTAGCCAGGCCCTGCCGATTATCTTGGCCAATGCTGCTACGCTGCTGCTTTCTTCGGTGCTGCTGTACTTTAAGCTGGCGTTTAAGTCGTAGCCGACCTACTTGAAGAAACGTATCAGCCCCCTGGCCGAGCGGTCCATTCGGTCGGGACGCGCCTCAAAACGGTATTTTAACTCGAAGGTCCACCCTTGCGTACCGAAATCGGCGTCAAACACTTTAGTATCGTCTAATGTCCACGCCCGGCGGGTCGAAAGGCGATAGCCGCCGCTTAAACCGATGTAGAAATCAACGCCGTTTAGCTTCAGCACCCGCTCTACTCCGGCGCCTAACTCACCGAAGAGCATCAGCCCGTCGCTACCGTAGCGCTTTTTGGCCACCTCTGGGCTGGCAGGGGTGGCCAGGCTGCTCTGGAAGCCTACATTGCTCTCTACTGACGAAACCGCCAGGCGGGCGTAGTTGAAACCCAGACCCAGGTAGGGTGCTACTAACCAGTTGGGGTTGCCTACCAGATCGTAGTGCGTAAACCCGCTCAACTCAGCTATCCACAGTCGGGTTTGACGATTGTCCTGCGTTTCGGTATCTCCGGCGCCAAAGAAGCTTAATCGGGTCACGTTGTAAGAATTTTGATCCGCAAACCGACTGCTAAGCCCTACAGTGAACCCAACAGCCGGACCTTCGGCAGGTAACTGACCGGCTGCTCGTAATTGGTTGTTCAGGTCGGATAGGTCGCTAGCTCCTAGCACATTAATACTGACGTAACCCCCGTACTTAAGCGTGTTGGTACTGTCGGCGGGTTGAGCTAACAGAGAAACAGGCAGCAGAAGCATCGCAATCAGAAACTCTTTCATAGAAGATAAGAATAGTAGTTGAACAAGCATAAGCTCAAGATAGTAAATCAACGTCAGCTTCAGCGTAACCCGCTGCGTGTTTTTTGACTATTATTCGGCTACTCTGGTAGATTCGCCGTACTTTGCCGGTTCAACTTACTGATGCAAGTGCTATGAACTTATCCAGCCTTCTTGTTCTCTTCCTGCTGACCGTGCTCACTCCTGTTGGTTTAGACATCCCCCCACCAACAGAAACCCAGGAGTCTTGCCGGGTGCGCTTGCCCGACCTGGCCGGTAGCTACGATGGCGCTTGTCGGCGGGGCAAGGCCCACGGACAGGGCAAAGCCATCGGGCGCGATACCTACGAGGGGGCGTTTGCCAAGGGCTTTCCGCACGGACAAGGCACCTACACCTGGGCCAACGGCGATTACTACGAAGGTGAGTTTGTGAAGGGCAGTAAAGAGGGGGAGGGCAAAATGGTGTTTGCCTCGGTAAAGACCGACAGCGTGCAAACCGATAGCATACAGGCCGGCTTGTGGAAGAACGACCAGTTTTTAGGCGAAGAAATGTAGCCGGTAGCGCAACGTGATCAAAGAGCCTATCCTCCAAACTGAAGTAGAACCTGAGGTCCTAGATCGTATATCGGGGCGGGTGATCTACGTGCTGCTGGTGATGGTGGTACTGCAACTGACCTACCCTTTTTCTCTGCTGGGCAGCTGGCAAAATGCGGTGTATTTTTCCTTCTACGTGGCGCTGCTGGCCAGCGGAGTGTACCTATCCGCGGTAAACCGGCGACGGATGATCGTTACGGCAGTTGTAGCGATTCTGAACGTAGGCATCGGCATCCCCTGGGTGCTCACCGGAGGAGATATCGTCTGGTTGGCCCTGGCCAGCTACGGTCTGCTTATCCTCTTCCAAACGATGATCATTGTGGTGCTGGTAGAATATATCTTTGTCACCGAAAGGGTGAGCCGCGATGTGATCTTTAGCGCCAGCACCATCTACCTGATACTGGGCAATTTGTTCACCGCGCTGTACATGATCATTCATACGTTAGACCCCGAGGCGTTTGCCTCCAGCACCCTGGATACCCCGCTACCCTGGCAACACATGGTCTACTTCAGCTACGCGACCCTCACCACCCTAGGCTACGGCGACATCACTCCCGTATCGCCCTGGGCGCAATCCATCGCTTCGCTCGAAGCCATGCTGGGCCTGCTCTACATCGCCATCATCCTGGGCCGCATGGCCAGCCGCTACGGCACCTCCACCAAATAACATCCCCGGTACAGACGCGATTCATCGCGTCTCAACGCGTCTCAACCAGAAACTTCACTACAAACAAACCCGCCATTAAATAAAGCGCCACCGGCACCTCCTTTGCCTTACCCCGCACCAGCTTAATCACCACGTAGAAGATAATCCCGGCGGCAATGCCGTTGGCGATGCTGTAGGTGAAGGGCATTAGCACGATGGTCAGGAAAGCGGGTAGCGCGTTCTCAAAGTCGCTAAAATCAATCCGCTGCACCGATTGCATCATGAGCATGCCCACCAAGATGAGCGCCGGGGCGGTGGCCGCCGCCGGTACCATGCCTGCTACCGGAGCCAAAAACACCGACAGCAAGAAGAGCACCCCCACCACCAGCGAGGTGAGTCCGGTGCGTCCTCCGGCGGCGATACCGGCATTGCTCTCGATGTAGGTAGTCACCGTAGAGGTACCCACCAGCGCGCCGAAGGTGGTGGCTACGGCGTCGGCCAGTAGCGAGCGCTTCATGCGGGGCAGGCGCCCGTCTTTGTCTAGGAACCCGGCTTTGTCGGCCGTGCCGATCAGCGTTCCGATGGTGTCGAACAAATCCACCAGCGAGAAGGAGATGATCACCACCACCAGCGTAGTGAGCACGCTCAGCACGGAGTCGTCCCGCTCGAACAGACCGGCAAAGTCGAGCTGGAACAGGGTGTCGCCCAGGTGGACATCGGTGAAGCTGAACGTATCGGGCACCGGCGTGGCTCCTAGCGGAATACCGATGAGGGTAGTGAGCACAATGCTGAGCAGGATGGCCCCCGGCACCCGCCGGGCGTAGAGCACCGCAATTACCAGCAGCCCAATGCCCGCCAGCACCACCGACGGATTGCTAAAGCTGGCTAGCTCCAGAATCTGCGCCGGGGCGCGGCTGATCTGATCTACCAGGGCCGCAGCCTCCAGGGTTTCGGCCGATAGAATAATATCTACGATGGGCCCCTGGTTCACCCGCACCAGCCCCGCGTTGTTAAACCCAATCAAGGTAATAAACAAGCCAATGCCCGCCGGAATGGCGTAGCGGATGGAGCGGGGGAGGGCCTCCACCACCGCCGAACGCGCCCCGGTAAGCGTGAGCAGGATAAACAACACCCCCGAGATAAACACAATGGCCAGTCCCTGCTGCCAGGTGAAGCCGTTCTGCAGTACTACTGCGAAGGTGAAGAAGGCGTTCAAGCCCATGCCCGGCGCCTGGGCGAAGGGATAGTTGGCCAGAAAAGCCATCAGCAGCGTGCCCAAGGCCGCCGCCAGGCAGGTGGCCACCAGCACGCTGTTGTAGTCCATACCCGCCTTGGCCAGGATGCTGGGGTTCACGAAGATGATGTAGGCCATCGTGAAGTAGGTAGTGAGGCCCGCCACCACTTCGGTACGTACGGTGGTTTGGTTTTCCTGAAGGCGAAAGAAGTTCATCCGCCAAAAATATCAATTCCGCTGTTTCTTTTAGTGGTTTTGTACTAAACTGCGTCCGGTTTAACCAACCACATCATCATAACTCATTGTAACAACGCTCGGGCGCATTTCTAACGCGTTCGGTGCATTCTGCCAAATAGCCGCCCATGCGCCTACTTCCCCAACATTTTCTAACCCCTGCCTTTAGTGGATTTTTCTGTCTAGACACCCTTCCTAGTTTTACAATGCGCGGGTGCGTTTCTAGCGCGTTCGCCACCCACGTTCTTCACATAAAATAGCCCATGTACTTACTGTCTTACCTGTCCCTGCGGTTAGTGTCTTCACTAACCTATAGAAGCGCTACCATTGTACTTCTCAGCCTAACTGCTCTCCCGGCTTCTGCCCAAACCGCCTACCAGCCCCTGGGCCCCAGCGTGAACTCCTACGCCGACGAGCAGCACCCAGTGGTGAGCCCTGACGGGCAGCGACTGTACTTTACCCGCCGCGGGCACGCCGACAATGTGGGGGGGCGGCGCGACCCCGGCGACATTTGGTACTGCGAGCGCACCGGCGACCAAAGCTGGTCGGAGGCGCAGCACGCCGGGGCGAAGCTCAACAACGCGCAGTACAACGGCGTCGTCGGCTTCGACGGTGACGGGCGGATGCTGGTGCACGGACACTACCAGCCCGACGGCACTCCGGCCCGCACCCAGGGCCTGTCGGCGGCGGTTGCTTCGGGCAGCGGCTGGAGCACTCCCGAGGCCGTCGAGATTCCCTACTTCTATACCAAATCGAAGCACCGCAGTGGCGCCCTGCACCGCAGCGGCGACATCATTATTGCCACCCTGCAGTCGTACGACACCTACGGCGGCGAAGACCTGTACGTACTTTTTCGGCAGGGCAGCGGCTGGACTGAGCCCCGCAACCTGGGGCGCACCGTCAACACCGCGTACCAGGAGATGACGCCCTTCTTGGCACCGGACGGCAAGACACTATTCTTCGCCAGCAACGGCTACGAAGGTTTCGGCAGCCGCGACATCTACGTGTCGGTGCGGCTGGATGATACCTGGAAGAACTGGTCGAACCCTAAGAACCTGGGCCCTACCGTTAACAGCGAGGGAACCGAACTGAGCTACTACCTGCCCGAAGAGGGTGGCTTCGCGTACTTAAGCACCACCCAGAACAGCGACGGGCTGGGCGACCTGGTGCGCGTGCCGATCGATGAAGAAGAAACCGAACGCTTGGCCGAGGTGGATACCACCCTGGCCCTGCCCGTCGCACCAGAACTCGAACCGGAGGTAGCTACCGCCGATTCGGTGGTTGCGGAGGAGCCTGCACCCAAGACAGTTGCGGTGCGGGGCACCATTACCAGTCAGGCAACGCAGGAGCCCGTTGCGGGTAGCCTCACCTTTCGTTCGCTGAAAAAGGATACGACCCGGGTTGTTGAGGCGCAAACCGGTTCGGATGGAAGCTTCGAGGCTGCTTTGTCGCCCGACGACGACTACGCGCTCATTGTGGCGGCCGAAGGTTTCATCCGGGCGCTTGACCAGTTGTCGACGGGTGCGGTGGGTGCTGCAGCGCTGGTGCGTGACTACGTGCTTACGCCACTGGAGGTGGGCGCTACCGTGAACCTCGAGAACGTATTGTTTGACCGGGGCAACGCCACCATGCTGCCCGGCTCGTACGAAACCCTCGACGAGGTGGTGACGCTGCTACAGGAAAACCCCGACTTAGAAATTGAGGTGGCCGGACACACCGACAACCAGGGGCGCGCCGACCTCAATCTAGCCCTCTCCAGGGAGCGGGCCGTGGCCGTGAAGCAGTACCTGGTAGAGCAGGGCATCGGTGCGCAGCGCGTTACCGAACGGGGCTACGGCGGCACCCGCCCGCTGGTGAGCAACGCTATTGAAGAAGAGCGCAGCAAAAATCGCCGGGTAGAGTTTACTATTTTGAAGAAGTAGGATGGAGACTAGAAACCTGGTCGTAGGTTTTCTTACGACTCATACAGCGAACTGATTTGGTCTTAGGAAGCGCGCCTTACCTAGCACTTCACTAATCCTATGACTAACCTCAGAATCATCAGTCTGTGTTTTGTTGACTCTTTCTATTAGAGATAAAGTATCGGAATCCTAGGTTAGTATATAATACCAGACCTTCTAGAAAACGTCTAGAGTCTACCAAGCTTACGTTTAGTGTGCCTTCGACGCTCCAATTACTACTTATGAAATATCCTACACCGGTAGAACCATGAACAGTAACGCGTGAGTTGTTGAAAGTACTTAATTCATCACCGGTACCTCGGCGATATTCTGATTTAAACAGCACAGTAGAGTAGTTGAAATCGTTCACCCAGTAGACCTTATCCGATAGCAGCAGGTAATAGCTAATGTCAGGTCCAATATGCATTTGTTTGTCTTTCGACTCTAGCATACCTTCCTCTTTTGTTCTCGACATCCCGGCGCTTACGGACAACCCCAAACGAAGACCATCGCGAACAAAATAACCAACGCTGGATGACAGGGAAGCATTTAATCTACGAGTTTCTCCTTCATTCAACCTTGCAGTGCTGGCGAAGAAGTTGCCACCAACGACCCAATCGCCTTCCTGTATCTGTGCCGAAACACTGGTAACCTGTAAAAGCAACAGCACTATAATTCCTTCCAGTAGATGTTTCTTGACCATAGTACGTAGTAATGTAGTCATTCTTCCGTAGGTAACAACAGGCAGAACGTCAATGAGTAATAGCGATTTTTAGAGTCGTCTTCAAGGACAGACGTTAGTGATGATCCATAGCGAAACTCTACCGAATTCTTTTTTCCTCTCAATCCTATACCTATCAGCAATGAGCTTTCCAAGCGCTGTTCTACTTCTTTACGAATGATTCTTCTGAAACCTTCCGGATTTTTCAGTTCCTCGTTCGTTCTTATTTGCGTTTTTCCGATAGCTACTCCTATTCCAGTTCCTACGTTCAGGAAAGCTTTTATCCTCGAAGAATCGTTGGCTTGATTACCTAGTTGAATGAGCAGCGGCATCTCTAGGTAGTTGAGCACCACGCGGGTTTTAGTGCGTTCAGTATTGAAAGTCGTGAAATAGGCGTATCGGCCGCCTTTCTGTATGTAGTTTAGCTCCGTATTTATCGCTATCACATCAGTGACTGGCATACGATGCGTAACTCCTAAGTGGATGATTCCCTTTAAACCGGAAGGGTCGTTATGATCCTCATCGTCGCCTTTGATAGTAGATATCTGAGTGCCAAAGTTTACACCTAACTGGTATTGTGCCTTGGTAACGAAGCTACTCAAACAGAGTGTAGCAGTAATGAGAACGAAAAAGCATAGTTTCATACCAAATCGGGTTAGTTCAAAGCAAATAGCGCAGGTAACCATGGCAGGATTGCTTGCTCTTTACGAAGGCACCACGATACCTAGCGCTTCCAGTTGCTGCTTGTCTTCAGCAAAGGCGTAGCGGGCAGCGCGGATAAACTTGCTCATCCACTCCTGGAGGGCTTCCCGTTCCTGGTCGCGGCGCACCTTGGCAACCTGCTTGTCTCCCTTTCGCTGGTTCTGCTCCACCCGCGCCTCGGCGACCGCCTCAACCATGGCTTTCGCTTGGGCAAGCTCTTCGGAGGTGATGCCCCGCTGGGCCAGTAGTTTGGCCACGGCCGGGGCGTGCCGGTAGAATGCCTGGGTCTGCATCATCCATCCTGCTAGATCCTTGCGACGGCGACCGCTAAGCTGTAGGTCGTTCCACGTTTGGCTATCAGACGAAACAATAAGGCGGGCCAGTTTTACATGTGATACGTAACGGGCGTAGGCTTCCTGATAGGCCTGACGCATTGACCGGGTGCTCGCTTTCTGGCTATTCTGGCCACTTTCCCGCGCTTGCTGCAGGGCCTTCATCCGGTGCAATTGCTGTTGTCCCGCCAAAATCGCCTTGCGATCATACCCCAGCGCGGCAAGCTTCTTAAGAACAGCCGGACTGGCCAGCGCGCCGCTAATAATCAAGCGGTAGTACTCAATTTCTTCGTAGATACTTTTCTTCTTCATGATCTTTTTTAGGCAAACCTAAGTGATGTGGTAGTACAATGCCAAGCACAAACACAGTGACCTTACGAGCGTAAGGTTCGTGAGCAATAAGTGTGTAGCACATAGTATCAGTGAATAAAGACTTAAGACAGAAGGCTCGAAGAGCAAAATACCAGATCATTACATTTGAAAAGGCAAGGGGCTGCCTCCTTTCACCGGTACTTCTTACGTGCCAACGGGGGGGCAGTAGCATTTCGCCAGTGCTCAAGGGTTGGGAAAGTAAGTGGCACGTAATAATCACCGGTGCTATTCAATGGCGAAGTAAGGGGCACGTAATAAACACGGGGGGAGGCAGAACAACCCCGAAATTTGGTCGTAGGGTAACGAAGTGCGCGGCACGGGTGCCCCGCACCCAGTGTCCTACGACCCAATCAGCGTCGCGGTATGAGTCGCAGGAGCGCCGGGCGCTGCGCTAATCCTACGACTAGCTTAGAGGATGTGCGATATGAGTCTCTCAGTCATCCCCCCCCTTCCACCAGTCTTTGCCGAATTTATCCTCAAACTTCCGGGCATTTTCTACGGAAAACATCCGCAGCAGCGGGTTCATGTCCAGAAAGTCTTCCTGCTTTCCCTTGACCAGTTTCTCGAGCGGATAGCCCTTGATCTTGAAGACGCTATGGATCCACTCCCAGAACTCGTCGGGAGTGAACGTCTCTTTTTTGAGATAAACATCGACCATCGACATTCGATAATGATCTTCTTGATTCACGTCGCGATGCAGTAGGTAGTAATCCTGGTTGGCCAGTTCCTTGAAGTAAATTCGTTTAGCCTCGTCGCTATCCAGTAGGTTTTGAGGGTCTCTGTAGTAGTATTCCAAACCCACCACCATCACCTCAACGATGTTGCCCACCATCGTTTCGCCTGCTTCGTTAACCATCCGCGGGCGCAGGTAAGCGGTTTGCACGGGGCGACCCGCTTTTTTTGGTTCGTCTCCCCAAGGAGCCTCCAAGATGTAAATCCACTCCATATCCAGATTTTAGCTACACTATTAATTAAACGCCAACTTCTTATTTATCCGCTCGTGCCAGGGCAAGCCGTACTGATTCAGCGCCTTCATAAACGGATCAGGATCAAGTTCTTCTACGTTGTACACGCCCGATTGCATCCAGGTGCCTTCCAGCATCAGTTTGGCTCCAATCATGGCGGGCACGCCCGTGGTGTACGACACCGCCTGGGCTCCCACCTCGCGGTACACCGCCGCGTGGTCGCAGTTGTTGTACACGTAGTAGGTCTTCTCCCGCCCATCCTTCAAACCTTTAATCTGGCAACCGATGGAGGTTTGTCCTTGGTACCCCTCGCCTAGGCTAGAAGGTTCGGGCAGCACGGCCTTCAAAAACTCCAGTGGCACAATGTCCTGCCCCCGAAACTTCACGGGGTGGATGCCCGTCATGCCCACATTCTCGAGCACCCGAAGGTGGGTAATGTACTCGGGCGAGAAAGTCATCCAGAAGCGCGCGCGCTTTAGGTGGGGAATGTTCTTGGTGAGCGACTCTAGTTCTTCGTGGTAAAGCAAGTACGACTCTTTCGGACCGATCTCGGGATAATCGATAGGCTGGTGGATTTCCAGTGGTTCGGTCTCCACCCACCGCCCGTTTTCCCAATAGCGACCGCGCTGGGTGATCTCGCGGATATTAATCTCGGGGTTGAAATTGGTGGCGAAGGCCTTGCCGTGGTCTCCCGCGTTACAGTCCACAATATCAAGGTAGTGAATCTCATCGAAGTGATGCTTCTGCGCGTAGGCGGTGAACACGCCCGTTACCCCGGGGTCGAAGCCGCAGCCCAGCAGGGCCATCAGCCCCGCCTCTTTGAACCGCTCGCGGTAGGCCCACTGCCAGTGGTACTCGAACTTAGCCACGTCGCGCGGCTCGTAGTTGGCCGTATCCAGGTAGTGCACGCCGGTTTCCAGACAGGCATCCATGATGGTCAGGTCCTGGTAGGGTAGGGCCACGTTGATGATCATAGCGGGGCGAAATTGCTCAATCAGCGCGACCAATTCGGGAACCTGATCGGCATCTACCGTAGCCGTCTGCAACTTTACCGCGGGAAATCGCTCGCGCACGTCATGCGCAATAGCGTCGCACTTGCTTAGCGTACGGCTGGCCAGCATAATTTCGGAAAACACCTCGGGCACCGCCGCGCACTTGTGCACCACCACGTTGCCTACGCCCCCGGCGCCAATAATTAGTATTTTCATGATTAGCGTTGCTTTATAGGGTTTTGAGAATTAGGGATTAGGGACTTTCTGGGTGGCTAGGGGGTTGGGGATTAGATGTTAGGGGTTGGATTTTTAATTCATAAGTCCCAACACCCAATCCCCTTGCCGCTTTGAAAGTCCCCCTAATTCCCTTGCCACTCTGAAAGCTTTCCTAACTCCCCTCGCCAGCTTGAAACTCACCCCCAAAGCTACGAACCTCTTATGGATAAAGAAACCTTTTTTTACCTCAACCGTTGTCTATACAACAAATGTTAAAACCCGCTTCGCATGCGTTTGGAAGACGAAATTAAACAACCCCTCTTTAAGCATCCCTTCGAGAAGGCCATTCTCAACATCCGATTTACCAATGGCTGGCTCGATCAGATTATTCTGTCGGTGCTGAAGCAGTATGGTTTGTCCGAAGAGCAGTACAACGTGCTGCGCATCCTAAAGGGGCAGTACCCCAACCCTTCTCCCCTGCAACTAATTAGCGGGCGGATGCTTAACCGCATGTCGAACGTGACCCGCCTGGTAGAAAAGCTACGTCGCAGCGGACTGGTGTCGCGCGAGGTGTGCCCGGCCAATCGGCGCAAGGTGGATATTCTGATTACCCAGAAGGGCTTGAGCTTGCTCGACGAAGTGGCTCCCCAGCTAGAAGACCAACTGCGCCAGCAGCAACACGTTACCGCCGAAGAAGTAACCGAACTCAACCGTATCTTAGACAAATTTAGAGGACCCAATTCCTGTAACAATGACAAAGCATCCTAACCCTGCGCCCCGCGTATACCACAGCCAGCCCAGCCAGGTGGGCGACGGATTCACCATTCGGCGGCCCTTGCCCAACCAAGGACTCAAGCAGCTAAGCCCCTTTCTGCTGCTCGACCACGCCGGACCAACCGAGGTACCCCCGAGTGATTACCAACGGGGAGTGGACGAGCACCCGCACCGGGGCTTCGAGACGGTTACGATTGTGTACTCCGGTGCCATCGAGCACCGCGATTCGGCCGGACATGCCGGAAGTATCGGGCCGGGAGGAGTGCAGTGGATGACCGCCGGGGCCGGGGTGGTGCACGAAGAGAAGCACGGCCGGGAATTTTCGCAGCAAGGAGGCACCCTGGAAATGATCCAGTTGTGGGTCAACCTACCGAAAGCCCACAAGATGACGCGTCCACGCTATCAAGAAATTAGTGCCGAACAGATTCCTGAGGTCAATATTTCGGACAGCACCGTGCGGGTGATCGCCGGGAATTATCAAGATGAAACCGGACCCGCTCAGACGTTCACGCCACTTACGATGCTCGACCTACGCTTGGCAGCCAACGCTCGTCTGGAGTTGCCCATTACCGACGGGTACAACACGGCGGTTTACGTACTGAGGGGTAGCGTGCGCGCCAACGGTACGGCGGTGGGAGAGGCAGAGTTGGCCGTAGTGGAAGGGGCTGGACAAGCCATTCATCTGGAGGCGGATGCCGAAAGTGTCGTTCTGCTGCTAAGCGGCGAACCCATCAATGAGCCGGTGGCCAGCTACGGTCCGTTCGTGATGAACAACTCGCAAGAACTGGTGCAGGCGATGCAAGACTACGAGCAGGGCAAAATGGGCACCCTCGCCGCCGAAATCCTCTAATCACCCTCATTCTTAATTCCCACATTTCTAATTCTTAATTCCATCATTATGTCAGTTAAAGTAGCCGTAATCTATTACAGTGCCACCGGCACTACCTACGAAATAGCCCGGGCCATAGAGGCCGGAGCCAAGGAAGCAGGCGCCGAAGTGCGTTTCCGCAAAGTGCGTGAAACAGCTCCCGAAGAAGCCATAAAAAGTAACGAGGACTGGGTAAAGCACCGTTCGCAGACGCAAGACGTGGCGGAGGCCAGCACTGACGATCTGGAGTGGGCCGATGCCATCATCTTGGGAACGCCCACCCGCTACGGATTGCCCTCGGCGCAGCTGAAGCAGTTCATCGACGGAACGGGCGGCCTGTGGGGCAGCGGAAAGCTGGTCGATAAGATTGTATCGTCCTTCACGAGCGCCGCTACTCAGCACGGTGGCCACGAAACCACGCTCACAGCTTTAAATAACGCCTTTTATCACTGGGGAAGCATCATCGTGGGGCCGGGCTACGCCGATCCTATTCAGTTTCAGTCGGGCAACCCCTACGGCACCTCGTTTACCAGCAACAACGGCGAACTAGACCCCGATGAGGTGACGATCAAGGCCGCTCAGTTTCAGGCGAAGCGGGTGGTGGAGGTGACAAAGAAGTTTTCGTCCGGCGGTGAGTAGCAGTTTCTTGTAGAAATACGAGAGCGTGTTTGTGGCTCGTTTGTTCTATTGCTCAATTGTTGATCGTCTCTGTGTCAACCATTCAGCAATTGAACAGTCGAGCCATTTTCAACTTCTCACCTGCCCATTGCCGTAGATTAGCCACTTGTAGCTCGTAAGTTCGGGCAAGGCCATCGGACCCCGGGCGTGTAGCTTTTGGGTACTAATGCCAATCTCGGCTCCCATGCCGAATTGGGCACCATCCGTGAAGGCAGTGGATACGTTGGCGTACACCGCCGCAGCGTCTACCGATTGCATAAAGCGGTCGATCACCGACTGGTCTTCGGCGACGATGGCTTCACTGTGCTGAGAACTATACGCGGCAATGTGATCCAGTGCTTCATCCAAATCAGCCACAGTTTTGATTGCCATCTTGTGCGACAGAAACTCGGTACCGAAGTGAGAATCATCCGCTCGGTGCAGCAGTGCTTTGGGGTAGTGATTTACTAGCGTTTCGTAGGCGGGAGCATCAGCGAACAACGCTACTTCGGCGGCCGGTAGTAAACTGGTCAGCGCTGGTAAATCGCCCAAGCGGTCGCGGTGGATCACGAGGCAGTCCAGGGCGTTGCACACGCTCACCCGGCGGGTCTTGGCGTTATTAACAATTTGCTTTCCCTTTTCGGTGTCGCCACTCTGATCGAAATAGGTATGCACAATACCGGCACCGGTTTCAATCACGGGCACTTTGGCGTGTTCGCGCACAAAATTAATGAGGCCCTGACTACCGCGCGGAATAATGATATCAATAACCCCTACGGCCTCTAGCATCGTTTGCGTGGTCTCGCGCGAAGCGGGCATCAGGTACGCAAAATGTTCGTTCAGGTCGTGCTGCCGCAGCACGCGGTGGATGATAGAGGCAATAGCCGCGTTCGAGTACTCCGCGTCGCTGCCACCCTTCAGCACCGATACGTTACCGGCCTTCAGGCACAGGGCGAATACGTCGAAGGTAACGTTGGGACGGGCTTCGTAGATCACCCCCACTACTCCCAAGGGTACCGATACCTTACGCAGGTGCAAGCCATTGTCCAACTGCTTCTCGTCCAGCGTTTTACCGAGTGGCGAGGGCAATTCGGCTACTTTGCGAAGATCGGAGGCAATGCCTTGGAGTCGCTCTTCGCTCAATTGCAGGCGGTCGTACTTCGGATTACTGGGGTCCATACGATCCAGGTCACGCTGATTTTCGGTCAGAATGAAATCTGACTGCTGTACGGCGGCTTTGGCTACCTCCCGCAAGACGTGGTTGATCGTTTCGGTGTCCAAGCGCAGTGCCCGGCGGGCGGCTTGTTTTACCTGCTGAAAATGTTGATGAATATCCTGTGACATAGAAGCGTACTTTTTGGGGTAAAAGTACAGAATCTATCCTGAAAACAGAATGCCGACGGCGGGTTATTACGCTTCGGTCAGTTGCCCCTCCAACTCCGTGATCTTATCCTGATACGCCTGTTCCTTGCAGTTCATCTCTTCTTGCGTAGCGGCTAGCTCTTCCAAGTTCTGGCGCATCTCTTCCTCCTGCGCTCGCATATCTTCGGTCTGCTGCTGTGCTTCGGTCAGCAAAACGCGGGTTTTGACGTTAATTCGGTTCATCTGAATAAATGCGGCTAAACTTTCGCCCGCCTGTTCTAAAAATTCAAGCTGATGGTCTTCTATTTCTTTAAAGGTTGCCAACTCGAGGATGCCTTCTACTACGTCGTTCACCATCAACGGTACAATTACCAGCGAACGGGGAGTAGCTTTGCCCAAACCCGAGGTAATATTTACGTAGTCTTCGGGAAGTTCGGCCAGTCGCAGCGGGGCACGTTCTAAAAAGACTTGCCCAACGAGCCCTTCGCCCGGCGCGATGGTCTTCTGCCGATACTTTTTCCGTTCGTACGCGTAACAGGCCTCCAGGCAGATCGTTACCTCCTCTTCTCGTTTCACGAGGTAGAGCCCCCCCTGATTTGCTTCTAAAAATTTAACGAAGTGGGTGATGATGCGGTCGTAAAGAACGTCTGCCGATTCGTCCGACTGCGTACGCGTGAGGTTAGTCAGTTGCGTAATCCCTTCGGTAATCCACCGGCGTTGGTTTTCTACGCGCTGGGCTTCTTCTAATTTACGGAGGGCTTCATCGGCTACCTGCTTTTCTTGCTGCATGGCCTCGGTCTTCTTCTCCGCCTCCTGGCGAGCGACTTCACTTTCCTGTTCGGCACTACGACCCAGCATCGATAGCCCTAACAGGGCCGAACAGGCCGCCACAATCGCTACGAGGTAGGAGACATGACTCATCCACCCTTCCTCCAGCAAAGTAATGTAAGCCAGACGTTCGGCGGTGAGTGCCGGGTCAAGTACTACCCACTGCTTCACCACCGAAAGCAGTAGAACAGGGAGCCCACTTCCCAAAACAGCGGCGAGCAAAAGTTTTTTCTCTCGGGTATCTATCAATACGAACGGCATGATGATAAAGATCATGCTAATAAACCTCAGCGTAGTAAGAGGGCTTCCCTCCGGACCACTGAGCAAAACATTGTAATGAGCTACCGCAAAGGCCGGTCCCACCGCCAGTAAGAATCGGGCGAAGCGGGTGTATCCAGCGCTGGTTAGCGCAAAGTAGATACCGCCTATCCCCACGCCTGCCAGTGGCGAATAAGCGATTGATGGGAGGTAAACCCATGATAAGATGGTAAACGGAACGGCTAGTGCTCCTATTAGAACAAGTGCAACGGAGTTGGCGGTTCTCACCCGGCGCTGCTCGTAGGAAGGCATCGTATCATTCAAACCAATCGATAAAATACTTTCTAGCATACTGAAGGGGACTCGTAGTGTAGGCACAAAGGTAGGCTAGGAGCGCCGCATATGATGGAAAGAATCAACCGTTTCGGTACCAATGTACTAATCTACCCCCCTTTGTTGGTAGTGGTCAGCAAATTCAGCAACGCAGCCTTTCTCTTTTTCAGATAGATGAACGTATATTAGCCCTTTACCAACTTAACCTGCCTCCGTGTACCGACGATCATTTCTCCGACAGACCGCCCTTCTTTCAACCGCAGGATGTATAGCGGTTCCGTCGCTCCAAACCTCGGCAGTACCGCCCGTTGGGAAATCACCTCGCCCGTTCACGATGAGCCTCGACCCGGGTGCTATTGGAGTTCAGGTAGACCAGCTTGCGCTAATTAAGTTGGCCAAGCAGCACGGTTTTGAGGCCGTGACTCCGTATCCATCCTTTCTTGTCGACCATGCTCAGAAGGCAGTGACTGCCCTGCAAGAAAGTAGCCTGGTGTGGGGAGTCGCCGGACTGCCGGTAGAGTTCCGCCAGGATGAGGCTCAATTTGAGCGTGACCTGTCGGCGCTTCCTCGCTTGGCGCAGGCCCTACAGGAAGCAGGGGGCGCACGAATGAGCACCTGGATTATGCCCACCCACGCCGAGCTAAACTACCTAAAGAATTTTCAACAGCATACCGATCGCCTGCGGCGGGTGGCTAAGGTACTCAGCGATCATGGCGTCCGCCTAGGCCTAGAGTACGTAGGGCCAAAGACGTTACGCGATAGCCAGAAGTACGCGTTCGTATCTACCCTGGAAGAGACTCGGGCGCTGATCGCCGAAATTAAGCAACCCAATGTGGGCGTGGTGCTCGATAGTTTCCACTGGTACACCGCTGAGGAGGCCGTAGATGACATTTTGACGTTGACCAACCAGGAAGTGGTGGCCTGTGACCTTAACGATGCCCACCGCGGACGCGGTCCCCGCGAGCAGATCGACGGCGAACGTGAGCTTCCCCTGGCGACCGGTATTATTCCCACCAAAGAATTTCTGCAAGCCCTGGTTAAGATCAACTACGACGGCCCGGTGCGGGCCGAGCCTTTTAACCAAGCGCTCAACGAACTAGACGATCAAACAGCCGTTGCCAACACCCCGGCCTCCCTACAGCAAGCGTTCGAACTCATTGGCTAAGGTAGAACCCCTAAACTGATGGTTCAAGCCGCTACGACTACCAAAATATTCTGAACTTTTGTGCGCTCACCGTGGTTATTGTCGTATATTTGTGAATTGTCCGTCGTTTTTCCGCCCAACTAAAATTTGGCGGATTTTTGATGCGTAGCCTGTACTAAATAGTTAACCATAGTTTAAACATATTTTCTTTATGAGCACGACAGCGGTAAAAAGTAAACAGAGTGATTACTTAGAAAAAGCCATCGAATTGTTAGAGAGTAAGGGCTACGATAATATCAAGGCCGATCATCCTGACTACGAACTTCCCGGCAAGTTTATCCGCAAACAAACCGACGAAGAAGTAATGCCTGATCTTACTGGAAAAACTACGCTGGGTAAAGACTACTTTAAGATTGTAGAGGGTGACAAGCACAATGAGCAGCAGGTAGTAAGCAAGTGGAAATTATTCTCCAACTTAGCCAAGATGAAAAGTGGTAAGTTTTATCTGATTGTACCCTACGGTAAGAAAAAGTATACTACTGAGCTTATCAAGAAGTACAACATTGAAGCCGACATGCTGAAGTTGCCTAATAACTAGTAATCGCTACTTGTTGATAGTTTTTAAAGCCGGATCTGATCCGGCTTTTTTCGTTTCGCCGTCCCGCTGAGCCGCCGCCCGCTCAAAGTCGGCGGGGTCATCCAGTTGGGGCGAAGAAAGCACCGCCCGCCAATCGAATTTTTCGTCGAATGGGTCCAGGGCTTTTTGCGGATCAAAGATGCGGGGATCTACGGGGTAGGCTCTGTAAGCTGCGGTGTCAAGGGTAGCTGTAAACAGACCAGCCAGGTCGGTGGCTCCGGCGTCATACTGGTTTAGGTACGGGATACCTAAAATATTCCAGAAGGTTTTGAAGATGCTGCCGAAGCTGTAGTGCCCGTGACCTACATAATCTTGCTTGGCGTAGGGCGAGTACACCAAGAGTAAGCTCCGGTGCGCATCCACGTGATCCACCCCGTCCTGCGAATCATCTTCCGTTACCACAATCGCCATCTCTTTCCAGTAGGGAGTGTGCGACAGAAACTCCACCAACCGCCCCAGGGCCAAGTCATTGTCGGCCATGTAGCTTTCGCGAAAGGGATAACCGGCCTTGGGTCGGTCGCCCGCGCCGTGGTCGTTGGGCAAAATGATGGTTAGCACCTGGGGGAGACTGTCTTGTCCCTCTCCCCAGCGTTCGTTAAACTCCTCAATGAACGTATCTACCCGAAACTGGTCGGGAATACCCATGTTGTAGGTGGCGTAGCGCTTCGAGGTACGGTTGTACAGGGGCCCGGGAATTGGGTAGTTAATCAGCGGACGCACTCCGAAGTACTTCAGCGTGGAGTCGGCGTAGCTGTTGGCCAACTCCACCCCGAAGCCGAAGTTGAAGAAGCTCACCTCATTACGCTCCATATGGTCCCAGATGGAACCGGCCTCATTGTAATCTTCGGGATAAATGGCGCCCGATGAGCCCACAATGCCGTAGTTACCGGGTGCCTGAGAACCCGGCACCGCCCCCCGCTTGCCGCCGTAGGAGGCCGCTACCGAAGTCTCTACCCACTGGTTAGGATAGGTGTTTACCAGCCAGCGGTGCCCGTCGGCCGAGTGGTCGGCGTCTACGTAAAAGTTGTCGGCGGTGGCAAAGCGCTGCGCCAGCCGCAGGTGGTTCGGCATCACCGTGGCGGTGTCTACCGTACGATCACCCGCCTGGTTACTGAAGGTAGCGCGGTAGCCGTAGCGGGCCAGCGACGGTTCGCCCCGCCCCCCTTCCAGTTGCCCGAATACCTCGTCGTAGGTGCGGTTTTCCTTGGAAACAAACACAAGGTGTTTAATCGGCGAAGCTCGCTCGCCGGGATACAGCGGAACGGGGTTGTCGGCCCGCGTTTTGTCAGCTACCTCGTCTGCTCTTGAAAACTTAAAGTTGTTAGCAACAACCTGCTGCGTGGTTTGCCTGAGTTCTTCGTTGGTCGGAACGTCCATTACCGTGATAGACCCCTTCATCAGTCGGCCGATGTAGCTCCCCTCCTCCCCTAGCGTAAAGTCGGGACCGCCGTTGGGGCCGCTGCCGTAGCCCTTGGCGTTGGCCACCACCAGCTGCGAGCCGTCCGGGCTCACGACTAACTTTGAGGGAAACCACCCAACCGGAATATGACCGATTACGTTCATAGAATCCGTATCGATCACCCCCACCGCGTTGATGCCTGACTCGGCGACGTAGAGCCGTTTTTGATCGGGCGACAAGGCTAGTCCGAAGGGAATTACGCCCCGAAAGTTACCGAGTCGCTCGTCGGGTTGCAGATAGATGGTATGCACGACAGTATCCTGTTGCGTACTGATCACCGAGACGCAGTCGTTGTTGCCATTGCTCACAAACACATAGTCGTCGGTGGCGACCAGCGAGTTGGGACTGGCTCCGCCCACCGCCGGAAAGTCTTCGAGCATTTCACCCACCAGGACACCGGTCTTCGTTTTAGCCGTCACCGTGTAGTCCTGCGCCACGTCTACCGTCCACACCGAAAACGATTCCGGTACGTTCGGATCACCCAGGGCGGGAATGCTTACCGAATCGTTTTGTACGCCGTCGCGCATTTCCTTACTACCGTAGGCGGAGGCCGGGAAGCGTAGGGCCTGTTCTTTCAAACTGTCTTTAGCGAGTCCGCCAACGGGTTGGTAGGCAAACATGCCTACGTTGGCTACGTACACCTCTTGCTCGTCGGGCGAGAGCGCAATGCCGAAGGGATAGCGACCTACCGGCACGTTGCGCGTCACGGTGCGGCAAGGCACGTCAATCACCAGTAGGCGAAAGCCTACCTGATCCACCACGTAGAGGGTCCGACCGTCGCGGGTCAGTTTCATATCGCCCAGGTAGCCATTGGAGTAGTCCGTCCCATCAGGATCGGTCACGGCGCCGTTGATCTCTCCCCGAGGTTCGCCGCTGGCCACATCAAATAGAAAGACCTTGTTTTCTTGTCCCCCCGCCACGTATACGGTTTGGTTATCCGGCGAAAGGGCCACGCCCATAAATACGGCACCCAGCAGATCGTCGTCGGTGTCGGCCCCTTCAGGAATTTGCCGCACCGTGGGCTGCTCACTGAGTACATCCTCGATGATTGAAACCGAAAACGGGGCGGTCCCCGAGTTGGCGCTGATAGCGATTTGTCCGTCGTAGCTTAGGGTGAGGCCGTAGGGATGGGGCGCTACCCGCAGGGTCTTGCCCCGCGGCGTCAGCAGTCGGCCGTTGGGGAGCACCGTCGTTCCCACCGTGTCAATCTGCGCGTACCGATCCCCGGCGGGGGCCTGAGCGAGCCAGGGAACATCCGCATCCACTTCTGGCGATGTGGTACTACAGGCAATAAGCAGCAGCAAGCCTGCCGTTTGAGCCAGCTTGGTTACCGTCGCCAGGGGAGGAAGGCAACGACGTAGGTAAGAAAGCGAGAAACCATACGACGAAGGGGAAGGAGAAGACATGGACGGATGAATTGGTAAGACAGAAAGAGGCGCGAGACCTTTGGGAGTCTCACGCCTGCTATAATAAGAAATTGTCAGCTGGCTTTCTCAGCCCAGCTGCTAATACTCAATCTGATACCGCGTCGTGAAGGGTTGTCCGTCGGTGTTCACCGCGGTAAATTGGATGCGGTCGGCTTCGCCCAGGGTACTAACGGGCACCACCAGGGTCGCCTGATCGTTGGTGAAGTTAAGCGTTCCCAAATCAACCACTTGGTCACTGCCCACCGCTGACGCCGTTACCGTTTGCAAACCAGGAGCCGTAATATCAATAGACACCTGGGCGGTCTCAATAAGCTCGCCCGTTTCGGTTCGGGTAATCGCCGTAAAGTCACCACTTTCCGGGCTAAACGTAAGCCGGGTGAAGGGTTCAAACGCTTCGTTTTTATCCAGTTCGTCGTAGCAACTGCTCAGGCTAAGCACCATCAGAAGCGATAGCGCGTTGGTTAAATTTTTCATGCGAATTAAAGTTAGAAGGGAAGGGGAAGGATTACTGTACGTCCCACCATACGGCAGTGGTAATATTATCGGGGCCCTGGGCCGACAGGGCCGCCCGGTAGTTTTCCCCGTTGAGCGACTGGGCCTCTACGGGGTACATAAAGCGAACGGGCACTTTATCAATCAGCGCGTCGGTTCCTGCCTCAAGGCCCGCCGGGTGCCCGGTGCGCCGCCAGTCAGCCCAGGCTTCGGTGCCGTTAAAGAACAGGGCTAACCATTTCTGCGTACCAATTTTAGCCAGCCTTTCTTCCGTAGACCCGGTGTACGCCACCGCCTCCTGGGTGTAATAGCCCTCGGCAGGAGCCGCCGCCTCGCTAACCTCCGGTGAGATCAGGGCCGACCGTTCTTGGAAGTAGTCGTACGAAGCTTGAATACCATTGCGATAAAACGTTTCTGCTTCGCCTTCGATGAAGCCCCGCTCGGCTGCTTCGGCTAAAATAAACTGCAGCTCGGCGTAGGTCATCACCATGCCCTGCCGCGCCGTGGGCGAAGCGTTATCGTCGCACACCAAACAGGCGTAGAGCAGGCCTACCTGCGAAACAAAGTTAGACCCTCCGTTAAAGACCAGCGCACTTTCGTCGGCCAAGCCGTTGGGCACCCCCTGGTACGCTTCTTCTTCGCCTACCAACCCGGCTTCAGCATCAGAAGTGGGTTGCGCGTATACGTGCAGTCGGTTGTCGTTCAGCCCCTTCAGCGTATTCTCCAGCAGCTTACTCAACCGGTACTCATCAAAGGAGCCCGAGCGGGTGGTGTACAGAGGCTGCTGGTTGGGGGCGGAAGCGAGGTAGTTGAACACCGCCTGGTCGTCGTTGCTCGTGAAGATGGGCGCGTTCGGGTCGTTCAGAATGGCCTCCATGGCCGCCGAAGGATCTACCTGGTTCGATTGCCGCAGCAGCACCCGGAGGCGTAGCGAGTTGGCCAGCTTCTGCCAGCGTTCCAGATCCCCGTCGAACAGTACGTCGCCAACCACCGGAGTGGGATTGGTGGTTAGCAGTCCGTTGGCCCGCTCCAGATCGGCCAGAATACCGGCGTACACCACTTCCTGCCGATCAAAGGTAGGCGTAAAGTTGCCTTCCGTTTTTCCCTGAATGGCCTGACTGTAAGGAATGTCGCCGTACAAATCGGTTAGGATTTGGTACATCCACGACTTCATAATCAGGGATACCGCTACGTAGCCATTGTCTTCTTCCTCAATGGCCTGAATGTTCTCTACATCGCGCAGCAGATCGTAGAACTCAAACCAGGGATCACTCTCCGGACCCCAATCGTAGCGATCGCGGCCGGTAAACTGAATCTTGGCTACGTACTGGGCAATCACGTTGCCCTCGCCCCACGCCATGCCGTCCATTTCGCGCACGGCTTCGTAAATGATGTTGGTTAGCAACAGATCGGAGGTTACTTCTTCGGGCTGGTTCGGATTGGCATTGAGCTCCTCAAAGTCGTCGGTGCAGGCGGTTGCCAGCAGCCCGACCAGCAGCACGGCAGCGCATCCGGGAAAGAATGAGTATTTCATAGTTATCGTAATTTATAGGTCAGTTACAGTTTGAAGTTCAGGTTGAACCCGAGGCTACGGGGGGTGGGATAGGCCATATTTTCTACCCCCGGCACCAGCGTGCCGCCGCTCATCGACATGTTTTCCGGGTCAATGTGCGGGTTCTGCGTCCACAGCGCTACGTTGCGCCCCACAATCGATAAGCTAACGTCCCGAAACGGAGTGGAACCGAACAGGCGGTTGGGGAAGGTGTAGCCGAACCGGACCTCGCGTAGTTTGGTAAACGAAGCATCCCAGGCGGCCGCCTCTACGTTGTTCTCGCGGCGAAAGTACTGGTAGTTCCAATCGCGAGCGGGCACCACCACATCGTTGGGGCGCACGCTGGTAATGTTTCCGGCATCGTCGCGGCCGGTTACGATAACCCCCTCTCCGACCAGGCCATTCTCCCGGCCCAGCACGGTGCCCTGCAGTTGCCCGGCGTTTCGTCCAATCCAGGTGGTTTGCGAAACAACGACCCCTCCCTGGCGAATGTCTAGCAACACGCCGAGGTTAAATCCTTTGTAGGAAACGGTGTTGTTAATACCCAGCATCCAGTCGGGATTGTAGTTGCCGATGTTCTCTAGCTCAGACGTGCGCAACGGAAAGCCGGTATCGCTGTAGACAATTTCTCCGTTGTGGCGCTGAAACACCGAACCGTAAATATTACCCATGCGCTCGCCCGGCACCGCCAGAATCTCCGCCCCCCGATTGCCCGAGATGCGGTACGACGGAATGCCTTCGGTCAGTTCTACCACTTCGCCCCGGTTGCGGGTCCAGTTTAGGTTCACGTCCCAGCGAAGCCCGTTCGCCAGCTCCAGTGGCGTGCCGGTGAGCATGAGTTCTACCCCGCGGTTTCTGATCTCCCCGGCGTTAATCACCGTTTTACCGTAACCCGAGGTACGGTCTACGTCGATCTGCAAAATCTGGTTGCGGCTGTTCATGCTGTAGTAGGTAAAGTCCAGCCCTAAACGCCCGCCGAAGAAGCGCAGGTCGGTTCCTACTTCAAACGAAGACACAATCTCCGGTTTCAAATCTGGGTTGCGGATCACGTTCGACTCCGTTACGCGCTGCAGATCTCCGAAGGGTTGCAGGTAGCGATACACGTTGCGTAGGCTGTAGGGGTCGGTGTCGTTGCCCACCTGGGCCCAGCTGGCGCGCAGCTTCGCAAAAGCAAACACCGAGGGCAGTTCTACCATGTCGCTCACCACCGCGCTGGCCGAAACCGAGGGGTAGAAGTACGAATTGTTGTCCGTAGGCAGGGTGCTCGACCAATCGTTGCGGGCGGTTAAATCCAAAAACAGCACGTTCTTATAGCCGATGTTGGCCAGTCCGTATAGGCTGTTAATGCGCTTGCGTTCGATGAACTCTTCGGCCTGTAGCGCCACCCGCGAGTTGCCGAAATTATACACTTCTGGGATCGACAGTTGAGGGGCCACCAGCTCGTTGTACTCGTAGGTCTGGTCCATGCGGTTGCCCCCGAACGAAGCTCCCAGGGTCCACGTGTCATCTACCGCCTTGTTGTAAGAAAGCAAGAAGTCGGTGTTCCGCTCTTCAAAAAAGATATTGTCTTCTCGGTACATGCCGAACGGAAAGCGCTGGGTGCTAAAGGCCCGCTTGCGGTCGCGCAGCTCGCGGTAAAAATCGGTACCCGAACGAACCATCAGGCTCAGGTTGTCGGTGAAGTCGTAGGTGAGCGAGATGTTGCCCAGCAGCCGGTCCTTGGCCTGCCCGTTGGTGTTTTCGTACGAGGTGAAATACGGGTTGTCGTGGTAGTTGTAGTTATAGTTGAACTGCTGCTGCCCCTCCAGGCCGGGCTGCCAGTAGTCGCGCAGGTTGTTGGTGTTGATTTGCCGACCGTACCACACCCACAGGTACATTAGACTTTCGGTACCATAGCTCACCGACGGGCGGTTATCGCTGCGCGAGCGGATGTAGTTTACCGTCGCGTTGGCCTTTAGCTTCTCCGATAGCTTGTAGCCGCCGCTAAACAGCACGGTGTTGCGTCGCAGATCGGTGTTGGGCAGCATCCCGGTTTGGTCCAGGTTGGTGTACGACAGGCGGAAGTCACCTGACTCATTGCCCCCCGACACCGCCACGTTGTTCGTCAGGGTGATGCCCGTCTCAAAGAAGTCGGTTACGTTGTCGGGCTGCGCTTGCCAGGGGGTAGGCGTGATGGTGCTTCCGTCGGGGGCGACGTCAATGTCCCCTCCCCGAAAGCCGGGTACACTGCGGGGCGAATCGAACTGCGGAATGGGTTGCCCGTCCAGGCGCGGCCCCCAGCTTTCGTCCACCCCGTCAGCAACGCCGCTACCGGCACCGTCTACAAACGAAAAAGCGCCCCGGTTTCCTTGTCCGTAGGTGTCTTGCCAGTCGGGCAGCCGCAGCGGGGTTTCAAAGGTGGCGGTGGAGTTCACGCTTACGCCCAGCCCCTTCCCGTTCTTACCCGATTTAGTGGTAATAATAATCACCCCATTGGCCGCACGCGAACCGTACAGCGCCGCCGCATTGGGCCCTTTCAGAACGCTAATGGTCTCCACGTCGTCGGGGTTGATCTCTCCCGCTCCGTTGCCGTAGTCAGTTTCCAGATTGCCCGAGCCCGCCGAGCCCACCACGTTATTGTTGATCGGCACGCCGTCGACGATAAAGAGCGGTTGGTTCTTGTTAATGTTGAGCGACGACTCACCCCGGATGGTGATGCGAGCCGACCCGCCTACCGTAGTAGAGGCTCCGGTAACGTTGACTCCGGCCACGCGCCCCGACAGGGAGTTGACCAGGTTGGTTTCGCGGGCTTGGGTGATGGAGGTGCCCTGCACTTCTTCCACCGCGTAGCCCAGCGCCTTGGTTTCGCGCTCTACGCCCAGGGCGGTGACCACCACCTCACCCAGTTGCCGGGCGTCTTCGGTTAGGTCAACGTCGACGATGCTGCGCGTACCGATAGGTACTTCCAGGGTTTCGTAGCCGACGAACGAGAACACCAGTGCTTCGGCCTCTTCGGTAATCCCGATGCGGTACTTACCATCAATGTCGGTGATGGTGCCCTGGGTAGTGCCCTTCACCAGCACGTTTACGCCAGGAATGGGGTTGGTTTGCGCATCAACGACCGTTCCTTCTATGGCGCGGTCCTGCGCTTGCGCGCGCCCACCAAAGGCAGCCAGCACGACGAGCATAATAACGTACCGAGCAGCCGCTCGGACGGGGGGTACGGGTTTTTTCATGGTTACCGGGGGTTAGTAGGTGCAGCGGCAAATGTATCGGATACGCACTGGGCCGGGCTCAACCTAGTCTTAAGTTTAGGTTAAGGATTGACACGAAGCGCAACGTAGGTTTAACACTGAGCCGCTTACCGGGGGGCACCAAACTACGTGGAAAGAGGAAGATTGGTGGATTCCCTAAGGCTCTGCCCCTATTCTGAGAAAGTGGGGCGTTATCTTTCTGTTAAGCTTTCGCGTCCCTATCTCAATGGCTGCATATTTGTGCGATGCAGCGTACCCTCGCTGGTACGCGCGGTTTCGTCCTGGCAACGTTGGGTAGCGTCAAAAAAGCCGCCCCCGGGTGAGTCGTCGGCTCGTCATCGTGATGATGGCGGGGCTGGTGTTAGTAGTCCTTTCAGGATAGCGTTGCACGAGCGCCGTGCGGTACTGGTCCGCCGAGGATGGTCACGAACGCGGGCCCTCCGTTCGTCGTTTGCTGGAGACGGTAACGCCCGCTTACCGTTGGTTAATATGTTACTTAAGGACGCTAACTTATCCGGGGTTTCTCTCTATTGCGATTGAAAAGTACGTTCGTGCTTCCGGGCTGGTTATTCGTATTTTCCAATTGCTCAAGTCTAGTATGTTTGTTCTTCATCTACTTCAAAGCAAGCCATATGAACCGATCTATTGCCGAGCAGATTAATGAAGCCCAAACCCTGATCAATAACTCCCGTCAGCACCCGGGCATTCAGAAGGCCCTTACCGACTTCGGGTACCCCCTAAAAAATCTAGAAAAGGGGCAAGCACTGCTCGAGCACTTTCTGCTGCTGCAGAGCGCCAAGCGCCAGAACTACGGTGCCAAGCTCAGCGCCACGGCCACCGTGCATACCGAACTGGAGCAAGTGAAAGCAACCTACGACGAGCACCGCACGCTGGCCCGTCTGGCCTTTAAAGATGACCGCGGACTACAAACTACCCTGGGACTCTACGAGCCCTACCCCGACCGCCGTTCGGCCTTTACGGTCCTGGTGACGAACTTCTACGCTCAGTTGCTTCCTCACCACAAGGCAGTGCAACGCTACGGCCTTACCCGCGCCGAGATTGAGCAAGCCCAGGCTACGGTAGCGGCCTTCGTAGAAGCACAGCAACAGCAAGCGCAACGGAAAGGCGAAGCACAGTCGGCCACCCAGAAGCGCAACCAGGCGCTCAAGAAGTTACAGCAATGGGTGCGCGGCTACCGGGCCATTGTGCGCGTCGCGCTCGCCGACGACCCCCAATTGCTCGAGGCACTGGGCCTGCTGGTGCGGATGTAGATGATCGGTCTATACTGCGCCAAACTTGATTTCTGTCGCAAAAGTATTCCCATCACGAAACGTACTATTACCGTTTCACTTCACCGTCTACCAGTCGCCAGATACCCAGCGGATTGTCGTCTTTCAACTCGTCGGGCAACGCGAAGGCTGGGAAGTTTTGGTAGCACACCGGGCGGCTGAACCGCTGGATTGCCAGGGTGCCTACCGAGGTGGTGCGGGCGTCGGTGGTCGCGGGATACGGGCCGCCGTGCACCATCGAGTGGCACACCTCCACCCCAGTGGGGAAGCCATTGATCAGCAGCCGACCTACCTTGCGTTCTAGGATACTTATCAGTTCCACGTACTCCCGCAGATCATCCTCAGTCGCATGCAGCGTGGCGGTGAGATGGCCGTTGAGCTGTCGCGCTAGCGCAAGCAGTTCCTCTTTGTGCTGGGCCGTCACGTGCAGCGTAGCGGGGCCGAACACTTCTTCTGACAAGTCTTTGTTCTTCATAAAGTCTTCGGCCGTGGTACGGAACACGTAGGCTGTGGCCGGAGCGGCTCCGTCGGAAGGTTTGCTTTCGCCCGCGGTTTCTACTCCCGGGGCCTGTCCCATCCGGTGGGCCCCTTCGTGGTAAGCCTCGCTAATGCGTTCGGTCAGCATGGTACCGGTTTGAGCCGCCGCCATGCCCTCCTGGGTCTTCGCTAACAGCATATCGGTGTCGTCGGAGGCCAGCGAAGTAACGAGTCCGGGATTGGTGCAGAACTGCCCCACCCCGAGCGTCACTGAACCCACCAGTCCTTCGGCAATCTGCGCACTACGCTCCCGAAGCGCTCCCGGCAGCACGAACACGGGATTGATGCTTCCCATCTCAGCGTAGACCGGAATAGGTTCGTCACGTTGGTTGGCCGCGTCGAACAGCGCCTTGCCCCCCCGAAACGAACCGGTGAAGCCGACCGCCTTGATTAACGGATGCTTTACCAGGGCTTGCCCGACCGCCACCGTAGTACCCTGTATCAGGGAGAACACTCCTTTCGGCATTCCCGTAGCTTCTGCCGCGCGCACGATGGCTCGCCCGACCAGTTCGCTGGTACCCGGGTGGGCGGGGTGGCCTTTTACCACGATGGTGCAGCCCGCCGCCAGGGCCGAGGCGGTGTCGCCCCCGGCTACCGAGAAGGCGAGGGGGAAGTTGCTAGCGCCGAAGATAGCCACCGGTCCCAGGGCGATCTGCATCTGCCGGATATCCGGTTTAGGCAGCGGTTCGCGGTTGGGCTGGGCGGTGTCGATGCGGGCGTTTACCCACCAGCCGTCGCGTAACAGCTGGGCGAACAGCTTAAGCTGGTTCACGGTGCGGCCGCGCTCTCCCTGCAGGCGCCCCGTGGGCAAACCCGTTTCCTGCTGGCAACGCTGAATGAGCTCATCGCCCAGATTCATAATCTCTTCACCAATTCGGTCTAGGAATTTAGCCTTCTCTTCGCCTGACTTCTTCCGATAGTGAAGGAACGCGGCCTCGGCCTGTTCTGTGGCTTGATTGATTTCCGATTCGCTGGCTTCGTGAAACTCGGTGGGCAAGGTTTCGCCGGTGACGGGGTTGGTGGCCTGAAAAGCAATGCCGTTGCTCTCGGTGAAGGTAGATGCAATGATATGTTCTCCGGTGATAGTCATGGGGGTGGTATGATTAGTTGTGATATTAGAAACTGACCTTTCGCTTGCGAAAGATTTGGATAAGTGGTTTTTACTGTTGACGCATCTCATACTGTTTGCCAGCTTCGTAGTTCTTCAAAAGCAGCTTTGGCCATTTTCAGGTGCAATTTTGCTTTCA
>JBASAY010000185.1:0-6972 GCA_049650865.1 Tunicatimonas sp.
GACGATTTTCGTCTGATTAAGGCGCTTGAGAAGCGCGATGCTGAGGCATCGGGCGCCGAAAGCAACGCAGAACAGGTGGAAAGCGTACCAAAATCGCCGTTTAGGTTATATGTCAACACGCCCTAGAGTTAGCCTGTAAGGAGATTACTCACCTAGATGAATAATGATGAACCTAAGGGCCACCGAGTGATGGGCACGTAAGAAATTGGGAGCTTTCGCACAAAAGAGCGATAGAAGTTGGTTTGCTTCGGTGAATGCAATATGTTTGTTAATCGCTCCTACGTTTGGGAGTAGTTTCAATCACTTCTCACCTAACTCGCTTATGAAAACATGTACCCAATTTAGCCTGACGCTGCTGCTCACCTTCGGGTTGATAGCGGGCGCGCGGGCGCAATCCCCCGTGTCGGGGCAGGTTACCGACGCTGCCGACAACGTTGGCCTGCCGGGCGTCAACGTGCTGGTGAAGGGCACCACCGTGGGCACCGTCACTGACATCGACGGCAACTACCAGATCAGCGCGCCCGGTGGGGATGCCACCCTGGTATTCTCATCGGTAGGCTACCGCGCCCAAGAGGTGCCGGTCAACAACCAAAACGCCATTGATATAGCCCTAGAACCCGACGTGCAGTCGCTCGAAGAGGTGGTGGTTACCTCCTTTGGTATTGAGCGCGAAAAGAAAGCCTTGGGTTACTCAGTGCAGGAAATCCAGTCGGAAGAGATTCTGGAGACCCGGCAGCCCAACGTGGTCAATGCCCTGCGCGGTAAGGTGGCGGGTGTCACCATCCAGAGCGCGGGCGGACAACCAGGAGCTGGTTCCAGTATCGTAATCCGAGGTATCACCTCACTAGACCCCGGTGCCGACAATCAGCCGCTGTTCGTGGTAGATGGTATTCCGATTAGCAACAGCACTACCTCGGGCGATGTGTTGCCCAGCGCCGGCTCTAACGCCTCAGGCTCTGGTGAGCAATTCTCGCAATCGAACCGAGCGGTCGACCTAAACCCGAACGACATTGAGAGCATGTCGATCCTGAAAGGCCCCGCCGCCACCGTGCTTTATGGACTGCGCGCCGCTAATGGCGCGGTGATTATTACCACCAAAAAGGGCAAAGCGGGTAAGGCTACCGTGTCGTTTAACACCTCCTACGGCTGGGACGTGATTAACAAGTCGCCCGAAGTTCAGGACAGCTTCCGCGAGGGGCGCTTCGGCCGATTACGTTTCTTCTCCAGTGGCGAACCGCTGCGTTTTCAGCAGTTTGGTCCGCCTTCGGTGGCCAGCACCCCTTTCTTTGACAACTTCCGTGACTTCTTCGAGACCGGTACCCGCTTCGATAACTCAGTAAGCGTGTCGGGCGGCGGTGAAAACAGCACCTTCTTCGTGTCAGCCTCCCATCTAGACCAGCAGGGTATCGTTCCGTTTAGCGAGTGGGCCCGCAGCACGGTGAAGTTATCGGGCACCACCAAGGTGTCGGACCGCCTGTCGTTTAGTGGCACCGTTAATTATATCAACTCCGGCGGGGCGCGCTCTAACGGAGGAGACAAGTCGATTTTCAGCTCGCTGTCGTATTACTCGCCGACCTTCGATGTGAGTGATTACATTAACCCCGACGGCACGCAGCGCGACTTCTCAGGAGGTATTGTGGACAACCCGCTCTACGTAGCCCAGTTTGCCAGCCTAAACGACAACGTGAACCGCATGATCGGCAACATCGGCTTCAACTATAAAATTACCGACTGGCTCACGCTGGACTACAAGATTGGTACAGACTTCTACAACGATTCACGCGAGCGCATCTCACCCCTGGGGCTGGACGTTTCTTCGCAGGTGAACGGCTTTGTGATTCGGGAGGACATTGATTTCCAAGAGGTTAATTCTAACTTCCTGCTTACCGCTACCCACAGCTTCACCGACCGCCTACGCGGCACCTTCCTGGTAGGGCACAACCTGACCAACATCAGCTCGAACCGTACCAACGTGCGGGGCGAAGGGCTTACGCTGCGGGGCTTCGACGACCTAAGCAACGCTACGAACTTCTTCTCTAGCGAGAACGGTTCACTACGCCGCATCGTGGGCGTATTTGCTAACGCTGAGTTTGAGTACGACGGCACGCTGTTCCTAACTTTCACCGGCCGCAACGACTGGTCGAGCGCGCTACCCGAAGAGAACCGCTCGTTCTTCTACCCCTCAGTAAGTTTAGGTTACGTGTTTACCGAAACATTGGGATTGGGAGACAGCGACCTGTTTAACTACGGTAAGTTGCGCCTATCGTACGCTGAGGTGGGGAAAGACACCAACCCGTACCGTACCGCCCAGCTATTTGAGACTTCGCCCCGGTCGCCATTTTTGGGACAGAGCGGTTTTCGCCTGTCAGGACAGGTGGGTAACCCTAACCTGCGGCCCGAGCGCACCTCGGCCTTCGAGATTGGTACCGACCTGCGCTTCCTGAACAACCGCTTGTCGATCGATGCGACCTACTTCATCCAGAATAGCGAAGACCAGATTATTCCGGTGCCCATCAGCAACGCTACCGGCTTTTCACGCTTCTTCACCAATGCCGGATCACTGCGCAACCAGGGCATTGAGTTGTTGGTGAGCGGCACCCCGGTGAACACTGGCCCCTTCCGTTGGGATGCTACCCTTAACTGGTCTAGAATTACCAATGAGGTAACCGCAATGCCTCCGGGCATTGAGGAGATCATCTTTGAGGATGCGTTCTATATCCAGAACAAGATTGTGGAGGGCGGCTCAGCGGGTGACCTGTACGGCTTCGATTTTGATCGCACCCCTGACGGACGCCTGCTTATTGATGGTAACGGCTTCCCGTCGGTAAACACCAATGAGTACGTACTGGTAGGCAATGCCCTGCCCGACTGGCAAGGCGGACTTACCAATACGCTTACGTATAGAGGACTGTCGCTGTCAGTGCTACTCGAGTGGCGACAAGGCGGTGACGTGTACGACTTGGGCTTCCGTAACTCAATGCGCAATGGTATCTTGGCCGAAACCGAGCGGCGCTACGAGCAGGTAGTATTTAACGGAGTGCGCAACGTAGCCGAAGAGGACGAATCGCCTCAGTACGTTGAGAACGACATTCCGGTAGAGCTTAACGGAGAAACGGTGTACCGCAACTTTGGCCGCTACAGTTCAGCGTCGGAAGTGGTGCTACAGGATGCTTCATGGTTCCGCGTGCGCAACCTAAGTCTAGCCTACGCGCTACCCGCCAGTTTGCTAGACAACTACCTAATTAGCCGAGCGCGCCTGAGCTTCACGGGCAACAACCTGTTCTTAAGTACCCCTTTCAAGGGCTACGACCCTGAGTCGAACCAGTTCGGATCGGGCAGCAACAGCTACGGCTTTAGCGGCCTGGGAGTGCCCCAAACCCGCAGCTACACGGTAAGCCTTAACGTTACCTTTTAAACTAGTATGATGATGAACCTACGCACTTATTCTATACGTTACGCCCTGATACTATTTAGCGGAGTACTGCTAACCACGGGGTGTGATGATTACCTAGGCGGTGACACCAATATCGATCCTAACCGACCGGCCGAGATCACCCTGGAAGCCTACCTGCCTAGCATCGTAGACGCTACCGCCGAAAGCCACTACCAAGTGGCCTTCGACGCCAACCAGGTATCACAGCACCTGGCGAGCTACTTCGGAGCAGGCTCCGATATTCACGAAGAATTTCGGATCAACTCAGGATGGACAGAGATCTACCTTCGGGCCATGTCGAACTCCCGCGAACTAGAGCGACAAGCTACCGAACAATCGTCGCCCCACTACGCCGGGGTGGCCAAGGTATACCAGGCCCTGTTGTTGGGGCTAGCGACCGATACCTGGGAGAACGTGCCTTTTACCGAGGCTTTCGAGGGAATAGAGAACCTGACCCCCGCTTACGATCAGCAAGAAGCAATTTACGGGACAATCATTCCGAACTTGCTCACCCAAGCCGTTGCTGATCTGCAGGCAGCACAATCAGTTTCCAGTCCGGGAGCCGATGACCTGGTCTACGGCGGTGATCTGGAACAGTGGATCAAAACCGCGAACGTACTACGGGCCCGCTACGCCATTCACCTAACCAGCAAGGGAGCGCAACAGGCCGCTCAGCAAGCCCTGGACGCGCTTAGCGGAACGTCGTACACCGGCAACGGAGACGACCTACAGTTGGCTTACGACGAGCGAAACCTCAACCCCTGGCACTCTCGGGTAGCGCTAGCTATCAATACCGGAAACTTCACGGTGGCCCCGTCGGCGCAGATCGTAGATATGATGAACGGCGAGCTTTACGACGTGGTAGACCCCCGATTACCTCTTATGTTTGACCTGGGTGAAGACGAAACCGAGTACGAAGGAATGGTAAACGGTTCGACCGAGGGGAACACGGTAGACCTGAGAGAAAGTACCTGGTACACCAGTAGCGAAGCACCTTTATTGATGGTAACCTACGCTGAGGCTAAGTTCATCGAGGCCGAGGCGCGCCTTCTGGCGAACGGCAATACCGAGGAGGCTTATCAGGCCTACCTAGACGGCATTGCAGCCCATATGAGCAAGCTAGGCGTGGTAGATTCGCTCCAGCAGGCTTACTTAAGCGATCCGCAAGTAGGCGTTGGGGCGGGGAGTCTAACCTTAGGACTGATTTTGAAGGAGAAATACATCGCGCTGTTTCTTAACCCTGAGGTGTGGACCGACCTGCGTCGCTATCAGTACAGTGATGAGTTGTACCGCGGGTTTGCTTTACCCGAGAACGTAAACGAACAGTTAAACGGTGAGTTTATCGAGCGTGCCGCTTATCCCTTTGACGAGTTAAGCCGTAATAACGCAGCCGTAGAAGCCAATCTTAAACCATTAGCCACCGATATGTGGCGCGATCAATAGCCAAAATTCATTATTATGAAGAATATTAATAATTTACCTAAACTTCTGTTAGTCCTCATTGTGGTTAGCCTACTCAGCGCCTGCTACGAGGAGGAGGTTTGGTTGGAAGACAATATCACTCCTAGCGGTGAGTACTTTCCCACCATTTACATGAACAGCCTGGAGAATGAGTACCAGGCTGGTGATGCGGTGCCGGTGGTTCTTGAGTTTGCCTCGCAGGGTACGCTGCAAGAGATTGTGCTATACCAAACGCTGGGTGATACTCCCGAAGAAGTAGTAAGTCGCAATCCGTACCAACCCGCTTTTTCGCAGGTAAAGGCGCAGGACACCCTCGCGCTGGTGTACACCGTGCCTGCTATTGCTGACACCATTGAAGTTGAACTACGGGCCGAGGCGGTCAATAGCAACGGGCTCACCACATCGAGTAGCGAATCGTTTGAGGCAGTTCCTTAACAGACTATTCTAAACTATTCGCAATATTTAGTCAATCCCCTAACGCACAGTTAGGGGATTTTTTTTGCACTGACTAGCGTACCAAGGCAAATATGTCGAAAGAAAGATAATTCTAGTCGAAACCTTTCGATAATAAGTAACGTCTCTTATATTAGCCCAACTATTACTTTAACCATAAGTTGCTAAACCATTGAAAGACAGTTGCTTCACTATCAAAAACGAATCTTGCTACGGGCTTGCCCCCTTGCCAGATGCCTCCGTAGACGCCCTGGTGACCGATCCGCCCTACGGCATTGGCTACCAAAACCACGCGTGGGACAAGGCCCTGCCCGACCCGCAGATATGGACCGATAGCCTGCGGGTGCTTAAGCCGGGGGCCTACGGGGTGGTGTTCTCGTCGGTACGCCTGATGCACCGCCTGATGGTTGCTCTGGAAGACGCTGGTTTTGCTATCCGCGACGTGATCTTCTGGGCGTACCTGAACGGCATGCCCAAGAGTCGCGATATTTCGCTAGGAATAGACCGGGCGCTGGGTTGCGAGAGCGAGGTGGTAGGCGAGTACCAGTACGTACAGGGCTACCGAAAGGATAATCGGCATTCCGGCGGTGCCGCAGTCAGTGAGCTTAGCGACTACCGTGTGGCCCAGCCTAAACGAAAGCTTCGCCCCGCCTCGCGGCTGGGTAAGCGCTACCGGGGGGCGGGCTTAGGCATTAAACCGGCCTACGAGCCGATCATCTTGGTACAAAAGCCGCGGGCCGCGGGCCTTACCGTCGTGCAGAACGTGCTTAAGTACGGCACCGGTGCGCTAAACCTGGAAGAGACCCGCATTCCGCTGGCAGCCGACGAGTCGCCGGTGGGCCATAATCCCCATCCGCTGGGTCGCGTCTGCGCGAACCAGCTTCGAACCACCCCGTTGAACGATGGATACGATAAGTTTTTTATGGTTCCTAAGGTGCGGCAGCACAAGGAAGCCTTTAACCACCACCCCACCCTGAAGCCCGTCGAGCTAATGGAACACCTGGTAAAGTTGGTATCCTTTCGTGAGCAGTTGATTTTGGATCCGTTTGCGGGGAGCGGCAGCACCGGAGTGGCTGCGCTACAACGAAAGCGACATTTTGTCGGCTATGAAAAAGATTCAAATTATTATGAAATAATGAATAAACGTTTGGAACAAGCTTCCGCGATACAATAGGCTTTTTCTCATACTTATGTCCTTTCTCAAACGCCTGTTTACCCGTCCGCTTCGCGCCCGATCAAAAAGTAGCGCCCCCGGGCTGGAAGACCTAGACCGGCGACCCATCGCGCCTGGTGACTTGGTGCGGTCGCTGCGCTACGACCTGGGGGTCTGTGAAATTATTATTACTGAGAAAGGAATCGCGTATCGGTCGGAAGAAGACGGTAGAGAGGTAGGCGACCGCCGCGCGGTTGGCAACTAATGGTAGACGCTTCAACCGACCGCCAGGAGGTTAGAAAAACAGTGAATGATGATCGTATCGGTTAAACTCTTTAATCAGCATAAGGAACACGGATAAAATAAAGTAGCGAAGTTTTGGTTACCTTTGGTTTGTATCAACGAAGGTAAAGCCATGATAAGATATGATCAAGTGACCGAGCAAATGATGTTACGATATTACGGTAGCCTG
>JBASAY010000186.1:0-10229 GCA_049650865.1 Tunicatimonas sp.
GACGATTTTCGTCTGATTAAGGCGCTTGAGAAGCGCGATGCTGAGGCATCGGGCGCCGAAAGCAACGCAGAACAGGTGGAAAGCGTACCAAAATCGCCGTTTAGGTTATATGTCAACACGCCCTAGAACTTTAAACAACATCAAGCTAAAGCCTCCTTCGATTTAATAATCGTTTCACTACGGTTAGGTCCGACAGAAACTATGTTGATTGGAACCCCAACCGCTTCCTCAATAAAGTCGATGTAGTGCAGTAACTCCGTGGGCAGTCGACTGAAGTCGTGTTGTCCTTCCAAGTCGGTTTTCCACCCCTTAAACTCCTTGTAAATAGGTTTGATCTGCGCATCACAAATCTCGAAGGGAACATAATCCACCTCACTTCCGTCGGGCAAACGATATTTGGTACATACCTGTAGGGTACCTAACCGATTGAGTACGTCGGCTTTCATCATAAACAACTGCGTGGCTCCATTGATGGTAGCAGCGTACTTAAGTGCCGGGATATCGAGCCACCCACACCGCCGCGGACGCCCGGTGGTAGCCCCAAACTCGTGGCCCTCGGCCCGAAGAAATTCACCGGTCGCATCGTTAAGTTCGGTAACAAAGGGGCCGCTTCCGACCCGCGTGCAGTAGGCCTTGAAAATACCAAACACCTCTCCAATGTGGCGCGGCGCCACTCCCAAACCCGTGCACGCCCCCGCCGCGGTGGTAGTAGAACTGGTTACAAAGGGATAGTTACCAAAATCGATGTCCAAAAGCGAACCCTGAGCACCTTCGGCCAACACCGCGGTACCCGACTGCAAACGCTGATTAATTAGATACTCACTATCTACCAGCTTCATCTTGCGGAGAAGATCAATGGCCTGCCAGAACTTCTCCTCCGCTTCAGATAAGTTGTACTCGTACTGGTAGTACGACAGTTTCTTTTCGTGTTCAGCCTTCAGTGCATCGTACTGCTGCTCAAAGTTTGCACTAAGTGCATCACCTACGCGAAGGCCAATGCGCCCTACTTTATCCTGGTAGGTAGGTCCAATCCCCCTGAGGGTAGAACCGATTTTATCCTTCCCCTTAGACTGTTCGTAGGCGGCATCCAGGAGCCGATGCGTAGGCAAAATGAGCTGGGCTTTTTTGGAGATATACAGATGCTCGTTCAGCGCTAGTCCGTAGGGTTTAAGGTTTTCTAGCTCTTCGTGCAACACAATTGGATCAAGCACCACTCCGTTACCAATGATGTTATCTACCCCGGCGCGAAACACTCCTGAGGGAATTTGGTGCAGCACGTGCTTTACATCATCAAATTCTAGGGTATGACCCGCATTGGGCCCTCCCTGAAATCGTGCAACCACTTGGTAATTTGGGGCCAGATAATCCACAATTTTACCTTTGCCTTCGTCTCCCCACTGGAGACCAAGCAAAACATCGACGTTCATAATAGGAAGTTATAGAGTAAGCTTTCGGAAAAATTTGCCGCGAGGGCGTACATCTAACGTTGGGAAGTCTTAGAAACAGGCAAGGGGTCCGTTGGTTTACGATCGCAGTTGTCTTTGCTACAACTTCCGTAAAGAATTAAAGAGTGCTGCTGGACGTTGTAGTCCAACAGTTCGCCTACCATCTTCTGAATATTGTAGATACGAGGATCACAGAACTCCACTACCTTGTGGCAATCGGTGCAGATAAGGTGATCATGCTGCTTGTATCCGTAATTCTTTTCATACTGCGCCAGGTTTTTACCAAACTGATGCTTACTCACCAGATCACATTCTACCAAAATGTCTAGCGTATTGTACACGGTGGCTCGGCTCACCCGGTAGTTCTTGTTTTTCATGCTGATATAGAGCGATTCTACGTCGAAGTGCCCGTCGCGCGAGTAAATTTCTTCAAGGATAGCAAACCGCTCGGGAGTTTTACGGTACCCCCTCTCTTCTAGGTAGGCAATAAAAATTTGCCGTACCTTATCAAATACCTCAGAATTAAAAGCCATAAATCAGATAGGTTGGTGCAAAGATAACTTTTTCAACGAAAGCGGCGGCTGGTTATCTGTAACAACTTGCGTTGGTTGCTAAAGCAGTAGTCAGGCGGGAGCTGGATCATAGCGAGTTACCCGCTCAACTCCGCTTACCTGCTCTAGTTTGTAAATGAGCTGATCAAGGTGAGATTTATCGTGAACGTACAACATGATGTTTCCTTCAAAGATTCCTTCATCAGTTTCCATAGAAATGGAGCGCATGTTTACTTTAAGCTCTGAGGAGATTATGCGCGTTACGTCGTTAATCATCCCGACCCGGTCGGTGCCGATTACCCGCAGCCCCGAGAGGAACGCAAACTCCTTGCGGGTAGTCCACTCCGCCTTCAGGATTCGGTATCCGTAGTTAGCCATCAGCCCCGGCGCGTTGGGGCACTGGGTGCGGTGCACCTTGATCCCCTCGTTTACGGTAACAAACCCAAATACCTCATCGCCGGGGATGGGATTGCAGCAGCGGGCTAGTTTGTAGTCCAGCAAATCCAGGTCTTCGCCAATCAGCAGTAAGTCCTGCGTCTTCCCCTTTAGCTTAGAAACAGTTTTGGTAAAGGTTTTGGCGTCGGATATCTCACTGTCTACCGAACTTTTCTCCTGTTCAACTGCCTCGTTAAACTTTTTGATAGAGGTTTGAGGAATAATACCCTCGCCGATCTGGTAATAGAGCTCCAGGGGGCTACGCACCCGAAAGTAGTTGACCATCTTCTCGAGTACTTTGTTGCTAAGCTCCAGCTTCATCTGTCTGAGCTTCCGGCGAACCACCTCTTTGCCTTCTGCCGCCGCCGCCCGCTTCTTTTCTTTCAGAATTTCTCTGATCTTAGACTTAGCCCGTGAGGTAGCCGCGTAGCGAAGCCAGTCTTCGGTAGGATTCTGCCGTTTGGAGGTCAGAATTTCTACCTGATCTCCATTGGAGAGGGTGTAGTTAATCGGTACGAGTTTCTGGTTTACCTTGGCCCCCAGGCAGCGGGCTCCAATTTCGGTATGAATATCGAAAGCAAAATCCAGGGCCGTGGCCCCCCCGGGCAGCGTACGCAGTTCCCCTTTGGGGGTGAAGACAAAAACTTCTTCGTTAAAGAGGTTAGACCGAAAATCGTCCATAAACTCGATGGCCGACGTGTTGTTTTCTTTCTTCGCCTGCTCGAGCAGCACGCGCACGGTAGCAATCCACTCCTCAAGTCCGGACTGTCGGTTGGTGGTAGGAAGGTCTTTGTACTTCCAGTGCGCGGCGTAGCCTTTTTCGGCAATCTCGTCCATGCGCGTAGAGCGAATCTGCACCTCGACCCACTGCCCCCCCGGACTCATCACCGTGGTATGCAACGACTCGTAGCCGTTAGCCTTCGGAGTGCTAATCCAATCGCGCAGACGCTCGGGATTGGGGTTATAGAAGTCGGTGATCACCGAGTACACGTTCCAACAGGCAGCCTTCTCCTCGGCCAGGGGGGTGTCAAGAATTACCCGTACCGCAAACAGGTCGTACACCTCATGAAACGGTATCTGTTTCTTGTTCATCTTGTTCCATACCGAGTAAATAGACTTGGGGCGGCCGATAATTTGGCAGTTGCTATCATCAAAACCCTGCTGGTGCAGGGCCCGCCGGATGGGCTCGATAAACTTGCGGATGAACCGCCGACGGGCATCCCGGCTGGCGCTGATGGCGGCTGCGATACTGCGGTAGGTCGTAGGGTCGGTATACTTCAGGTACAAGTCTTCTAGCTCTGACTTAATAGCGTACAAGCCCAGACGGTGCGCCAGCGGCGCGTATAGGTAAATCGTTTCGGAAGCTATCTTCAGTTGCTTATCGTGCGGCATGCTATCCAGCGTGCGCATGTTATGCAGCCGATCCGCGAGCTTGATTAAGATGACCCGCACGTCGTCCGATAGCGTAAGCAGCATCTTACGGAAGTTCTCGGCCTGCTGCGAGGTACCGTAATCAAACACTCCGGCAATCTTGGTGAGCCCATCGATGATACGGGCGATTTTAGGACCGAAGTCTCGCTCGATATCTTCTAGCTCCACTTCAGTATCCTCAACTACATCGTGCAGCAGGGCCGCCACAATGGCCGTAGTACCCAATCCAATTTCGTTAACGGAAATCTCGGCTACGGCCAAGGGGTGATAGATATAGGGCTCGCCAGATTTGCGGCGCATCTCCCGGTGCGCCTCCATAGACGTGTTGAATGCCCTTTTGATCAACTTGGCATCACCATCTTTGAGATAAGGCTTGGCTAGCCGCAGCAACCGCCGGTACCGGCGTAGTATCTCCTTGCGCTCTTGGTTAACTTCTACCGTACGCACCGAATTATCTAACATGAAGCATTAAATCATTAGTGATCCTTCAGATTCAAAATATAGCTATCTAAGTTGAATTTTGGTGACTTCAGGTTCAGTTTTTCTTTATATGAATTCACCCGCAGCATACTACCCCCGTTGGCGAAAAATTTTAGCTACAGATGTGGTAATGTCAGAATCATAACTTACCTTTGCCTTCCGTTTTGATGCGGATGTGGCGAAATTGGTAGACGCACTAGACTTAGGATCTAGCGCCGCAAGGCATGGGGGTTCGAGTCCCTCCATCCGCACCCCACACCATTCGGATACCCTCATCTACGAACATCCGCCGGGAGCTAACCGGCGCGGGTTTGCAGCTTGAGGTTTTTTTTTGCACGCACTAAACTTAATCGTCTTGGAGATCACACTCGACAAAAAGGGCAACAGCGAAGCCTTAATTAAAATTACGCTTCTTGAAGAAGATTACCAACCTCAGGTAGAAGAAAAGGTGAAGGCCTACCGCCGACAGGTTAACCTGAAGGGTTTCCGCCCCGGAAAGGTGCCCGTCGGACTGATTAAAAGAATGTACGGGAAGGATATCAAGATTGAGCAGATCAACGAGTTGCTAGCCCGAACCATTCCGCAGTACATTCAGGAAAACAACTTGAAGGTGGTGGGTGAGCCAATGCCCGACCGCGAAGCGGTGAAGAACATCGACTGGGAGAGCCAATCAGAGTTTGAGTTTAACTACCAGGTAGGGTACGTGAATGACTTTACCTACGAGCTATCCGAAGCGGTTACTGTTCCTAAGTATGTCATTCCGGTTACCGACGAGAAAATCGACGAAACCATTGAGGACCTGCGTCGCCGGTTCGGCACCTCCCAGGAAGCCGAAGGCAAGAGCGAGCGTAACGATCTGCTCACCGGAGAGCTATCCAAGGTGAAATCAACCGAAGCGAGCGATTCGGACGCTGCAGCCCCAGCGCCAGATTTAGAAGAAGGTACAGAAAGCGAGCACGAAGACCTCACTACCGAGGCGACCATCGAACTAGATTTGCTGTCGGAAGAACAGGCAAGCGCATTTGTGGATGCCCAGGCGGGCGACGAGATATTCTTTAACCTACGGGATGTGTTTCCGGAAGACGAAGCGGTGGCCCAACTGCTGAACCTGCCTCCAAACGATGAGAAGACCTCGCAGATTGAGGGTGAATTTAGCTTTCGGGTGGACAAAATCTCTCGCCAGCTGCCTGCCGAGATCAACCAAGATTTGTTCGACCAGGTATTTGGAAAAGACGCCGTGACGGATGAGGCCGCATTTCGGGAGAAAGTACGCGAGGCAATTCAGGACAATTACCAGCAACAGTCGGAGGCGCTACTAGAGCGCGATGTTCAAAATCATTTGACGCAGGCTACCGCTATTGAGGTCCCCGAAGACTTTCTGCGAAAGTGGTTGCTCAGCTCCGAAAACAATACGCTTACCGAGGAACAAGTGGACGCTGACTTTCCGAACTATATAAAAAGCCTGAAGTGGACGCTGCTGAGCAATAAAATTGCCGAAGACCAAGAAATAAAAGTAGATCATGAAGAGGTAAGAGAGATGGCCAAGGAGATGCTGCTAGCCCAGTTTGGCATGGCAGGTAGCGACTTTGGCGATGACGAACGATTTCAGGGCATCATTGATAGCTACCTGCAGCGCGACAATGCAGAGAATTATATGCGTACGTTTGAGCAGGTCCGCAACCAGAAGCTACTCGAAGAGGTCAAGAAGGTGATTACCATTCAGGAGAAAGAGGTAACGCTGGATGAGTTTAATCAGCAGGCCAAAGCGGAATAACCCATTTCCCATCTTTCCGTTAGTAAACTAAGTCGACGAACTAAAGTCGTTTTGTTTGCATAAACCACGCACATTGTATGATTAACAAAGAAGAATTTCGCAAATACGCCGTTAAGGATCGCAACATTAGCGGCACCACCGTTGATAGCTACGTGCAGCACGTAGAAAATATGACCCGCGCCGTGATCGAAGAGCGCCCGACCAACTTCCGTGAGATCGACGTCTTCTCGCGCCTGATTATGGACCGCATTATTTTCTTAGGAATGCAGGTTGAAGAAGGTATTGGCAACGTGATTACCGCCCAGCTTCTGTTCCTTGAGTCAGTCGACCCTAAAAAGGACGTACTACTTTATATCAACAGCCCGGGCGGGTCGGTCTACGCCGGTTTGGGTATCTACGATACCATGCAGTACGTAAACCCCGATGTGGCTACCATCTGCACGGGTATGGCCGCCTCAATGGGCGCGGTGTTGCTGGCTGGCGGTGCTTCTGACAAACGATCCGCGCTTCCTCACGCCCGCATCATGATCCACCAACCCAGCGGCGGCATGCAGGGCAAGTCGCGTGATATGGAGGTAACCCTTCGGCAGATGCAGGAACTTCGGAAGGACTTGTATGATATTCTGGCCTTCCACAGCGGACAAACCCACGAGAAGATCGAGAAAGACTCTGACCTGGACTTCTGGATGCGACCTTCGGAGGCCAAGGAGTACGGACTGATCGACGAGGTACTGGACCGAGGCTATTTCGCCCGACGAAAGGAGAAAAAAGATTAGCAGTCCTTAGTTTCTATTGTAGAGGTCAGTGGTGCGTTGTTACCGCTGATCTCTTTTTTGTTATATTTGCCCTACCTAACCCAATTGCCATGCCTCAACAGATTACCTGTTCGTTTTGCGGTAGAACTAAAAAGGATGTAGACCTGATGATTTCAGGCATAAACGCTCATATCTGCAACTACTGCATCAACCAAGCGCAGCAGATTCTAGAAGAGGAACTTAAAATTAAGACAAAGGACAAGAACCCGGAGTTTACGCTTATTAAGCCCAAGGAGATTAAGGCCCACCTCGACCAGTACGTGGTGGGGCAAAACGAAGCCAAGAAGGTAATGTCGGTAGCGGTTTATAATCACTACAAGCGCCTGATGCAGCCGAAGGACGATGACGACATCGCCATTGAGAAATCAAACATCATTATGGCTGGCGAAACCGGTACAGGCAAAACTTACCTTGCGCGTACCTTAGCTAAAATTCTTCAGGTACCATTTTGCATTGCTGATGCTACGGTACTCACCGAAGCAGGCTACGTGGGCGAAGACGTAGAAAGCATCCTTACCCGCCTGTTGCAGTCGGCCGACTACGACGTTGAGGCGGCGGAGCGGGGCATTGTGTATATCGATGAGATTGATAAGATCGCCCGCAAGTCTGATAACCCATCGATTACCCGCGACGTGAGCGGCGAGGGAGTGCAGCAGGCCATGCTTAAACTATTGGAGGGGACCCACGTAAACGTACCCCCGCAGGGCGGGCGTAAGCACCCCGACCAGAAGATGATCAGTATCAATACCGAGCACATCTTATTTATCTGCGGCGGTGCCTTCGACGGCATCTCCCGAAATATCGCCAACCGCCTAAATACCAAGCCCCTTGGGTTTTCGGGCAACCGCGTAAACATCACCGACCAGCGCATTGACAAGGAGAACCTACTGCAGTACATCACCGCGGTAGACCTAAAGCACTACGGGCTTATCCCCGAGCTCATCGGTCGGCTGCCGGTCATCACTCATCTTAATCCGTTAGATAAGGAAACGCTACGGATGATTTTGACCCAACCGCGCAACGCCCTTACCAAGCAGTATACCAAGCTGTTCAAGATGGAAAACATCAATGTTACGTTTCAAGACCAAGCTTTAGACTATATCGTTGATAAGGCAATGGAGTACAAGCTAGGTGCTCGCGGACTGCGTTCTATCTGCGAGGCAATTGTCACCGACGCCATGTACGAGCTTCCTTCGGAAGAAAACGTGAAAGACTTCGTTATCGATCGTGATTACGCGCAGAACATGTTCGAGAAGTCGAAGTTCAAACGGCTCACGGCTGCCTAGTCAGTCCTGCCTCCAGGTTAATTGTAGCATTTTTTCGGTTGCCCAAAGATGAGCACTGGCATCGGGTTAGTATTATCTAAGATACCTCTATTAGTCAGCAAGTAAGTTGACGGCTACCACTACCAGGACACGTCAGCGATCACCGGCAGATGGTCCGAAGGGTAGTAGCCATCACGGAACGACGAGATGATAGCGTGCCGATTAACCTGCGCCCTTGGGTTTACGAATACGTAATCGATTCGGTCACCGGGCAATGTGTCGGCAACCGCAAAACCGCTAAACGAGCGGTCTGGGCCCACCGAAGGTAACCTACTCACCACGTACGCATCTCGCAAATAATCATCCTTCGTCATAACCTGATACGGTATCGATTGAGGGTCGGCGTTGAAGTCACCGGTAATAGCAACCGGATGGTCGGCAGTATGCTCAGTAACCCACCGACGGATGAGCCGGGCGCTCTCCTGGCGAGCCCGTTCGCCGCGGTGGTCGAAGTGGGTATTCAGAAAGTAGATGGTATCGTTCTGATTCTTCCGCCGGAACTGCCCCCAGGTAGCGATGCGCTCCATAGAGGCGTCCCAACCAACGCTAGGCTGCTCGGGGGTTTCCGACAGCCAAAAGGTGCCGTGGTCCAGCAGCTCGAATTGTTCTTTTCGGTAAAACACCGGGGAGTACTCACCGGCTTGCTTCCCGTCATCGCGTCCTACGCCGATGCGTCCGTAGTCGGTTAGCTGATCCTCAAGGTACAACAGTTGTCCGTGCAGCACCTCCTGCAGGCCCAACAGGTCCGGGGCGTAGAATTGGATCAACGCAGCAACTTCTTCCTTGCGATAATCCCAGGCGCGCGCACCGTCACCAGGATTGTTGTACCGGATGTTATACGACATGATACGTACGCTAGCCTTTGCCATGCTTTTGTCTGTTGAGGGCAGATGAACCGCCGTAGAAATGATGCCAACCACCGATAAAAGTAGTACCGTACGAGTCCGCATAGTTAGTTGGTTAGTTGCCTGAAATGAGCAATACGGTTAGGGCTGGTTACTTTGCGTTCGTATTCGGGCACTCGCAACGCCCCGCCCATGTAAACGTGGTGATTTTGAAACTGCATGGGGCTTGCTTCGGTTGTGCGGCCCGAGACGTGGCACTCGCTCACCCCGGTCTGCCGCACCAGTGCTTGGATATTATGTTCGTTAATCCCTCCGCCCGGCATGATAATGATTCTACCGGCCGCCTGCTTCACCAGGCTTTCAATAAGGGCTACTCCTTCCCAGGCGGTAGCCTGCTGCCCGGAGGTTAGGATGCGGTCTACGCCTAACGCAATCAAATCTTCTAGCGCCTGCCCCGGATCGGCCGCCATGTCGAAGGCTCGGTGAAAGGTAACGTTCATGGGGCGGGCCAGTTCAATCAGCCGTCGCGTAATGGTCTGGTCTATCCGCCCCTGCGGGGTAAGAGCCCCGATCACCACTCCGTCAGCCCCGTACTCTTTGGCTACGCGGATGTCGTGCTGCATAACGGCCACCTCCTGCTCATCGTACAGAAAGTCGCCTCCCCGAGGGCGGATGATCACCTGTAGTCCGATGCTTACGTTTTCCCGAACCACGGCGATACAACCGGCGCTGGGCGTCGTGCCCCCCTCAAAGAGATTGTCGCACAGCTCTACGCGGCTGGCCCCGCCCCGTTCGGCATTCATCGCCGACGCTACCGAATCTACACATACCTCAAGTTGTACCATCAGAAATTAAAAGTGGTTGAACCCCAGTACTCCAATGAGCTTGGGTAAAACTAAACAAGGTACTGCTCTCATACTACAGTTTATTGGTTTTACCAATGTTGAACTCGTTAGCGAAGTGCATTTTACTTAATTTGGCAGCTCATATTATTACGTTTAGTAACTATTTAGGTGTATTTGCAAAATAGGAAAAAGCTTCAGAACTAGCCATCAATGAGTGACAAGGATATCATAGCGCAACAGGCCCGGCAGATTGCTGAACTACAAGCTAGCTTGCAAGCTGCTA
>JBASAY010000187.1:0-2736 GCA_049650865.1 Tunicatimonas sp.
TTGCCGGTTTCGTGACGGCTATCAACTACAAGAAGTTGCTTCCTGAAGAAAAGGAAAAGATTGTGATAAAGTGGGGCAACCTCACGCTGTGGATCGGCATCTTTCTGGCAGCAGCAATAGCTACCGGATTCAGTCGGGCGGTGCCCGTGTTGTTGTTTGAGAATTTCTACCGAAACGGAAGTCTGATTTTCGGAGGGGGGCAAGTGCTCATCCCCCTGCTCTACACGGAGTTTGTGGACTTTAAGCACTACCTCACCTCCGAAGAGTTTTTGACGGGCTACGCGGTGGTGCAGGCGGTGCCCGGACCGGTATTTTCGTTCAGCGCCTACATCGGCTCGCTATCGATGCGATCAGCGGGTATTGGTGGGGAGATACTGGGTGCTTTTGTGGCATCATTGGGCATCTTTCTACCCGGCACCTTCCTGATATTTTTTCTGCTGCGCTTCTGGGACTCGCTTAAGAAGTACCGGGTGATCAAGGCTTCTTTAGAAGGAATATTAGCGGCTAGCTCGGGAATGGTGGTTGCTGCCGCCTTCTTATTGTTCGAGCCGCTGGAGCTGAACCTACTTAATAGTTCGTTCGTGGTGGGAACCGTAGTGCTGCTTAAGTTCACCAAGATTCCGGCCCCGGTCATCATTCTGGGAGGGATACTGGCCGGGTTCCTCATAGAACCCTAGAGGAATCTAACTACTTCCCTTCAGCCTTTAGGATGACCATGATGGTGAGCATGATGATCTTGACGTCGAAGGCCAACGAGCTATTGCGAAGGTAGAGGATATCGTAGCGCATTCGCTTCACCATCTCATCAATGTTTTCGGCGTAGCCAAACTTCACCTGCCCGATAGAAGTGATGCCGGGCTTTACGTACTGCAAGTAGCGGTAGTTAGGGGCTTTCGCCATGATCTGATCGATGTAGTGCTGTCGTTCGGGCCGAGGACCTACGATCGACATATCACCGATGAGTACGTTGTAAAACTGGGGAATCTCATCCAGCCGAATCTTACGCATAAACCGCCCCCAGGGGGTAATTCGAGGATCGCCGAAGCAAGCCAGCTGCGGTCCGCCCTGCTCCGAGTCGATGTACATACTGCGGAACTTGTAGATGTGAAAGGGACGACCGTTGCGGCCAACGCGCTCCTGAGCGAACAGGACAGGACCCCGCGAGCTAAGCTTGGTAGTTAGGGCTGTGATCAAAAATACCGGTGCCCCCAGCACCAAGACAACCAACGCGAACGAGAAGTCGAACAACCGTTTGATGGCAATGGCTTTGACATCTTCTACCGGGTCGGGAGTGATGTTAAGAACGGGGATGATGCCGTAGCGCTCCAGGCTTACTCCTTTAGCGTAGAAGCTTCGATAGTCGGTGATGATCTTTACTCGCTTCTGGTGCTGCTCGCCAAAATCGATGATGCGGCGCACCTCCTGAGGATCAAGGTAGGGAACGCAGCAGTAGATTTCATCAACATTTGTTCGCCGCAACCGCTCGGGCAGTTGACTCACCGAACCAAGCGCGCAGTAGCTTTCCGGGATGTTATCGCCAAAAAACCCGGTGAGCCGGTACCCGTACTCACGGTGTTGCACAAAAAAGTCCTTTAGTTCTTCAGCGAGTTCGCCGTACCCAACCACCACCACTCGCCGGTTATTAAATCCCTGCAAGCGGTAAGTGCGCAGCAGGTAGGTAAACGCCCCCTTCCAGAACGACGCAATGACGAACAGGATGATATAAGCGATGATAATCTGCTCGCGCGAGTAGTAGTCGACGCGCAGCGCCACCAAAAACACCGCCACCAAACAAACGTGCAGGAAGATAGAGGTAAAGTGCCTCCCCAGGACGTGGGGAATGGTAGAGGTGACCCGCGTGATGTGATAGGGCTTTACAATCAGTACCGACAGCAACCAGGCAACGTTAACAAAGAATAAAACTTCTGAGTAGGCGGTATTGAACAGCGTAGACCATTCGCCAAACTTGATGAAGTAGGAAGCCAGGAAGGAGATGTTGAGAAGAAGAAAGTCGACGGCAATGTGGATTGCCTGAATATTATGCGAGAACCGATGCTTCATGGTTTAAGTCTTGCTTTCGGTGAAGCCTGTGGGCTTTGGTTGTGAAGTAGTAAATGTTCCTGACTATACTAAAAATGCACGAATCGTGCCAAAGGCCGCTACAGCGCCCAATGCCCATAATGACACACCCTTTCGCGAAAAGGTTGTAAGGCTTGAAAAATATTTTTTGCAAAGTAGTTTTAGTGACTGTTTCGTGAATTCACTTGGTACTGAAGGACTGCTGATGCTGCTCGTAGGCTTCTTCTACGGCAGTACGGAACGCCTTCTGGAACGCCTGTTCACTAAACGCTTCCGCATGATGGCGAATCTGTAACGTTGAGAAGGTCTCTTCTAACTGCTCAAAGCGATTAACCGCGGCAATGATACTACTTTCGGACTGTTCGCTAAAGAATATTCCCGTTTTTTCGTTAACGACCGTCTCGCAGCTTCCGCCCCGTCCGTAGGCGATCACCGGAGTGCCGCAGGCCTGGGCCTCCACCGGGATGATACCAAAATCTTCTTCGGCCGCGAACACGAACGCCCGGGCCCGCTGTAGGTGGTCTTTGAGCACCGCAAAGGGCTGAAATCCTAGCAGCGTCACGTTGGGTCCGGCGGCCGCCCGCACCTTTTCCATCTCCGTTCCGTCGCCAATCACGATCAATCGCTTATCCGGCATCCGCGCGAACGCCCGAACAA
>JBASAY010000188.1:0-3955 GCA_049650865.1 Tunicatimonas sp.
TTAACAACATTGGCACTCTGACAGCCAGGGCAGTAAAGGGTAATTTGTATCGTCATAACATACAAAGTTACCTCTAATGTCTCTGGCTGTCAATCAATTAGGTCATCATACTTTCTGAAGCACCACCGTCAATTTTTCTTTCTTGTAATTTTCTAATTCTTGCATTATGTAGGTCTTTTTAAGGTTACACATAACAATTTAACAAACGCACCGGTGTGTTTATTTACTATATATCTATTCGTCTAGTTAATCTATCAAAATCTCTAATTTGCCCACAATATTATTCCATTCTCATCTTACTTAGTACTTTTTAAATAAGTCGCTTACGAAAGCAGACGATACGTTGACAATCAGTTAAACGTTTATAAACGGCTACCAACAATTGATCAAAGGATCATTAAGGCTTACCGCTGCTGCCTCCGCGCCTGCGGTCCGATAAAGTTAGTCAAAAGATACAGTATTCTCCATAACAGGTTTTACGAAAAGGCCGTGGGTACAGAAGCGAAGACCCATCCGTATAATTCTATTCTTGGGCCACCCCTACTGCGGTAATTAGCTATTGCTATTCCCCTGGTATTTCTCGTACAGCATCTGCATTACGCCGTCCTTGAGACCTACGTTGGGTACGAGAATCTGCGTGGCGTGGGCCCACTTCATCACCGAAACGTAAATTTCGGCGGCGGGCACCAGCACGTCGGCCCGGTCGGTGTTGAGGCGTAGCTTGTTGATGCGCTCTTCCAACGAGTGGCTAGCCACAAAGTCGCGCACGCTGATCACCTTGTTAAGCGAGATGGTTTTGCCCAGCTTGCTGCCCGACAGATCAAAGATTTTGTTGATGTTGCCGCCCGTGCCAATGGCGGTTACTTTGCCGTCGTCGGGCTTCACCTGCGCGCGAATCCACTGCCGCATTTCGCCCCACACCTGATCGAGTGATACCCGCGCGTTGAGTCGCCTTACCGACCCAATAGGGAACGAGCGGGCCACTATCTTTTCCTTATTCACGAACACGTTGAGTTCGGTGCTGCCGCCGCCCACGTCGATGTGCAGATAGCGTCCGTCGCTCAAGGAGCTCAGCAGCGCGTTGTTCAGAATGTCGGCTTCAGTGTCGCCGTCGATGATTTGAATATCCAGCCCGAGTTCTTGCTTCACCTGCGCTACCAGCTCCGGTCCGTTCTCGGCCTCGCGCATTGCCGAGGTGGCGCAGGCCAGGTAGTCATCCACCTCGTACAAGTCGATGAGCAGCTTGAAGGCCTGCATCAGCTTCAAGAACTTGGCCGCCCGCACCGGACCGATACGGGGTAAGGGGTTTTCTTCCGATACGTCGAACACGTCTTGCCCCAGCCGCAACGGGAAGCGCACGTACTCCAGTCGTTTAAACGTAGTGGTTCCTTCGTACTCGATCACGTGGGTGATCTGCATGCGGATGGCATTGGAGCCAATATCGACGGCGGCTAGTTTGAGCACAGTAGATTAGTTGTTAGTAATGATACCTTGCCTGTAAGAAATCTATACGATCTTGCTTCACCACGTACACCACCCGATGTTCCTGCGTCAAACGACGCGACCAAACTCCTGCTCCGAGGTACTTGAGTGGCTCCGGTTTGCCAATACCCGTGAAGGGATCGCGCAAGATTGCTTCTATCAAGCTAAACGCTCGCAGAGCTACCTTCCTATCTACTTTTACCCAATGCTCTAAGTCCTCCCTAAATTCGGGCTGAAAGACGGCTTCACGCGCAACCTTACTTTTTTTATGATTTGTCAAAACCCAGTTCTTCCATCAACGATGTTAGGCTCTGGGGCTGCGCCTCATTGTTTTGCGAACGAGCAAGGGCGGCAAGTAAGCGTTCGGCGTTGCGGGGAGAGCGCAACAGATGAGCGGTTTCAAGCAAACCAGCCAGTTCATCCGCCGCAAGCATCACCACGTTTTCCTTACCGCGTCGGCGAATAACAATAGGCTCGCGGTTGTCAACTGCTTCGTCCCAAAGCTTCGCCAAGTTAGCGCGCGCTTCGGTGTAAGTCACTTCAATAGCCATAGTTTCATTGTACAGGTTATATGTACAGGAAACGTCCCGACGTAGTAAGCAGTTCCCAAGCTTAAGACTTCAGACGAGGAAAGATGTCGGAAGGGGCAATTTTCGTCCCCAGCACACCAAAAGCATCCTGATGAATCTGCACCTGCTTGTATTTTCCTCACGGTGAAGCGGTGTTTGGTGAGGGTATCCATAGCCTAAAGATAGTACATTTGATGTTTACAATCTACCGAGACGGACGACGGATGGGTAGTATCCTCTATGGTTTATGGTTGGGTAGCTCTCTTCAGCACGCGCACGTTCTCGTCGAAGAAAGATAGGATTTTCTCTTGATAGGCAGCGCGGTGACTAGACTTCATCAATTGAGCGTGCTCGGCGACCTCTACCGTCCAGAGTTCGGTGGGAACCGGCGAGTTGCTTCGGTACTGCTCCCCCATCGATACCGGTGTCCAGGCGTCGGACTCGCTGTAGATGAACAGAAGCGAGTGCAAATGGCGAGCCTCCTTGATCCGCTGCACCGTATTCATCCGACGAGCGTAGCGGGGGGCAAAAAAGCTCATCGTCCGGAGAACAGCGTACGCTACCGGAAACTTGATCCAAAATTCTTCTAAGGTACTCGGCGGACTTTCCAGAATGGCGAAGCGGTAGGGATGGGCTTCTTCGGTGAAAGCGAGCGACGCCCACTGCGCTCCCAATGAGATGCCGAAGTAGCCTACGGGTAAGCTTGGGACCAGTCGGGTTGCTTCGGCCCCAATGGCTAGAATATCCTCGTGAAAATTGAAGTTGCCGCAGGTGCTCTCACCAAAACCGTTGATGTCAAATACCAACGTATGATAACCGTGTTTTCGGAGCAAGTCGGTATACCCGTGCTTGATAAAATAGCCCTTTGCTTCTTTGCCCATGGGGTGCCCCATTACAATTACCGCCTTCGCTCCTTTGGTAATAGCGCGGCCTAACAACCCTTGAATCACCGCTCCCGAGCGGCTCTTAACCCGCAGTGGTTGCCAGTCTTTCTGTTGCTCAGGGGATAGTGGGCTTTGCCAGTCGACCATAAAGCGGCCGAAGAAAGGTCGTTTTAGAAGTTCGTAGATGTTCATCGTAGTTAGAAAGCTACAAGCTAGCAACCTTTACCATGCCATCCCTTGACCTAGGTTAGAAAGTGATCTGTTTGCGTATGCGACTCAAGCTCTCCGGGTGAATCCCTAAGTATTTTGCAATCTTATGAACCGGCACCTGCGACACCAAGTCCGGACGCTCGTCGAGAAAGACTCGGTAGCGTTGCTCGGCGGACTTGGTCAAGAATTCTTTTTCGCGACGGATTCGGTTGATGTACAGTTGCTCGGTAACGTATCGCCCCAGTTGATTAGCGAGCAGAGAACTGCGATACGCTCTTTGCAGATCATCGTACGCAATCACTTCGGTTCGGCAGTTAGCGAGCGCAACAACCTGAGCATCCGACGGGGCCTGGGTCAGGAAGGACGTATAGGAAGAGAAGAAACAATAGGGAGAGAAAAAATCAATAATCTTCTCCTGCCCATCTTCCAGCAAACTGATTTCTACCAGTCCCTCCATCAGGTAGTACGCTTGGCTTTCTACCTGCCCGAAAGCGGTGATAACTTCATTCTTATCAAAAGATCTTTCGTGCGTGGCAAATGGCAGTGGAACATCAATATCTATCTGATCGCTTACGTACCTATAGATGTATTGAACAATAGTCATTAGCTTAGCAAATGGTACAAGGCGGAGCAGTAATGAAAGGTAACTAATCGCTCTGAGAAAACCTGCTGGATACTCCTTCAGGGTGTATTTCAGATTGTCGCGATAAGCGATTAACTTGGGTAAAAGTAACTAAAAAGCCACAGTGATGACCAAAGAAGAGTTTTTAGCCATAGCTTCCACTAAATACGATAAAATCGAGCAATTGG
>JBASAY010000189.1:0-10261 GCA_049650865.1 Tunicatimonas sp.
GAGCAACGTATTCCGACGAGGATCAGGCACCTCTGAAAATATAGCCGATAACTGAGTGGACACTTCCATAGCTTTGCAATTTTTTCCAAATATAGCCCTATCTTACCCCATTAGTGCGTTCAACCTAGTAACTTGCCGGGGGACACAATCTTTTGTGTCCCCTTTGCTATTTTATGATCGAGCACGTATTTCTTTTAGTTCTTGGGATACTGATAGTAGGCATTGCTGTCAGCGATTTTGCGGTAACTGCTTTTGTACCTACCGGCGAAGGAAAGATTACGGCCTTTATTGGTCGCTTTTGCTTCAAAGCCCTCATGACTTTGGCCGGTAAGGAAGGAAACCATCGCATCCTTAATTACATTGGGTTATTTTGTATTTTCCTCACCATCTTTACGTGGACGCTGCTGCTGTGGACTGGCTTCTCTTGCATCTACATTTCTGACCCCAACTCCATACTGGTAGGTTCCGATAAATCGCCTACTGACGTATTCGAGAAGATCTACCACGTAGGCTACACGCTTTCTACCCTAGGTATTGGTGATTACGTGCCTGGTAATAACTTCTGGCGGGTGTTTACCTCGTTTGTCTCCTTTGTCGGGTTGGTCACCGTCACCATGTCCATCACCTATTTGGTGCCGGTAATTTCTAATGCGATCCAGAAACGCTCGCTGAGCCTACAAATCAGTAGCTTAGGGGAGGCTCCTGAGCAGATCGTGATCAACGGTTTTAACGGAAAAGACTTTAGTGACCTGAGTAACATCTTAAGCGATCTGTCGGCGGGGATTTTTTTGTATACGCAAAACCACGTTGCCTATCCTATCTTGCACCATATGCACAGCAACAACCCCAGCGAGAACGTGGTACTCAAACTGGTGGCGCTTGATGAGGCGCTTACCATATTTCTGTATCACATCCCCGAAGACAAGCGGCCCAATTTAATTGAGGTGCAGTCGGTACGCCGGGCTATTACCGCCTACCTAAAAACAATTACGTACATGGAACCCACCGACGAAGCCCCCCCCCGGCCCCGCTTCGAGATGATTGAAGAGTTTACGGGACTGAAATTGAAACGGACGCAACCGCCTCACATTGATGAGCTCTACGAAGCGTTGGATAAACGCCGGAAGCTACTCTACGCCGACCTGCAGATGGACGGGTGGCAGTGGGCTGATATGCACGGTGAGAAATACATCACCGATTTGGATGTTAATTACAACAACGAGTTACTAAAAACATGAACTGGTTCTTCGACTCTACGTCTTCCCTGGTATGGGTGGTGGTTTCTTGCATTGTGTTTTACCTGCTCACCATCATCGTTACCCGACTGGTTGGGCTGCGTAGTTTTACTACCTTCTCAAGCTTCGACTTTCTAATTACCCTATCAATGGGTGCACTGCTGGCCAGCACGGTAGTGAGCCGTAAGGTAGCCTTGCTGGAGGGTTTCATCGCGATATTGACGCTACTCTTGCTGCAAATGGCGGTGTCACTTACGCGGGCCCGGTGGGGTTGGGTGAAGAAGATCATCGACAACCAGCCCACGCTGCTGATGGAGAACGGCCAGGTGCTGTACGATAACCTACGCGCAGTACGCATTACCGAAGACGAACTACGGGCTAAACTGCGGGGGAGCAACGTGTATAACTACGCCCAGGTGCGGGCGGTGGTGCTAGAGGCATCGGGTGAGGTGTCTATCCTTCAGCAACCCGACCAGGGGCTGCTGCCCGAAATTACTACCTTAGAAGGAGTGGTGCGTCGGGTGTAAGTAATATAAGTCGGCATTCTTAGTTATTTCTGACTACGCAAGTAGGTATTTAGGCAGCAAAATTGTTAGTAGTGGTTTTGTAACGCTAAAGCCACTGCTCATGTCCAGAAAAAATCGTAAGCAATTTGTTGCGCAACGTGCGCAGCTACTGCCCAAATCAGACTTGTTTCTTCATTTTATTGCCGCGCTGCGCCACGAGTGCTACTTGTACGCCAGTATCCTACGGGACGAGATACGTCAGCGTACCTTTACGTTTCAAGAGATGAACCGGCTGCGTAGCAGTTCGTTCTATCCCATGCTCAACGGCGTATTAGAAGCTTGAACAAGTATTAGTCTTAACTATTCGTCGGGGTGAGTAATAGCGCCGGTGAGGGTTACCAGGTGCGACCGCATGTTTTCGGTGTGGATGCGCGACTCTTCGGCCTTGCGCCGGAAATTATCAGCCATACGAGGTCTTCCTTTTATTTCTTCACCCGCAACCAGATTTTCCAGCATATTGGTGCGCTCCTGCATAAACTGCAGTACCGACCACAGCGAACCCTGCACATCAGCGTCTTCGGTGGCCAGTGCCCGTTGGTTTAAGTTATCTTCTTCACAGGCAGACACCTGCACGGCTGGAGTCTTGGCGATCTCTACCTGCTTACGAAGGTTAGCCGAGGGTCTTTTGGTGACCATGAGTGGCTTCTTTAGTAGTATTTTGATCAAGGTACCCATCTCGTCTACTTCCGAGATATAGTCAGCGGCCCCCTTATCAATGGCGTTGTTAGGCATATCAGGATACGGCGCTTCCTGTGGGTCTTGCACAATGGTGGTTCCTCCGCACTCCTGAATGGCCTTCAGGCCACGCGTGCCATCGGATAACAAGCCGGTAAGCAAGATGCCAATGGCGCGGTGCCGGTGGGCCACAGCAGCCGACCGAAACAGCGTATTGATTGAGGGCCGCGACCCGTTTTCCATGGGTCCGAAGGAGGTATTTACGGTATCTTCGCCCACAATAAGGTGCTGGTCGGAAGGAGCTACGTAAATATGACCGGCGCGAATTGGCTCTCCGTCCTCAGCCTTCTTTACGGTAAAGGAAGTAAACTTAGACAAAATACGATCCAACTGTCCGGTGTGGCCGGAGGCAATGTGCTGCACGATAAAAACCGCAACAGGCCAGTCGGAAGACAACTGGGGAACGAAGCGCGTGAAGTACTCGATACCTCCCATTGAGGCACCGATAACAATAATTCTGTGGTCTTTCATCGTATGATTGGCTAGCTACGATTTTCGGTTACAACAGATGATACCAAAATTTGTTATTGCGGTGTTTCCGACGCTAACTGCTCAAGGGCCTGCTGTCGCTGCTCAACTTGCTCAATTACCTGGTCGAACAGGTGGAGGCTCCGGTCGCGCGCCCGGTCTACTGCTTCGGCGGGACTATCCTCGGCCAACAGCGCAGCGCAGTGGTCTAACTGCTGGCGCAGTGGCTCAACTTCGAGTAGTGCCACCGTCGTTTTAAGCTTATGCAGTAGGTTATCCAGATGCGCGGTATCGCGTTGGTTCATTGCTTCGCGCAGCAGGACCTTGTGTTCTTGAAAAACGCTGCTTACCATGCGGTACAGCTTAACCCGTTGGTCCGTTGTTTTAAGCTGCTGCTCTATGTTACTAAAATTGACCAATGACTTGGCTTCGGTATCTTCCTCCACCTGCTCGGAATGCTGCGCTACCGAAGCCTGGCCGTACTGAGAAATCTTGGCGAAGAGATCATTAGGATCGAAGGGTTTGGTTACCACGTCGGTGAAGTGGGCCGCCTTGTCGGACTTCATGGCTTCAGAGGTGTCGGCCGTGAGGGCGACGATGGGAATGTCACACTTCGGAGCGTCCATGCCGCGAATCAGGCGGGAGGCCTCGTAGCCGTCCATTTCGGGCATGCGCACGTCCATCAGAATCAGATCGTAGTCGTTCTGAGCGACCCGCTCCACCGCTTCCCTACCGTTGCTGGCTTCATCGGCCGTGATGTGCAGCCGGTCTTGCAGATACTGCTGCAAGATCATTCGGTTGATGGCCATATCCTCAACGATGAGTAGCCGTAAATCATCCGGAGCCTCTTCGGCGGTTGCCGTATCCGGGGGGGCATCTTCAGCTTCAACGGCGCCCTTCGGGGCGTGCTGCATCGCCAGCGAGAAGTAGAAGCGGGTGCCCTGCCCCGGTACGCTCTCTACCTGGATGGCACTGCCCATTAGCTCGAGAAGCATCTTGGTAATACTCAGGCCCAAACCGGTGCCCCCAAAGTGGCGCTGGGTAGAGCTGTCGGCCTGGGTAAACTTATCGAAAATGTGCGCTATCTTGTCCGGAGCAATGCCCACGCCGGTGTCTTGCACCGAAAACAGAAGTACAAACGCATCTTCTTGCTGCTCTTCCAGGGTTACCGAAAGGCGCACGTGCCCATCTTTGGTAAACTTAAGGGCGTTACTCAACAGGTTATTGAGTACCTGGCCCAGTTTCACCGGATCGCCCACTGCCAGGGTGGGCACACTAGGTTCTCGTTCAACGACCAACTCGTTGTGGCCCTCTTGCGCGTGTAATTGGTGCGCCTGCTGTAGGCTGGTAAGTAGCGAGGCCAAGCTAAAAGGAACGCGCTCTACCTCAACCTTGCCCGCTTCAATCTTGCTTACGTCCAAGATGTCGTTTACCAAGGCCATCAGGTTTTCGGAAGAAAACCGCAGGGCCCGTAGCTTGTCGATCTGTTCGGGAAGCGGGTCGTGGTCGATCAGCAGCCCCGACAGGCCAATGATGGCGTTCAGCGGGGTACGGATTTCGTGGCTCATGGTAGACAAGAAATCTTCTTTGGCGCGGGCAGCCCGCTCGGCCAGTTCCTTGGCTTCACTGAGCTCTTGCTGCGTCTTCTTCAGGGTGGTTACGTCGGTGATAGTGCCGTACCACACCACATCGCCGTTTGCTTGCCGTTCGGTTTTGGCAGATATGTACACCCACTTGGTGGCACCCGAACGGGCACCGATCACCCGCCCCTCAAACATAAAGGTGCCGTTATCAGCCTGCAGGGCCTCGTCGTTGAGGCGCATAAACTCGGGAAGATCTTCGGGGTGAATGGCCTCAAAGGCCTTCTCAGCACTCTCCATCAGATCGCCAGGACGAACCTCGTAGACGTCTTCAATAGCCTGACTCACGAAACGAAAGTAGGGATCTCCTTCGGTGGGGGTAATTGACTCGAAGATCACGTCCGCTACGTTATTGGTGATGTTACTGATCCGTTGTTCGGTTTCCTGAAGGCGTTCATCAGCGTGCATTCGCTCGATTTCAGCTCCGGCCCGCAGCGAGAATATGCGCAGCATATGCTCAGTATTGGGCACCCGGCGTAGTGGCTTGGTGTCGATCATCACCAGGATAGCCAGCGGCTCGCCACTCAGCGGCGATAATACCGGAATGCCCAGGTAGCTTTCGGCGTTCCACCGCTGCAACTTCGGGTCTTCGGGAAACTGCTGGCTTACCTGCTCAATGTAGCGCGACTCGCCCTCGTGAGCCACCGCCTGGCAGGGTACGTCTTGCAATTCGTACGAAAAATTGCGGATCAGCCTACCATTGATGCGCAGGGCTTTGGTGTGCACCACATTGGCTTTTTGGTCGATTAGGCCAACGTAGACGTACTTCGCTCCGTACAGTTCGGCAACTTGTTCGGTTAAGTTTTTAAAAAAGTTGTCGCCCGTAAGGTTGGCACTGCGCGCAATAATACTTTCCATTTGCTGTTCCGAAACCACTTTTTGGGTAATTTCCTGACTAATTAGTGCGCCTCCCAATACTGTGCCGTCTGTCTGGCGGATAGGCACTACGTCAATGTCATAAAAGCGCAAGTTACCCGCTTGGTCGGTTCGGGTGCTCTGGTAGCGCTCAACCTTTACGGCTTCGCCCTGAAAAGCCTGGGTTAACATACGCTGTGTGTCGGCTTGTGGGTCGGGATACTCGCGTAGCAAATGAAGAATACGCTGCCCGGGCGTTAGTGTCTGGCCGAAGAGATCCTGAAACATGCTTTGTTGAGCCGGGTTTCCCAGTAGCACCTGATACTCTAAATCTATGGCGAGTACGCTGACGTCCCATTCGTTTACAATGCTGCGAATTATCGCTTCGTTTTGCGCAATCGTTTGCCGGTCTTTCACCTGTCGGGTGATGTCAATGGCCACACCCTTGATGCCTACAATGGTTTGCTCATCATAGATCGGTTCTGCCACTACGTCGTAGCTCAGTTGATTTACGGTAATGGATCGGTGAATGCGCTCTCCGCTGGTAAGGACCTCTATTTTTGCTGCCACAAACTCTTTATAATCATCACCCAGCAGCTCATAGTCCGACTTGCCCAAAACATCCTCGATGGCAAAGTCAGGATGGTTATTGTACTGCCAGGTGTAGCGCAGATTAGTGTCTTGGTAAAAAAGAATGACGGGTGAGTTAGACAAAGCCAAACGAAAGCGGTCGCGATTAATGGCTAGCTCTTCGTTTATTTGGGTTAACTCTGCTTCTTTAGCCGTTAAGTTCTCGTTGGTCAGCGTTAACTCGGTGTTGGTGTTATGTAGCTCCTCATTGGCCGACTGTAGCTCTTCGTTGCTAGTGTGCAGCTCTTCGTTGGCCGATTTTAGCTCTTCATTGGCCGACTGCAACTCTTCGTTCATGGCCTGCAGCTCTTCATTACTGATTTCTAGCTCTTCGGTGAAGGTCTGTAGGTGTTCTTGCGCCACCGCTAACTTATGCTCCAACTCAACAATACGCTGGGCGTCTTGGGTAGCGTTCTCATCTGTCGGCGTTTTGGCCAAATAGGACGGAAGCAACGAGACATCAATTTGCTCGAAGGTGATCAGATAATACTCGTCGTTGTTCTGCTGAGGCACAAAGGGCTTGATCACAATGCGAACAAAGTGCTCTTGCTGGTGGGGGGTGAAGCGAATGACATTACTGGAGTGGGGGTGGTCTCCGCGTTTGGCTTTAGCGAAAGCCGCGCGCAGCTCCAGATGCAGTGCCTGGTTGATAATTTTTAGAACGTTCGCGTTTAGTAAGCCCTCGCTCAGGTCGACGTAGGGTTGCAACTTGCCCCGCAGATAGATCACGTCCATCGCTTCGTTAACCACCAGCAACGGATGCTCGTAGGTAGACACCAGTGTCTGATTGGTAAGTTCTTCCAGGGTAAGGTCGACAGCACGAGCAGGTGTTGATTTATCCCGCTTCCTCTTCGTATCGAACCGCCTGAAGTCACCGTAGCTCAGGGTGTTTGGCTCAACTCCTTCTCTCTTCTTGAAGATTTTGTGCCTAGAGTCTTTTTTAGAAAATAGATGGGGAAATTGGGTAATGTTTTCGGACTTACCCAGCAGCAGGTAGCCTTGCGAGCGAAGGCCGTAGTGAAACAGGGGGATAACCTTCTGCTGGAGTTCGTTATCGAAGTAGATAAGCAGGTTACGACATGTGATCAGGTCGATCCGCACAAAAGGAGGATCGTTGCTAATGTCGTGCCTCGAGAACAGTACCCACTGGCGAAGGCTTTTTTTAAGCTCGTAGCCGTTGGCGGTTCGGTTAAAGTGCCGCTCGAGCTGCGCTTCGGTAAGGTCTTCGGTTGCCGCTTCAGAGTAGAACCCCCGGCGGCCGGTTGCCAGCGCTCTTTCGTCGATGTCGGTAGCGAAAATCTGTACCGGATACTGATCGGCATTCTCCCCGAGCACTTCGGCGATCAGGATGGCAATCGAATAGGGCTCTTCGCCGCTGGCGCACCCCACCGACCACGCCCGGATGGGGTCGCCGGGTTTTTTGTTAGCCACGATCTCTTCTACGTACTTTCTGATTTTCTCGAAAGCACCTTTGTCTCGAAAAAATTGGGTTACCCCAATAAGCACCGTCTGAAACAGAGTATCTATCTCGTCAGGGTTTTTCTGAATGTGGGTGTGATAGGCGTCGATCGAGTCAAGCGAAAGAGCGTCCAGGCGCTTGTTAATGCGGCGGCGAATGGTGGAGGGCTTGTACTTCGAGAAGTCCGTTCCTAGCCGGTCCGTCATCAGGCGAAAAATACCCTGCAGGCTGGTTTCGGAGGTTAGTCGGCTGGTACGGTGAGGGTGGCTGACAATTTCGTCAAGGCGCTCGCCCATCTCGCGCACCGCCAGCACCACATTTACCTGCCCGGTTTGAATGGCCGACTCGGGCATGCCGCTGTGCTGGGCCTCGTCGGGCTGCTGAACCATCACGTAGCCCCCGTGCTCCTGAATGTCGGCTACTCCCTGCGCCCCGTCCTTGCCGGTTCCCGACAGGATGATGGCGATGGCCTGCTGCTGCCGGTCGGCGGCTAGAGAGGTTAGAAAATTATCGATCGAGGGCACGGCACGCCCCTTACGCTGCTGCTCGCTGAGCACAATACTCCCTTCAGCTACTGTGATCTCGCAGTTGGGGGGAGTTACATAGACATGCCGCCCCTGGAGGGCCTGCTGGTCTTCGGCTACCACCACCGGCCAGCGCGAGCGGCGGCTGAGCAGTTCTACCATCTTGCTTTCGTGGTCGGGACTCACGTGCTGCACCACCACCACCGCCAGCTGGTCATTATCGGGCAGGGTGGCCATTAGGTTGGAGAGGGCATCAAGACCTCCCGCCGATGCTCCTACTCCGACAACAAATAAGGGCTGAGAATCAGAAGGGGTTGGGGTAGACATAAAAAAATTACGTTTGGAACTGGGCGACGTAGATACCAAAGTAGTCAAGGTTCCGCTCAATATAGAGAAAGAAACGCCAGGAATACAAATATCAGCCCTTCAGCCGTCCACTAAATACGCCTTCCCGGGCGTCTGGGGCAACAGTAGCGGCTAGCTGGGGTATAAATACTCTGAGGTCCAGCTCATTACCTCATTCCACTCCACCTCATCGTCCTTCCCCTTCAGAAGGATCGACAGCGCCAAGCGGGCGATGCGTTCGGGGGTGAGTTGCTTCTGCGCGGTAAGCGACTGCTGTCGCTTGGGCTGGTAGGTTTGGATGGCGTTGATTAGGTCGATGCTGGTCTGGTGGTCGGCGGTCTTCAGGTCTCCCACGTGCACCAGTTCGGTATCGCTCGGCACCTCCGAGACGACGATGAGCTGTCCGGTTGGAGCGTTACTCAAGCGGGGATGGTTGGCCACCAAGCTGGCCCACACGTCGCGGAGGTAAGCGGCTACCGCGTTACCATCAGTTGCCGACGGCTCGTCGGACAGACCAGGATGGTAGAAGACCACGTCGATGCCGTTGAAGCGTTTCAGCGCTTCTTCTACGCCGCGGCGCACTCCGGAGGGCAAGCCAAAGTCGGCCTGCACTTCTTGCCAGCGGGTAGCATCACGAAACTCCGCCTCCTGCTCAGGAAACGAAGGGTGATGGCCCGCGGTCATCACCGAGGCGCCGTGCTGCAGAAACAGGTGCGCCACCCGGTGCGTAACCGTTTCGGAGGCGCTGGCCACCAGCGCCACTTTGTCTTTCAACAACTGAATCATAAAAAGAGCGAATTGACTACAAGAAAGAGAGTGGGTTACTGGTCGAGCGCGTCGGAGGTGTCGGACTGGCCGACGGCCTGGAAGTGGCGCGCTGCTTTGATGGTTTTCTCGTTACCGGTTTGGGGGTCGTCGTAGGTGCGTTCGTGCACCTCGATAGACAACTGCTTGTCCTTTAGTTCATCGGTATCCGCTTCCTTGTTTTCGATACCTACGGCGTGGAATAACTCCGCCATGATAGGCTTTCCGGGCTCGCTCAGGTAGAAGCGGTTGTTCACGAAGCCATGGTCGTTCTCGAAGCGGCAGTTGAAGAAGGGAACGTCCTGGTACTCACTCTTGCCAGATTCTACTTCGGTAATGGTGACGGTGTGCCGACCGTTTTCCAGGAAGGGTTTCTCGTTAAGTTCTACTTTCATAAAAAGGGAAGATGGTGTTTAAAAAAATATCTGTTTATGCCTCAGCGCAAGCCACTGAAACGAGTACGGATACAACCGCAGCGAGGTACGAAAATGTTCCGTAAGGAAAAAAAACGATGGGAAAAGTTGCGTATCCGGAAATTTATGACCCGGGGTGGGGGGCTGTCGTTGGGAAAAGTAAAGCAACGCGGGAAAAGTTTCTGCTGCTGTGGGCGTTACTGGCTGATTGTTGGTAATGGGGTTAGGCCACTGCGGGGCCTTTGATCGGCCAGGGGAGACTACTCAAGCGTATTGAGTGAAGAGGGTGATGGAATTCTGTTGATTCAAAAGAGCGATACGGTAACACGATGCTTTCCTAAGCTCTTACAAAAATCTACGCCAGCTATGCAGGGAGTTGCGTCTGCTTGGCCGTTGCCTTCAACCGGTCCTGGGTGGTTTGATCCTAGAGAAGGCAAAACTACGGATTGGCTCAGGGCGCTAGGGCGTGTTGACATATAGATTAACGAGGGATTTTGAGCATGATTTAAGGCTAGGCAAGGCACTTGAGAAGCGCGATGCAGAGCATCGGGCGCCGAAAGTAACGCAGAATAGCCGTAAAGCATGCC
>JBASAY010000190.1:0-2445 GCA_049650865.1 Tunicatimonas sp.
GATCCCCCCCGTCACGCCGATCATCCCCGGCGTCGCGGTTTCGATCATCGTTTGGTTTGTCGATCACCAAAATACCGTGCACATGGTTGGGCATTACTACGTGGTTTTCCAATCGTACGAACGGGAAATGTTGCGGAATTTCCATCCAACAGGCGTGGGCAACCTCGCCAATCCGGGATAAATACATGGTTTCGTTCCGGACGCTCCCAAAAAAACAACTGCGGTGCCGGGTGCACAGGGTCACAAAATAGGCGGCATTCCACCCGTAATTCCAAAACGGGGCCCGGGCCGATTCAATCCGATACTTTCCTTGAAATTTGTTCATTCGTTACGCCACCAATTCCCCGTTCAATTCTTCAATGATTCCGTTCATCCCTTCCCCGAACAACTGCCACATCCGGCCCCGCCCGCCCTGGGCATCAAAGGGGGTGTAGTCCAGATCGTCTACCGCCAGGTGGAAGCTGGTAGCTACGTGGTCTTTAAGCATCCGCAGCCAGGCCATTTGGGCTTCGCTAAACTTTTCGCCCGAACCGGAATGCCGCCGAAAGACCCAGTCCTGAAAGTTCTTGTCCACGGTTTTATGATAGGGAGTGAGGGTAGCGTCGACACCGACCACCCGGCGGACGAGCGATACCAGGGCCACCAGTTCATTTTTAGGGCTTTCGCCCTTCACCTCCTCCAGCTGGGCGTAAGCATCCCACACGTAATGCGGAGCCAGTAGGGGTTTGTCCTGCTTCAGCGTTTCCAGCAGTTCTTTGATCATCCGGAAGGTAAGCTCCCGGCGGCGGTAGGGCTGATCGTAGAACAGGCTTAGCGCGGTAATTTCATCCCGGTGGGTCTGAATGTAGTCGGTGAAGTCCTGCACCACCTCCTGGGCCTTGTCGGTAGAGTACGCGTCCCATTCGGCCCGCCGCACCTGATCCTGATTCACGGTGTCGATAATCTGCTCGTGTACGCGGCGGACGTTCTCCAGGTAGTCGTTCAGCGCGCCGGTGAAGGGGGCCGCGGCCTGGGTCGCCAATTCTGTTTGGGCTTGCTGACGCAGCTGTTCGGTTTGCTCCGGAGTACGGTCGGCTTCGGAGACAGCGTCTGCCAGTGTCTGGGTGCGTTTCGCCAGCTGGTCCGGGTCGTGGGCATCCAGCAAGTTCTTTGCGGCTCCTTGGATGCTTTGACCGCCGGTGAGTTCGGCAAAACGTTCTTTTTCAGTGTCGGTAAGTTGCTTTTCTAGCCGGACCAACCGATTGGCCAGCGAAGTAAACAAATCTTCGTCCTGCGCCCCAAAGGCCACCGCCCCCAGCAGGTCTTTGAAGGCCACCGTCGGCTTGCGCTCCAGCGGTCGGCTATCGGTTTTCTTCGATTTGGTGGCCCCAATGGCGTCCACGATCACGAAGTGGGTTTTGGTATGGCGGGCGGTGCGGGTCACCTTTTTTAGATCGTCGAAATTGATCGTACGCGTGCCCCGGCCCTTCATCTGCTCAAAATAATTGACGCTCTTCACGTCGCGCATAAAGAGCAGCACCTCCAATGGCTTCACGTCGGTGCCGGTGGCGATCATATCCACCGTCACGGCAATGCGCGGGGCCCAGGAGTTGCGGAAGCGGTTAAGCACCGATTTTGGGTCTTCCTCTATTTTGTAGGTGATCTTTTTGCAGAAGTCGTTGCCCTCGCCAAACTCTTCGCGCACGGTCTGGATAATATCGTCGGCGTGGCTGTCGGTCTTGGCAAAGATTAGCGTCTTGGGCACCTCAAATTCTCCGTTTCCATCAAAGCGGTCCGGAAAGATCGTACGAAGACTATCCCGGAAGGCCCGAATGATATTACGAATCTGACTCGGATTCACCACATCTTTATCCAGCTTGTTGGCGGTGTAGGCGTAGTCTTCGTCCAGTTGCTCCCAGCGCTTGCGACGCGTCAGCTTCTCGCGCTTATCGATGTACTCCTTGGCCCGGATGTTGGCTCCCGCCTGGGTGATCTCCGTCTCGATGGTGAACACGTCGTAGGGCACGTTCACCCCGTCGGCCACCGACTCTTCGTAGGTATACTCGCTCACCACATTCTCGTTGAAGAAGCCGAAGGTGCGTTTGTCGGGGGTGGCGGTGAGTCCGATCAAGAAGGCATCGTAGTAGTCCAGCACCTGCTTCCAGAGGTTGTAGATGGAGCGGTGGCACTCGTCAACGATGATAAAGTCGAACTGCTCGATAGGATTTTGGGCTGAGTACTCTACCGGCATGGGTTCTTTCTTCAGCTTTTGCCAACCCGATTCGTTCGGATTTTCTTCCTCCAGCTTACTATCCAGGTCCTCTCCTTTCAGGATGGCGTACAAGCGCTGGATGGTGGAGATACACACCTGGCTGTCGGAAGCGATGTAGTGGGAACTCAGGCGTTGCACGTTGTAGAGTTCGGTAAACTTGCGATTGTCATCGGTGGGTTGGTACTTCAAGAACT
>JBASAY010000191.1:0-4293 GCA_049650865.1 Tunicatimonas sp.
ACGGTTTTCGTCTGATTAAGGCGCTTGAGAAGCGCGATGCTGAGGCATCGGGCGCCGAAAGCAACGCAGAACAGGTGGAAAGCGTACCAAAATCGCCGTTTAGGTTATATGTCAACACGCCCTAGAAACTTTCTACCCAGAACCAGTTAACCTCGAGCTTATATAAAAAGTAACAGGCTTAGCGCCATAATCACCATGCCCGAAATGAGGCCGTAGATGGCGTAATGATGCTTGCCGTAGGCGTGCGCGGCGGGCAGCAACTGATCAAGCGAGATAAAGATCATGATGCCCGCAATGGCAGAAAAGATAAATCCGAAAGCAGCCTCGGTAATAAAGGGAAGCAGCACCCAAAAGCCCACCAGCGCCCCGATAGGTTCAGCCAGGCCCGACAGGAACGAGTAGGTAAAGGCTTTCTTCCGACTGCCGGTGGCGTAGTAGATAGGCACCGACACGGCAATTCCTTCGGGAATGTTGTGGATGGCCACTGCCACTGCAATCGGAATGCCCAGCGAAACATCCTTCAGCGCACTAAGAAAGGTAGCGATGCCCTCCGGGAAGTTATGAAGACCGAGGGCGAGGGCGGTGAACAAGCCTACGCGCAGCAGCTGGGCATCTTTAAGCTGCTTTAACTGCTTCTGCAACTTGGGTTCTTCCTCCGGAAACTCGTGCGGATTTTCATAGTTGGGCACAAATTTATCAATAATGGCAATTAGCAGAATGCCCCCGAAGAATGCCAGGGCGCAGTACCAGTTGCCCCGCGTTTCCCCAAAGCTGCCCACCAGCGACTCCAGCGCCAGCGGAAACAACTCCACAAACGAAACGTAAATCATCACCCCCGCCGATAGGCCCATTGATACGGACAAGAAGCGCGAGCTTTGCTCTTTCACGAAAAACGCCAGCGCACTACCGATGCCGGTTGACAGGCCCGCAAAGAGCGTCAGCCCAAAAGCCGCCCAAATATTAGCTTGATCAAACTCCATAAGTAGACAAAGGTAACAAATAATTGAGAATGAGCTACAGTGTGTTCGATTATTGAGACTAGCCTGGATACACTAGGCGATGCTATTGTAAGTAAAAAGCTCTTCACTTTAGAAATACCAGCACCCCGACTGGTAGATATTCGGGCGGAAATACTAGCGTTAGTCCCTAAAGTTACATCGGTACTATTGGCCGGTGATACGCATTTCTTCACCTCTCACCAATGCGTAGGTTTGGGTATGGAGAAACTAGAGCTTAACACCCGCGCGCCGCACTTCTGCCTAGATGATGTGTTTGATCGTAAGATCGACCTGGAAGCCTACCGTGGCCGAAAGGTGCTCGTAGCCTTCTTCCGCCACGCCGGTTGTCCTTTTTGTAACCTGCGGGTACACCACCTGCTTAAGGTTCACGAAGAACTCAAAGCGCAGGGCCTGGAGATGATCTTCTTCTTCGAGTCGAAGCGAGAAATCCTTTTGCGAAGTATGTTCCACCAAGAAATCTCGCCTATTCCCCTTATTGCTGATCCTGAGAAGACCCACTATGAGGCTTACGGGTTGGAAGAGTCGGGGCGCAAGGCGGCGGTAGGGCACGCAGTTTCTTTTGTCAGTCAGGCGATACAGGCAAAATTAAAAGGATTGCCCATGCATCCGATGGCCGGTGGCGAGTCGATCAAAACCATGCCTGCTGAGTTTCTGCTCGACGAAAACGGGATCATCCGCGAGCTGCACTACTCGCAACAACTCACCGACCGACTAAAAATGGACCTGCTGCATGCGTTTGCGAAGCGGGAAAAGATTCGAATATAGCATTTAAGGGCTCAACCCCCCGCAAATTCGCTTCTCTGATGGAAAAACTACCGATAAACTCCCGCGCACCCTACTTTTGCCTAAACGACGTGAACGATCAGCCTATTGATCTGGAGGCTTTTCAGGGGCGCAAACTACTCATTGGTTTCTTTCGCCACGCGGGCTGTCCGTTCTGCAACCTGCGGGTACACAATTTAGTCGCGATTCAAGATGAACTGAAGCAGCTGGGCCTAGACATGGTCTTCTTCTTTGAGTCGGACCGGGCCGTGCTCCAGGCGAGCGCGCTGCATCAAAATATCACCTCAGTACCACTCATTCCCGACCCCACCAAAGACCAATTTGACGCTTACGGACTAGAAAGTTCCGGGAGAAAAGTGACCCTCGGACACATCACCTCATTTGTGCAGACTACCCTTCAGGCCAAGCTCAGTAAATTGCCCGTTCACCTAATGAAGGGCAGCGAGTCATTTAAAACCCTGCCCGCCGAGTTTTTAGTAGACGAGTCTGGCGTGATTCGCGAGCTGCACTATTCTCAGCAGCTCACCGACCGGATAGACCTGGGTTTAGTGCGAGAATTTGCTCAACGTGAGACCGTACCGCTGTAACCAATAGGCTTATCCGGCGAAGAGATTTGCGCGGCGATTAGACTTTTCTCGGGAATAATATGCACATTGGGCGGGGCCTTTCGCTATTGTTCCATTTGAGACAAAGACAGCGGTAAGCGTTTCCGGTGGCATTTAGCAGCTAGCGGTTGCGGTAGCCCTATCACTAAGCCAATCCTAACCCTCTTCCCAATGAACCTACGCATTCTTTCCCCCCTCACCGTTGCGCTTATCATCACCGTAACCACTGCGGTTGCCCAGAGCCAGCTTACCGCCAAGGAGGTATTCGCCCCGTTGGATCAAAAGATCGCTGAAGCCAAGGGCCAGTACGCCGATTTCTACTCGCCCAAGTTCTTCGCCGAAGGGATGCAAGACTACCAAGCGGCGGTGCGGGTCTTCCGTGACCAAGGTGACGGGGCCGACTTACAAAAAGCTATCCTAAAGGTCAGCCAGCAGTTGGATAAGGCGATGGATCAGACTAAAATAGCGCAGGCCACCTTCCCCGATGCCTGGAACGCCCGACTTGATGCCATGGAAGCGCAGGCCGCCAAGTACCAACCTGAGGGGTGGCAAGATGCCGAGGAAGCATTTAACGAAGCCGCCCGCCAGCTCGAGCGCGGCAAACTAGACAACGCCCGCGACGACGGACAGGAAGCCGAAGAACTGTACCGCAAGTCGGAGCTCGACGCCATCAAGAACAACTACCTAGTGAACGCCCGACGCCTTATCGAGCAGGCCGACGACCAGAAGGCTGACCGCCGGGCTCCGCAGACTTTTAAGCGGGCGCAGGACTTGCTCGCGCAGGCTGAAAAAGACCTCAACGAGAACCGCTACGATTTTGATGCCGCCCGGCTAATGGCCCAGCAAGCGGAGTACGAAGCCCAGCACGCCATGTACTTGGCCAATAAAATTAACAGCCTGGAGAAAAGCGACGTATCGCTGGAGGAGATGCTGCTGGCCGGGGAGGCTTCCGTGACCAATATTGCCTCGGCGGCCGACATGGTGGCCCGGTACGATCAGGGGATGGAGGCACCGGTTAGTGCGTTGGTGAACCACATCAAAACCTATCAGGACAGCGCCACGTACCTGGCCAATGCTTACGCCAGTGCGGAGAAGCAGATTGCCGACCTGGAAGCCCTTAACGAAGAGCAACGTAAAATGGCCGATCTGCTGATGAAGGAAAAGTCGGACGCTATGGAAGTGCAAATTGCTGAGGCAGCCCGCAAGCAGGAAGAGTTGGCCCGCAAGCTAGCTTGGCAGGATGAGGTGAAGCGCAAGTTCGACCAAACCTACGAGATCTTTAGTGAGGATCAGGCCCAGGTATTTCGGCAGGGCAACAACGTTATTATCCGGCTCTACGGACTCAGCTTCCCCGTGGGCAAGTCCGACATTGAACCTAAGTACTATCCGCTGCTGGGCAGTGTGCAGGATGCGGTAAACCTATTTGATAATGCCAAGGTGATCATCGAGGGCCACACCGATGCCCAGGGGGGCGACAAGATCAACCAGGAGCTGTCGGAGAAGCGGGCTACGGCGGTGCGGGAGTACATGCTGGCCAGCACCGACCTGGGTGCCAGCGGCATTACCGCCACAGGCTACGGCGAAAGTCGGCCGGTGGCCAACAACGAAACCCCCGAGGGCCGCGCCAAAAACCGCCGCATCGACGTGGTGATCGAGCCCCAGTTCGACGCCGACGTGCAGGTGCGCCGCTAATACTTAAGCACAAAAAAACCCACGCTATCGTATTGGTGGCGTGGGCTTTATGGTAGAATGAGACTGTTAGGGCGTGTTGACATATAGATTAACGAGGGATTTTGAGCATGATTTAAGGCTAGGCAAGGCACTTGAGAAGCGCGATGCAGAGCATCGGGCGCCGAAAGTAACGCAGAATAGCCGTAAAGCATGCC
>JBASAY010000192.1:0-4130 GCA_049650865.1 Tunicatimonas sp.
CTGCCGCTGATGCGGAAGTGTTTGGAGCGAAGTAGCTTGAGCGAAACCGACGCTGAGGAAGAGATAGTGACCTGCCCACCGCAGTTCTTGATGATGACAGGATTACTAGCTGTGCCTACGATATTAAGAAACTTGAGATTGCCGTAGGCGGTGCCCGCTTGCAAACACACCACATCCCCAGCACCAATACCCAGCGCTTTGCCGTCTATCTCGTGCTTGCCCGACGGTACCACATAGTCACACCCACAGTCGGCCAGAGAAACCACCGGACAAGCGATGATCAGAAGAAGCGCCAGGATTAGCGGTACTTGCCTGTTACACGACTGAACTAAAGACAGACTCTTCTGAGTAAACACTTTTAGCATTGTTTATTGGGTAAGGTTCAAAATTTCTCCGAGCCAAAATTGCCAACTTTGGTGCCACTATCTAATTTCTTTATGTTCAGTTCAGGGCTGATTAAACACCTTGGTTTGAAATATATATCAGGTCATAGTTGAAATAAAATTTTTAGCAGTTACTCTAACCATTCGTTCAAAGTCATTGTGCCAAGAAGCACAACGCATTCATAGTTAAGAAATCTCTAACAAGCCGCGCTACGATTCTTATTATGAAAAGGAATATCAAATAGAGAAGGCCACCCTTATTAGAAAAGTCTATAAGGGACGATGACAAAATAAAGTAACCAACTCCACAGCCTGTGTCACCACAGGACGCTCGGAAGGGGTTTGTGAAGATCGCACCACGGTGGTACAAACCTCGGAGTTAAGTTGAGTACGTTATTTATTTGATGATCCTAAGCGTAGTAGGCTAGTAAGAGTCATGTTCATCGATATCCACTTTTGTGTGTGTAGTGTGGATGAACTTCTTGTCAGCCCCCCTAAGCCTAAACAATAGCGTGAACATAATAAAGAATACTTTCGGAAGGGAAAGCAGGGCATTAAGAAGCTTCTTACTGAAAAAGGCCCTGGGTATCGCGATAATTAAACTTAGGATGTAGAAGAAAAGTAAAGATGTCCAAAGCCAAAAAGTAACCGCTGTAGGTCCTGACAGCACCAACGAAATTATTGTCAGGATAAAAAGTAATCCCAGATTAACAATCCGGGGAAGAAAAATATTATACAGAACGCTAGCGTTGAAGTAGTCAATGTTTCCAGAAGACAGTGCCCTAATTCCCTTCGAGAAGTACTTTCGTAAGTACACAAACTGACTGGCAATCCACCGTTTGCGTTGACTAGTGAACGCTTTTGAGTTCTCTACCTTCTCATCGAAGATAAAAGCATGTTCTAAATAACGTATGGTATGCCCCTTCTCAATGAGGTATAACTGCAAAACCCGATCAAATCCTCCCACTGCGTCAATTTGCTCAAGGCAACCGAGCAGGTCAGCGTAATTAAACGCCATGCCCGATCCAATCAGGGAAGAAGAAAGGCCTAACGCATTGTAGCCCTTTCTATAGATGTGGTTGTTGATAATTTCGCTGGTAGCATCTAAAACCGCGAAGGGGGTATTCAGATTTTTGGCTACTCTTTTTGCCTGAATTGCCTGGCAGCCAGCGTTATACGCGTCGTTAATCTTGCGCAAAAAATTGTCTTCTAATATATTATCGGCATCACATATGAGGGCGATGTCATAAGAACCATTCAGTGATCGCAGCGCGTGTACCAACGATTTGGTTTTTGTGCTTTTCTCAAATTGAACGACCACTAGCTCGATAGGTAGCTCGTTCAACGCTGCTACAGTGTCCTCCTGCAACGAATCAGCGATAACAACCACATCAAAGTGCTTGGCTGAGTAATGCTGTTTGAGAAGCTTCTTGGCAATCGGAATGATCACTTGATCCTCCTTATAGGCAGGAACAAGAATGGCAATTTTGTTTAGCTTCTCCGGATTCGACGGTAAGGGCAGATCAAGCGGTTTTATAAACCTGCCAGCTACGGAAGGGATCAACGTATAAATTACGGCCAGACCGAAGTAGAGGAGAAGTATGGGTTCGAGTGCGTAAATAAAGCTCATTGCCGGTGAAATAGGACATTTTTCGCTTAAAGTCCTACAAGATAATCATGTATTAATAAACTTTGTTCTGATAATTTCTTATGGTTCGTGTCGGCACGAACCTCCGGGTAAACAATTATCAGAATAATCTTTAATAAAGAAGAGTTGCCCCAGATACTCCCGAAGCAACTCTTCTAAGTAAGGAGAGACTGACTATTAGTTCTTTACTATGCGGACCATTTTGTGCTGTCCACTCCCGAAAGACACGCTAAGTACGTATACTCCTGAATTGATGTGCGACAAGTTGTTCAGGTTGATCACTGACCCACCCTTTGGCACGCTGGTAGGCAAGGAGGTGAACACCGGCATACCTGCTAAGTCCGTGATTTGAATCTGAACGTTATCAGTAGCCTCGGCTGCCGATACGGCCACTGAAGCTTGACTGCCGATAGCATTCGGATAAACTCTAACTGAGTAGCGTCCATCAGACGCTATGACTTGCGATTCCAGTGCCTCCTTTTTGGTTTCCAACGAAGACTTGCCAGAAATAGCTTCTTCATCTTGCGCTTGAATAACCAATCCATTTAAGTAAGCAAAGCTAGCGCCATCTCCTCTGCGCACTTCTATAATTACCTCACCTTGCTTATTTGGTGCAACCTGACCAATTGTTACGGCTTTGTCAAGATTGTTGGCCGCATTAAGCGACACCTCTTCGCCATTTATACTGTATACCGCCGTTCTATTTCCTGACGCTAGTCGGCTTGCAAAGAAAGTAAAGTCATACGTCTTGTCAGCTGCCAATCCGCTAACCATAATTTTCTTGGTGTATGGCGAAGCATCCCAGTAGTACGTTGAAGCAACTTCTTTAGGATAAGCTTCTGAGGTGGCAACCGCCTGTGCCTTGTTACCACCCCATGTGTCTAAAAGGGAGAGCGAGAGGCCACTATTGTTTCCCTCTTCATCTTTCAGGCTCTCTAGTTTAGACCCTTCACTCGTTCCCGTTACGTTGTTCCAGGGCGAAGGCGCTTTAATGCTCCCGCTGCTGAAATTTACGTAAACACTAGGCTCAGGCTCAATTACCACCGGGGGTGCCTTTTCTTCCGCTTCAGGGGCCGCTACGAAAGCGCTAGAAGGTATCAACTCACGGCTCTTCACCCCGTGGGCGGTTTCTCGCCAGGTTACTTTTAGTACTTGTTTGCCTAGTCGCTCAAAGAAAGTTACTGCGATTGGGTAAACCCCAGCATCGAGTTGAACGTTGCCTTCCTCAAGTCTCGCGCCGTGTAGCCCGTCGTTGTTCACCACTAGGTTCTCTTCATCCTGGCCGCCAATATAAAGTTTACTGCCGTCGTCGGATGTTAAGCCAAACGTATAAGAACCACTTACCGGAATATCAATATGCCCCTTGTACACTACGGCGAAGTAAGAATCCTTTTTTCTAACCTTTAAATCAAAATTGTTAACGTAACCACTATCCACAGCAGCGAGTGACGAAAAGTCTGGTAGCATTTTCCACTCGCCCTCATAGTAGTGATAACTGATGTTTTCATCTGGAACGGGAGCAGGGATTGGCTCAGGTTCTGGAGTTGGACTAGGAGCAGGGCTAGGAGGAGTTGGAGTTGGCTCTGGACTGGGTTCAGGCTCAGGAGCAGGCTCGTTTATTAGCACTTGAACTTGATCAGAATGCGGTGCCGACTCATTATCTTTCACAGTCAATTCAAAAGTATACACCCCCGGCGTCAGTTCTACTACTGTAGTTACCTTCTCATTTTCAGAGACGATAGAGTAGCTATCGGGTCCGGCCACCTTGCTCCACGTATAACTCACAATGCTACCGTCTGCGTCGTACGACCCACTACCATCCAGCGTAACGGTGGCTTCATCAGTAGCTTGGTCTGCGCCCGCCATAGCTACCGGCAATTGATTGGCTACCGAGGGTTTTACAAATCGATAGGCTCCCAGATCAAAGTTGCTTTCAGTTGGTCGGGCATTCTCTTCCATATCGAAGGTCACACCATACTTAGTAAGGTTAGCACCTTTATCGATGCAGGGGGAAGCACTGGTGAGGCGATAGTCCCCCTGGGCTGCATCCACAAACTTGACCGAACCCGACGTGGCGCTCTGGTAGTTGTTGCTCACCG
>JBASAY010000193.1:0-7413 GCA_049650865.1 Tunicatimonas sp.
ATTGGCCCGCTCCACGGCCTCGGTCAGTTCGGCCACCGAGCCGATGCACACCTCTTCGGAGCCGTCGGCGGTGCGCCAGATGGGAAGCGGCGTGCCCCAGTAGCGCGAGCGGCTCAGGTTCCAGTCCACCAGGTTTTCCAGCCAGTTGCCGAAGCGGCCGGTGCCGGTCGACTCGGGTTTCCAATTGATGGTTTTGTTGAGCTCCACCAGACGGTCTTTGCGCTCGGTGGTGCGAATAAACCAAGACTCCAGCGGATAATAAAGAATGGGTTTATCCGTGCGCCAGCAGTGGGGGTACGAGTGCTCGTAGCGCTCCACCCGAAAGGCCTTGTTCTCCTGCTTTAGCTTGATGGCAATCTTCACGTCGGTCGACTGGTAGTTCGGGTCCGACTCGTCCTCGTCGTCGTAGTTTTTTACTGGCAGGCCCGCAAAGTCGGTGATTTCTTGCACAAAGCGGCCCTGCTTATTGACGATGGGGGCGGGATTGCCGTTTTCATCTTCCACCAGCACGCCGGGCACGCCCAGCTTCTCGAGCGTACGAAAGTCGTCCGAGCCGAAGGTCTTGGCCAGGTGCACCAGCCCGGTGCCGTCGTCGGTGGTCACAAAGTCGGCTACCACCACGCTAAAAGCCGGGTCGGGCAGGGGCACGTAGGGCATCAGTTGCTCGTACTGGGTGCCCTCCAGATCGCGGCCCTCCATGGTGTCCACCACTTCGTAGGGAATCAGCTTATCGCCCGGTTGGTAATCAACCAGCTTCACGTCCTTGGCCTTGGGGTTGAAGTAGCCCTCCATCCGGTCGCGCGCCAGGATCACGTGCACCGGGGCGTAGGTGTAGGGATTGAACGTTTGCACCCGCACGTAGTCGATGTCGGCCCCCACCGCGATGGCCGAGTTGGCGGGCAGCGTCCAGGGGGTCGTCGTCCAGGCGATCAGGTAGTCGTTTTCGGTTTCCTTAATCTTAAACTGGGCGGTGATTGAGGTGTCGCGCACGTCTTTGTAGGCCCCCGGCATGTTGAGTTCGTGCGAGCTCAGGCCGGTGCCCGCCGCCGGGGAGTAGGGCTGGATGGTGTAGCCCCGGTAGATAAGTCCCTGGTCGTAGAACTGCTTGATCAGGTGCCAGAGCGATTCCATATAGTCGCGCTCGAAGGTGATGTAGGGATCGTCCAGGTCGACCCAGTAACCCATCCGCTGCGTGAGGTCGTCCCACTCGCCCTTGAACTTCATCACCGCCTCACGGCACTTTTGGTTGTATTCTTCTATGGAGATTTTCTCGCCGATATCTTCCTTGGTGATTCCCAGTTGCTTTTCGACCTGCAATTCTACCGGCAAGCCGTGGGTATCCCAGCCGCCCTTGCGTTTCACCTGGTAGCCCTTCAGGGTTTGGTAGCGGCAGAAGATATCCTTGATGGTGCGGGCCATCACGTGGTGGATGCCCGGCGAGCCGTTGGCCGAGGGCGGCCCTTCGTAAAAGGTAAAGGTGGGAGCGCCTTCGCGGCGGTCGACCGATTGCTGAAAGATGTCGTTTTCTTGCCAGAAAGCAAGTACTTCATCGGCCACCTGGGCGTAGTTGGTATTCTTGGATTGGGGGTAGTTCATGAGTTGGATATTGGCAGGCGGACATTGGATGGTGGATACTTGTTACCAATATCTATTGTCCATCATCCAACATCCGATCCTGCGCGCGAAGTTACAATATAGTTGGGGTTTGTGGTAATTTGCCGAAGGATAACCGCGGACGGGGAAAAAAGATTTGGTTGTGAGTCCCGTAGATAAGCTGTACTTTGGAGAGATGCCGTTGGGAAGCTGTCTAAGTGGAGAAAGGTTTGCCAAAATCAGAAAGACGTAGACTTGTCTAAATGTTCTTAGCAATGGTTATAAGTTGCGCTTACGCTGCAGAATTTTTATTACTAACTACCAGCTTATTGAGTTTCACCTTTTGAACCTAGTTACTACTCATTGAAATGAATTAGAGAATGAGCTTTTTTAAAAAGATATTCGGAAGTAAGCGCGAAATACCAGAAAAACCAACAGATGATGAACCAACACCAGTAGATGCCGAAGAAGCATTCAACAAAGCTATAGAAGCTCTAAGTCAGTTTAAAAGAAGAGCATACCTGCCAATTGCAAAGGAGAGCCCTAATTGCTTCTCAGCTAAAAGTAAAATTGGTGGACTTCCGTATTTGCGAACTGAGAATGACTGGCCCAAATGTCCTAATTGCAAAAAGAACCTGCAGTTGCTTCTTCAGTTGAACCTAAAGGAATTGCCTGAGAAAAGCGGTGAGGGTTTGATTCAGCTGTTCTATTGCACCACAAGCGAACCTCTTTGTGAATCGGATTTGGAGGCATTCTTCCCGTTTTCAGAAGCCGTCAGTTGTAAGAGAATTGAAGTAGAAGGAAACTCACAAAAAACCGAACCTTTTATCGATGAGATTTTTAGCGAAAAGATAATTATTGGGTGGACACCGGTGGATGATTACCCTCATTTTGAGGAGTATGAACAGCTAGGAATTAACTTGGATTTAGAAGATGAAGTTTATGAGTTGATGGATGAACGGCAAATAGGGTTGCCGATTGAAAAGGATAAACTTTTTGGGTGGCCGTACTGGGTTCAATCCGTTGAGTACCCCTACGATAGAAAGACACAAAACCAAATGGAGTTGTTATTTCAGTTCGACTCTGAAGACAACCTTCCTTATATGTTTGGCGATGGAGGCATTGGACATCTAACCCAAAGTCCAGACAATGAAGACGAATTGGGGTTTGGATGGGCTTGTTCCAAAAAATGTACAAAATCATTATGATAGCCAGGAGCTACTGCACCACTTATCGTAACCGCATACGCTCCATCACCTTCCAGTTGATTTTGCTACTGCTGAGCGCGTTTACTGTGCTTACTAGCGCATCCGCCCAGCAAAACCTGGCCTGGGATTTTCCGATCAACCGCCCGCACGCCGGGCTGTTGCTGGGCAACGGCACGCAGGGGCTCATGGTTTGGGGCAGCGATTCGCAGTTAATCGTCACCGTGGGCCGGGCCGGTTTCTGGGACCACCGGGGCGGTAACGACTTCGCCACCCGCATCACCTATCCCGAACTCGAAAAGCTACTGCAAGCCGGTGACGAAGCTGCAATCAAACAAGCCTTCGCGGTGCCCACCACCGCGGAAAGTCCCAACTTGGGCCATCCGCAGCAGATCGGCGGGGGGCGCATCGTGCTGGACTTGCCCGCGGGCTGGACGCTCCGGAAGGGCGTAGCCCGCCTGCGGGAGGGGGTTCTCAGCGTGACTGCTACCCAGGATTCGAATTCTGCCACCCTAATCATTCGGCAACACCCAACGCAAGAGTTAGCGGGGGTTGACCTTCCCGAAGCGCTGCAAACCACCCGGGTGAGCGCGGTGCCTTCCTGGAACTTTGTGAAGGACCAACTCGCCCCGGTGGGCGTGGCCCCTCCCGAAACCTGGAACGAAGCATCTGCGGGCGGCTTCGTGCAAACCCTGCCCGAAGATTTACCACTGGCGCTGGCCTATCAGCACAATGGCAACAGCATTCTGATCGCCTCATCGGTGCAGAAGGAGGCCAAAGCTCAAGCAGAGCGACTTATGATAACGACTCCTCCCGAGCAACTGGCATCCGAAGCCTCCGACTGGTGGGCCGCTTACTGGGCCGATGCACCCCGCGCTACCTTGCCCAACGCCGACCTTCAGGAGATTTTCGACTACGGATTGTATAAACTCGCCTGCGTCACTCCGCCGCAGGGCGTAGCCTGTACGCTGCAGGGTCCGTTTATGGAGTCGTACCAACTGCCGCCCTGGAGCAACGATTACCACCTCAACATCAACCTGGAAATGATCTACTACCCCTTGCTGATGTCGGGCAAGTTCGATCACTTTCAGCCGCTGTGGGCGATGCTGAAAAGCTGGTGGCCCGAGATTGTGCGGAACGGACGGCAGTTTTTTCAGAACGACCGGGCCCTGATGCTACCCCACGCCGTCGACGACCGGGCCAAGGTGGTGGGCACCTTCTGGACAGGCACCATCGATCAGGCGTGCACCGCCTGGATGGCCCAGTTGGCGTGGCTGCACTACCGTTACGCGGGCGACGAAACGGTGCTCCGAGAAATTGCCTACCCCCTGCTGGAGGGAGCCTTCGAGGGCTACTACGCCATGCTGGAACAAACCGATACGAGCTACGTACTTCCGGTATCAGTGAGTCCCGAGTACCGCGGTAGCCGGATGGACGCCTGGGGCCAAAACGCGTCGTTTCAGCTGGCTGCCCTGCACGCCATGGTCGATATTCTGCCGCAGGCGGCCCAAGCCCTGGGCAGACCCGTAGACCCGCGCTGGGCCGATGTGGCGACTAAACTGCCGCCTTATACGACGATTAAGGGGGTGTATCAACAGGAGTTTCAGCTGAGCAACGAGCGCATTGCGCTGTGGGAAGGCATGGACCTGATCGAGAGCCACCGCCACCACTCGCACCTGGGCGGCATTTGGCCGTTCGTCACCTACGACCCCTTGTCGGAAGAACACCAGAAGATCGTGAACGAAAGCCTAAAATCCTGGGTGTACCGCGGGGCCGGAGGCTGGTCGGGCTGGTGCGTGCCCTGGGCGGCGATGCTGATGGCGCGGACTAACCAGAGTGAAGCGAGCGTGAACTGGCTCACCTACTGGAAGACTAACTTTGTGAACGAGGGGCGGGGCACGCTGCACAACGCCAACACGCGCGGACAAAGCCTGCTGGGCAGCGACGTGTACGCCAAAAAAGACAGCATCAGCCAGATCAACGAGGTGATGCAACTCGATGCCGGGTTTGGGGCGCTCACGGCGGTGTACGAACTGCTGTTGCAGAACCGCATCGACGGCCTGCACGTGCTGCCCGGCTTGCCCGCGGAATGGGACGAACTCACCTTTACCGACGTGTGGGCCGAGGGCGGATTTAAGGTTTCAGCTACCGTAGAAGACCGGCAGGTGGTTGAGGTGGTGGTGGAAGCCACCCGCGCCGAGGCGCTGCAACTGCACCACAACCTGGGAGAGACCTGGACGCTGAATGGGACTGCCCAAAGCGGGGCGGTGTTAACTAAACAGTGCGAAGCCGGAGAGCGGCTGGTGCTGCGGCAAGAATAGTGCTGCTCCCGTAGCTTACTTCCCACTCACTCAGTCTTAACGAAGATATGACGAGGGAGGAAAAGACAGAAAATTACCAATAAAATTACACCCCCTTTTTTCCTATCCCAGAAGCGTATAGATTTGATTACTAATTATCCATAGCAGCACAACAACCGCGAGCGTGTCGCCTTTCACAAACCCTGACTTCTGCTAATTCACAAATGATGTAGCAAGAAGAAGGCTCGCCCCTAACCTTAGTAGATAATCAGTTAAACTAACGTTAGGTGTAATGAAAAATCACGTACTGCTATTCGCTTTGATGTTTCTCTCGATTGTTCTGAAAGGACAATCGATTTGTTCCGAAGCAGGTGCTGCCACCGTAGGCACCAATTCCGTTCCTGCGACTTCTGACAATTTCTACTGGTATGAGTTTACGATGCCCAGTGATGGAAAGCTGCAAGTTGCCTCCTCCAACTCTGACTACGTAACAATCTATACCGGTTCGTGTGCTAATTTATATCCGCTGGCTTTTGGTTACGAAAACGCTACCGCCGCTTTGCTAAACAGTGGGGACCAAGTATTGATCCGTTGGGAAACTGCGAGTGGTGGCGACTTTGACTGGAATTTGTCGGTTAGCGCCTCGGAGATAGGAGATACCTGTAGCTTGGCAGCTACCGCTATTACCGGAACCAATACTGTTCCAACCACTACCAACACGGAGTATTGGTATACCTACATCATGCCAAGCGACGGCAAGCTGCAAATCGCTACTTCTTCTTACCAGTATGCCGATGTCTATAGCAACACGTGCGGGTCTCTCAATTACGAAGAAGGTGGATCAAGAAGCGCCACGATCACCACCCTAAGCAGCGGTGACGAAGTGTTTATTAAATGGTCTCTTGACAATGGCGGTAATTTTGACTGGAATCTGTCGGTAAGTCCGCTGGAACCAGGCGACGATTGTTCGCTCGCCACCACTCCCGTCCTAGGAACGAACACTATTCCAGAAACCAGCAGTACTGACTACTGGTACGCGTATACGATGCCCAGCGAGGGGAAATTACAGATTTCTTCAGTCACTACTGACTTCGTACGCGTTTATAGTAACTCGTGCGACGACCTGCGATACGAAGGGGCTGGTAGTAAAGCAACGATAACAACGTTAGCCAGTGGTGATGAAGTTTTTCTTAAGTGGTCTACGCTGGCCGAGGGGGGCAATTCTGAATGGAACTTATCGCTAAGTCCGCTAGAGCCGGGCGATAACTGCTCGCTAGCCGTAGCTGCAGTTACGGGAACCAACGACCTTCCGCAAACTACCAACGATTACTACTGGTATACCTACACTATGCCCAGTGAGGGCAAACTGAGAATTAGTTCTTCTGCTTCTCAATACGTTCAGGTGTACAGTGGCTCGTGCGATGCGTTGCAGAATGAAGAGGATGGCTATCGAAACATTAACGCAACCAACCTAAACAGCGGTGATCAGGTGTACATTAAGTGGGATACGAAACAAGAAAGCGATTTCAGTTGGGATTTGTCAGTAGTTCCTCTGGAAACCGGCGACAATTGTGCCTTCGCGGCCAACGCTGTGACTGGAACTAACGCTCTTCCTTCTACTCCTAATAGCACTTACTGGTACGTATACACAATGCCTATTGATGGTAAAATAATCGTTAACTCATCTTCATCGGCTAGCGTGAATGTATACAATAATTCATGCGATGATTTGGTCTATCTGGACGGTGCATACGGAAATTCTGACGCTAGTGCTCAAGCAAACAGCGGCGATCAGGTTTACATTCGTTGGTCTACGTATAACGGAGGCAATTTCGACTGGACCCTCACTACTGAAACTTTAGGGCCGGGTGAGGGATGTTCAACAGCGGTACCGGTCGCTATGGGAACCAACACTACCTCCGGCGCCCCCTACTGGTTCAAGTATGCGGTGCCTGCTTCCGGAGAGTATACCATCTCATCAGTAGGGCAGACAACTGAAGACACTTATTTGGCCGTCTACTCAGATTGCAGCAGTGCGCCGTTGGGTGAAAATGATGACACTCAAGGTGGGTTTCAATCAGAACTATCGCTAAGCCTAACGGCGGGTGAAACTATTTATATTCACTGGGACGACACCTATAGCTCAGATGGTTTCGACTGGACACTGTCTAGCAGCAACGCACAGCACATTGTCATTGCCTAAAATAGGTTGCCCTGCAAGCGTAACTTATTTATGATAGAAGAGAAAGCAAAAACTAAGAAAAGTGCCAAATGGCAACCTCGGCCTCGCCGGGTTTTCAGCGAAGCGTTCAAAC
>JBASAY010000194.1:0-27577 GCA_049650865.1 Tunicatimonas sp.
TTCCAGGCGGGCGTGCGGAGGTTTTGTGCGGGGAAGCGTTGGAATTTCTTGACTTTTTTGGTTCGTTTTTGTGCCGCCGTGGCCCGGTCAAGACAAAAATGAACAAGGCAAAAGCCTACGGTTAGAATAAAATTTCATGATAGCGCAAGTCTGCGAGAGAAAATTTTTAAACATGCTCTAGGTGAGAAAGCAAGCTGCTAATCCGGTATTGCTTTATCAAGAGCTAAGGGGCGATAACTCTTGGCCGACTAGCTTTTTTCTGCCGCTTTGTGTATATTTTCCTATTCCTTTACCAACCAACCTATGAACCACTTCCGGCACCTGCTGCTTGCTACCCTGGCCGCCCTGACCACCGCTCCGCTCTACGCACAGGCCGACTTCCAGAAGGCCCTGCAAACCCAGTTTGTGCTGGCTGAAGCTGGTGATGTAATTGATATTCCGGCGGGCAACTACACCCTCACCAAAAGCTTGTGGCTCGACCAGGGACAGAACGTGACCATCCGCGGGGCGGGCATCGGACAGACGGTGCTTTCGTTTGCCGAACAGACCGAAGGGGCCGAGGGCATTAAGGTGACGGGCGGGCAGCGCATCCTCATTGAAGAACTCACCGTGCAAGATGCCAAGGGTGACGCCATCAAGACGCAGGATGTGGACGGCATCACCTTCCGCAACGTGCGCACGGCCTGGACGGGCAAACCCAAGAAAACCAACGGCGCCTACGGCCTCTACCCGGTGCTGTGCCAGAACGTGCTCATCGAGGGGTGCGAGAGCGAGGGCGCTTCCGACGCGGGCATCTACGTGGGGCAATCGAAAAACATCATCGTGCGCAACTGCACGGCCCACCACAACGTGACGGGCATTGAGATCGAGAACTCGCAACGGGCCGACGTGTACGACAACCTCACCCACGACAACACCGGGGGGATTTTAGTGTTCGACCTGCCCAACCTGGTGCAGAAGAAGGGCGGACACGTGCGTATTTTCAACAACGAACTGCGCGAGAACAACCTGAAGAACTTCGCTCCCAAGGGCAACATCGTGGCCGGGGTGCCGCCCGGCACCGGCATTCTCATCCTGGCCACCAGCGACGTGGAGGTGTTCGGCAACCGCATCATCGACCACCGCACCACCGGTACGGCCATCATGAGCTACTACATGACCGAGCAGCCCATCAACGATGCCGCCTACGATCCGTATCCCAAGCGCATCTTTATCCACGACAACCACTACGAGCGTAAACCGATGCGGGCCACCGCCCAGACGCGCCTGGGCAAACTGTACCGCTTCAAGCTCAAGTTTGGCCGCAACGTGCCGCACATTGTGTACGATGGCATCTTGCCCGAAAAGGCGCGAGACGCCAATGGGCAGGTGAAGGAGGAGTATCAGATTTGTGTCCGTAACAACACCAACGCGTCGTTTGCCCAACTGGATGCGGAAGGGGACTTCAAGAACATCAGCCGCGACCTGGCTCCCTACGACTGCGCGCGCCCCTCGTTAGAAGCCACCGAACTGGCCCTGGACAAGTAGCGTATGAGCGGACGAATCATTTTTTTGCTACTGGGTTTTTCGCTGCTGCTGCTGAGCAGTCTGCGCCCGGCCCGGGAGACCAGGAAGCTGCCCGAACGGGCCAAGCTGACACTGTCGGAGTACGGGTTTTTTCAGGGCGATCTGGCTGATCAGCGTCCGATGGCGGGCGTGGTGCCTTACGAACTGAACACGCCGCTGTTCTCGGACTATGCGCTGAAGCTGCGCTTCGTGCAACTGCCTGCCGGAACTCTGGCTACCTACCGGGAGCCAGAGGTGCTGGCCTTGCCGGTAGGCAGCGTGCTGATCAAAACGTTCTACTATCCGCACGACTTCCGCCGACCGGAGAAGGGGCGTACGCTGATGGAAACCCGCCTGCTGCTGCACGAGGCCGACGGCTGGCACGCCCTGCCCTACGTCTGGAACGACGAACAAACCGAAGCCCACCTGGAGGTGACGGGAGGCACCAAAGACGTGCGTTGGGTACAACCCGACGGCAAAAAGCAGCGGCTGGCCTACTCGGTACCCAACATCAACCAGTGCAAGGGTTGCCACGTGAAAAATCAGAAAATGCTGCCCATCGGCCCCACCGCCCGCCAGCTAAACCGGCAGTATCCCTACCCCGACGGTGAGCAGAACCAACTGGAGCACTGGCAGGAAATCGGCTACCTGGCGGGCTTGCTCCCCGCGGAGGAGGTTCCTCGTTTGGCCGTGTGGAACGACCCGGCCAGCGGGTCGGTGGCTGAGCGGGCGCGGGCCTACCTGGACATCAACTGTGCGCACTGCCACCGCACCGACGCTCCGGCCAGCACCTCCGGGTTGCTGCTGGACTATTATCAAAGGGATGCTACCGCGCTGGGCATTGGTAAGCCGCCGGTGGCCGCCGGTCGCGGCTCGGGGGGGCACCAGCACGACGTGGTGCCGGGGCAGCCGCACCAATCCATTCTGTGGTACCGCATGTCGTCGGACGATCCGGGCGTGCGTATGCCCGAGCTGGGTCGGCAGTTGGTGCACGCGGAGGGCGTAGCCCTGATTGAGGAGTGGATTGAGGGGCTGCCCTGACTCCTTGGGTTTTCTGGTTGCCAGCGAGCAATTGCCCGAACAGAAGTGGCAATCCGTTGTTTTGTGTTACTTTTGCTGGCACTATGTACCTTCAGAAAGTCCATCTTCAAAATTTCAAGCGGTTCACAGACCTCACGATTGATCTGGAGCAACCGGCCAAACCTTACCGGCTGGTGCTGCTCATCGGAGCGAATGGTAGTGGCAAATCGTCAGTGTTTGATGCTTTTGAAGTTTGTTCGTATATTAAAACTTCACCTCCCGGTGTCTCGAGCGGATATTATGAGAAGAACAACCAGCCTATTCGGGTGAGGATTGACACAACTAATGGAAAGTACGTAGAACGCCGCGCTTATGCTGAAGATACCCACGCTACTTCAGGTGGAGATAATTTTCTCAGCTTGGAAAGTTTTTACGGACGAAGCAGTCTTCGGCAAGTGCCCCGATTGACCCGGACCACCCTCGGACAAAACAAAGAAGTAGATATTCAAGCAGACACCGACCGCCCCCGTACCTACGTGGATCGTGACGAACGCTTTGAGAACGACTTGGAGATGATCACCCGGGATATTTTGCGCTACATTTATAAGTCGGATCAGGAAAAGCAGGTTGTTTTTGATAGCTACATTCAACCGATTAACGAAGCGTTTGAGCGGATTTTTGAGGGACAGGAGGATATTGTTCCCAAACTGCTCTCTATTATTCCTCCGTTGGATGGAAACGTGGCCGAAGTGCAGTTTCACAAGGGGGAAGTTGAGTTTCACTACGATCTGCTAAGCAGCGGTGAAAAAGAGATTTTCAACATTCTTATCAACCTACTAAGCCGCCGTCCATACTACCAGGATACGGTTTATTTTCTGGACGAGATAGATCTGCACCTCAACACCCGCCTTCAGTACAATCTGTTGCGCGAGATTATCGAGCACTGGCTTCCGGGCAACTGTCAACTGTGGACCGCCAGCCATGCCCTAGGATTTATCGACTACGCCAACGACTACGAGCGCGCCGCCATCATCGATTTTGACGCCCTCGACTTTGACAAACCTCAGGTAATCCATCCTTCGCCGAAGAACAGCTTCGATGTGTTTGAGGTAGCGGTTGACCAAGCGTTTTTAGCAAAAGTGTTTGAGGGGAAAAAGATCTTCTTTGCTGAGAATACGGATGCTGGTTATTACAATAACATTTACTTAGAAAATACGATTTTCTTCACCGCAAAAGATAAGAACGATGTTTTTTATAAGTCTAAGAATACGAACTACCTTGGCCTAATTGATCGCGATTTCCTTACTGATGAAGAAGTTCTTCTTATTGGAGAAACCTATCCAGATCTGTTTGTGCTTGATTACTACAGCATAGAGAACTATTTTTATCATCCAGATAACTTAGCGGAGTACTATGAAGTGAGAAAAAAATCTTTTACCCGTAAAGATTATACTGACTCGTGGTTAAAAGTTAAGAAGGAAGAACGAGATGATATCATATTGCGATTAGTATCTGCTCGCCAGAGCTATCCATTTTTCAGAGAAAACACGAAAGAGGCAAGCAAGAAATTAGATGATTTTAAGAGTAAGGAAAGTGCAAAAGCACTAATCAGTTTGCTTGATAGCCAGGACTTTGAAACCTTTTATCGGGTACTACCTGCCAAAGACGTAGGCAAAACCATTCCTGAACGGGCCAACCTAAACAAACAAGCGTTAGGGCAAACCGATTGGTTCAAGCAACAGATACAAAACGTCACTACGAATGCTACCACCAAGTCCCCTTAGTCTACTCTGGCGGGGCAGTTTCTCCGAAATACTTCCGCCGCGTGTATTCTGGCTGGTGGCGGTCGGGTTGGCGGTTGTAGTTGCTTAGGTCATAATCCATCGGAGCCGGGTTGGCTACCCGTAGCGAAAGCGTATCGTCCGCTTGCTGTTGCTGTCGCTCCAATTCGTTCCACATCCGAGTGCGGATGAGCGAGTAGGAGCTGTCGTCGGCCAGGTTGTTGAGTTCGTAAGGATCATTTTGCAGGTCGAACAGTTGGGTGTGGTCGATGGCGGGGTAGCGAATCAGCTTCCAGCGGTGGTTTTTCACCGCCCGCTGGGTGGTGGCGTAGGTGGTGAACAGACTGGTGCGCACCTCCGGCACCTCTCCCTGGATGATCGGCGACAGATCGTAGCCGTCGATGCCCGGGGGCGGAGCTACATTAGCCATCCCGCAGAGCGTCGGCAGCAGGTCGTACAGGTACACTAGCGCGTCGCGGGTTTGCTGCTCGGGCAAACCGGGACCCGCCAGCATGAGCGGGGTGTGCATGCTTGCTTCGTACAAGCTCTGCTTACCCAGCAGTCCGTGACTGCCGATGGCCAGTCCGTGGTCCGAAGTGAACACCACGATGGTGTTTTCGTCCAGACCGTGGGTTTCCAGCGCCCGCAGCAGGTCTCCGACGCGCGCGTCGAGGTGGGTGATGAGTCCGTAGTAGTCGGCCAGTTGCTGGCGGATTTGTTCGGGCGTGCGGGGCCAGACACCCAGGTCTTCGTCGCGGATGGTCATCACCCCCAGATCGAAGGGGTGCGCCGCCACAAAGTTAGGCGGCAAGGGCAGTTGCTCCGGCGCGTAGCGGTCGATGTAGTCGGGCGCGGGACTGCGGGGGTCGTGCGGAGCGGTATAGGCCACGTAGGCGAAGAAGGGTTGCTCCCGCTCCCCGGCGGCGTAGTCACTAAGGAAATCTAAGGCTGAGGCGGTGAACACATCGGTGGAGAAGCCCTGGGTGGTTTCTTGCGAAAATGAGCCGTCGGGTAGTAGATCAACAACGGGCACTTGATAATGATCGGACATGCCGCCGAAGAAGATCGTTTTGCCGTGGGTGAAGCCCGCTTGGAAGGCCGCGCGCTCGTTGTGCCACTTGCCGGTGCCGAAGGTGAGGTAGCCATTATCGCGCAGCGTCTGCGGCAGGGTGGTCACTCCGGCTAGGGTGTCGTAGACGTGGAACAGGCTGCGTCCGCTCATCAGCATGGCCCGGCTGGGAGCGCACACCGCCCCGTGGTGCGAACCCATGCAGTAGGCATTCGTGAAGGTGACGCCCCGGCGGGCCAGCGCATCCAGGGTGGGCGTGTGCACGTAGGGGTTGCCGTACGCCCCCACCGCGTCGGCCCGCTGGTCGTCGCTCAGAATGAGTAGAATGTTGGGGCGGTTTTGAGCGAGCACGTGATGGCCTGACAGTGCGATGAGTAAGAACAGGGTGAAATAATGGAGGTAGATATTCATAAAAAATATTTTCATGATTAACCCCTGAATGCCCCACCGCCCGCAAGAATCAAATGCTCTAGGATTGATATAAGCGAGGCTTGGCACTTTTAGAAAGTCTTTGTCATTTCTTTTACTTCCACAATCTTTCGAGTAGCTTCCATACAGTAATATACACAATTTGAGCAAAGCTAACATCAACCGAAATAACTCCCACTCTTAACAATCTCCCCCTGCGCTTCGGCCTGCGACACGGTGTAGCTGAAGCCCGGCTGCACGGCGAAGGCTCCTATCTCACCAGCTTTATTGATGGCGATGAAAGCTACCTGAAAGTCCTTAGCCCGCGCTTTGTCCCGACTCACAATGCGCCCCACGGCTTTCTTGCAGGCTTGCTGGGGCGACAGTCCGTCGCGCATATACTCGGTCACCAGGTGGGTACCGCAGTGCCGGATCACCTCTTCGCCCTGCCCGGTGGCCACCGCCGCCCCCGCTTCGTTGTCGACGTACAGGCCCGCCCCGATGATGGGCGAGTCACCTACGCGGCCGCGCATCTTGAAGCCCATACCACTGGTGGTGCACATGCCCGACACGTTGCCACGCGTATCCAGGGCGATGGTGCCCATGGTGTCGTGGTTGGTAGTGCCATCGGGAAGCCGGGAGGGGGCCGCCGGACCGGTGCCGGATTGGGTAGCAGGTTGGTTCTCGACGTTAATCACCGGTTCGTAGCGGGCCTCCTTTAGCCAGTCTTGGTACGCCGCTTCGGCGGTAGGCGATAGCTCGGCGGGCTCTAGGGCAAAGCCATTCTGGAGGGCAAACTGTTGCGCCCCGGCCCCTACTAGCATCACGTGCGGAGTTTGTTCCATCACCCGCCGGGCCACCGACACCGGGTGCTTGATGCGCTCCAAAAAGGCCACCGCCCCGCAGTTAGCCCGTTCGTCCATAATGCAGGCGTCGAGCGTCACGCGTCCGTCGCGGTCGGGGTTGCCGCCCAGGCCCACGCAGCAGTTAATGTCATCTTCGATGGCGATGCCTGCCTGTTCTACTGCATCCAGGGCGGTGCCCCCTCGTTGCAGCACCGGCCAAGCCGCCCCGTTGGCAATTGGGCCACTGTCCCAGGTAGACACCACCAGCGGTTGGCGGACCAATTGTCGGGTTCGTAGCCCGAGGTTGAGGTTAGAAAGAGGCAGCAGCAGGGCCGACTGCTGAAGAAAGGATCGACGGTTGGTAGGCATGAGTATGATACTCTAGGAAGTAATGTATAAGAAAACCAAAACAAGCGAGGCTTCCATTTAGTCTCAAATATCAAGAAAAAGCCCGCAACGTTTCCGCTACGGACTTTTTTCTTGTTAGTTGGTCAAGCGTTTACTCAGCGCCGCCCCAGCCGGGGTTTTGTTTTACCTCGGGATTTTGAGCGATTACATTAAGTGGAATAGGCCACAGGTAGTGCTTGCTCTCGTCGAACACCGGATCGACCCAGTCGGTGCCCTGGTACACGTCGACGTAAGTGTTGCCCGACTCGGGCTCCACCGTCGTATTGATCAGGGCTCCCTCGTAGCGGGCTTCGGCCCCGGCATCCCAGCGGATGCCCAGATCGGGTTGCTCGAGCTTCTTACCCTGCCTCCAGCGCATCAGGTCGGTGTAGCGGTGACCTTCCATGTAGAGCTCCACCCGGCGCTCGCGGCGGATCTCGGAGATCAGGGGCGACACTCCGTCGGCGGCGTAGCGGGGGTCGGCGGGCAGGGTGCCCAGGTCCATGCGGGGCATCGCCACGCGGTCGCGCAGCAGGTTGATGCTGATGTCGAGGTCGGCCTGGGTGAGTTGACCCAGTTCGGCCATCGCCTCGGCATAGTTGAGCAGCACCTCTCCATAGCGCAGGATAATGGCAGGCGACTCGGCGGTATTGAAGGCCTTACCAATCATATCGTCGGCGTTATATACCTTGATGATGTGGTAGCCAGTGGTGGTTTTCCGACCCCCTTCCATACCGTTCAGGCGAGGGTAATCGCGGCCGTCGGCGTTGTGGTACTTGTACTTTTCCGAATCGTCGGGGTGCAGCACGGTTTGGCGCAGGCGAGGGTCGCGGTTCACAAACACGTCTTCGATTTGTGCGTCTCCCTGGTAGAGGGGCGATAAAGTGATGGGCAAACCATCGGTGCATAGGTAGTCATCGACCATGCTCTTGGTGGCACCGCCCGAGTAGTTGCTCCAGTAGCTCTGCACGTGGTTGGTGAAGATGCCCAGTTGATACTTACGCCAGTACATCACCTCGGGGTTACCGGTGAGGTCCAGGATGCGGTGGTAAGCATTGTAATCGTTTTCGGGATCGCCGGTGCTGTAGAGCATGTAAGGCCCGTTGTCGATCACTTCTTTGGCGGCATTGGCCGCTTCCTGCAACCACATTTCGGCATCAGACCCGCCGTGGTACTTCTGGAATGTACCCTCGAACAGGCATACGCGCGACTTTACCAGCAGGGCGCACCAACGGTTCAGGCGGCCCGGCGCGTTGCCGTCGCCCCAGTCGTCGGGCAGGGCGGTGGTGGCGAAGTTCAGATCCTCCAGCACGTTAGCCATCACCTCGTTGCGGGGCGTGCGACCGGCAAACAGTTCTTCATCATCGATATTCAGGGTTTTATCCAGCCAGGGGGCATCGCCGAACTTTTGTACTTTGTCGGCATAGAACCAGCCGCGGAACAAGCGGGCCTCCCCAACGTACTGGTCCTTCACCTCCTGCGCGATGCTGGCTCGATCATAGTTCTCGAGCCCGAAGTTGATCGAGCGTACAAAGTTCCACCCACGGTAGCCGTACATTCGAGAACCGGGAGAAACATTGTGTTTGCCCGCCCGCACCTCCTGATAGAGATTATGGCGGGGATGAGTGGGAGCCATGTTATCGGTGAATTCATCCAGGTACCAGATGCTGGTATTGTTGCTGCTAAACCCATCATCGTGCGCCATCATAATGGCAACATTGTCATCGTTTCGTGCCAGATCATACAAGCCGTTGTTATAGACCATTAGATCGTTCTCGGTGTTCCAGAAAATGTCGTTGTTGATCTCATCGAGCGGCTGTCGCTCCAGGAAGTCGTCGTTGCAGGCCTGCACCAGGCAGGCTGCTACGAACATTATACTTATTTTTATAGAATATTTCATGAGTATCTTAATTGGTAGTGATTAAAAGGACACGCTGGCTCCCAGGGTATAAATCCGTTGCATGGGGTAACGAATGGCTCCCCCGGCGGTTTCCGGATCTAGTGGTCGGCGGATCTTGCTGTACTCCCACAGGTTCGCCCCGGTAAAGAACAACCGAGCCGATGTCATACCCAGCCGGTCCAAAGCTATTTCGGGAATACTGTAACTCAAGGTAACGTTCTTCAGCCGCACGTAGCCCGCGTTCTGAATGTAGCGGCTTTGTACAGTTTTGTTTTTGTTATCACCGGTAGAAATATGCGGAGCGGGGAAGTAAGCGTCGCGGTTGGTTTCGCTCCACGAGTCGGTCAAGAAGTAATCCTCCACGTGTCCCGCGTTAAAGGGAAAGAACCACGTCCAGTTCCCCGAACTAGGCCAGATCTCGCGCTGCAAAATTCCTTGAAAGAAGGTGGTAAGTCGGAAATTCTTGTAGCTCACCCCGCCAGTGAAACCAAAGCTCCCTCGGGGCGTAGTGTTGCCGATCACTCGACGATCGCCCGGATCGTCCAGCGTGTTGCTACCGGGGCTTATCACTCCGTCGCCATTCAGGTCGGCGTAGCGGATGTCGCCGGCTCGCCAGTTGGCACCCAATTGCGACTGATCTGGAGCGTTGTCCACTTCATCCTGACTCTGGAAAATACCGACGGTTTCGTAACCCCAGATCTCTCCGATCTGCTGTCCTACATAAAACTCGGAAAGCGCTCCGCTCGGGTTATCGTATTTGGTAATTTCTGAAGTCCAGTCTGATAGGGCAATGAGGATATTGTAACCCCAGTCGGCTCCCACCCGATCTTGCCAGGCAATAGAAGCTTCCCATCCGGAAGTCCGCAGATCGGCTCCGTTAGATTGGGGAGGATTTGTTCCTAATACGTCGGGGTACTCCACGCGCAGCAGCATATTGCGGTTATCGCGGGCATACACATCGAACGAGGCGTCGAAGCGGTTGCCAAACATCGTGAGGTCCAATCCTAGGTTACGGGTAGCCACCGATTCCCAGGTTAGGGTCGGACTTACCAGACCGGGCGCCGATACGAAAGGAATTCGGCTATTATTCATGATGTAGGGTGAGTTACCGATGCCCAAGGTGGCGATGTAGGGGTAAAAACTGTCTACATCTTGATTCCCCAGTTCACCGTAAGAAGCACGAATCTTAAGGTTATCCAACCAGTTCTCAGTGCCATTCATAAATCCTTCGTTCGATATTCGCCAGCCTACTGATACGGAGGGGAAGAAACCGAAGCGGTCTTCAGTAGGAAAACGGGAGGTGCCATCGTAGCGGCCACTGGCTTCGAATAGGTAGCGTTCGTCGTAGATGTACTTTAAACGATAAAACACCCCTCGCAAGGCTAGGTCAGCACTCGAACCAAAGGTTTCTTGCGTGCCCACGGTGGCGTTGATGTCGGTGATCGCTGGGGTAATTAACGAGCGCGCCTGCGTGCTTACCGTCTTAAATACCCGTTGCTCTTGGTTGAATCCTACCAGTGCAGTTAGCTCATGGCGCGGAAACTGCTTCATCTTATACTCCGCAAAAGTATTGATCACGTAGTAGCGCATATCGGTCGTTGAATTTTGAATCCAATCGTCCCCGCTAAAGCCATTGCTTATAGGGTTGGCCTCGTTTAGGTCGGTTGAGACGATGTCAACCTTGCTTTGCACATCCTGATAATCTCGGTCGTAAATGTTGTAGGAAAAGTTGCCCTGAATCTTAAGCCCCTTAATGGGGGTTAACACCACTCCTTGGGTAAGCCACAGGTCACTATTGGTAAACGTCTCACGGCCGCCGTCTTCCAGGTAGGGAAAGAAATTCGTACCGCCGAAATTCATGCCGATGTACTGCTCATACTCCTCCCGGTCGCCGGGCTCCTGGTAAAAAGGCAAATCGGGGAATCGCAGGGGCATGATAGGGTTAACGCGCGCTAGCGAGTTGATATTTACGTCCCAGTTGTAGAAGTGAGGCGCATCACCCCGCTCTTGATTGTACATGACCGTCTCTTCCAACTTCAGCCATTTCTTTACCTGAAAATTGGCTTTCATCAGCACGTTGTAGCGCTTAAAATTCTCGTTCTTTTCGCTATTTCTTAGATAACCGTCCTTGTTGAGGTAGCCTAGCGACACGTAGTAGTTTAGGCTATCATTGCCACCTACGATCGACACGTCGTGCTGATCAGTGGGGGCAAAATCAGTCATGATCTGGTTTTGGTAGTCATTATAACCATAGTAACGCAGTTCGCCATCCACTACGCCCCACTCATTCTCCGGAATAGGGTTTTCACTATACCGCCGGGTGCCATCCACATAATCTTGATCATAGGTGGGTTGCCCGAAGGTGCGCTCGTTGGCAATGTTGCGGGCCAATACAAACTGATGAGGATCAGTAATGGGGTCCATGTTGAAGATGGGCTTAGCCAGCGACCATTGGGTGTTGAGGTTCACGTGCACCTTGCCGTCGCGTCCGCTCTTGGTGGTGACCAGGATCACCCCGAAAGCCGCGCGGGCCCCGTAAATGGCCGAGGCCGAAGCATCCTTGAGCACAGTGATGCTCTCAATATCGTTAGGATTAATCCTATTTAGATCCATCGGGATGTTGTCTACTAACGTTAGGGGTTCTCCACCGTTGATGGAGTTGTAGCCCCGCACATTGAATCTAATAGGGTCGGCTGGGTTGCCACTGGTAGGGGCAATGTTGAGGTTGGGAATTACTCCCTGCAAACCCTCAGCAGTGTTGGCGATGGGCCGGTTCTCCAGCACCTCGCCGTCGGCGGTGCCCACGGCCCCGGTGAGGTTTACCTTCTCCTGGGTGCCAAAGCCTACTACAACTATCTCCTCGAGACTCTTAATGTCCTCTACCAACGACACGTTAATTTCGGCGCGGCCGTTGATCGGAATGACCTGGGTCATGTAGCCAATAGAGGTGAACAACAGGGTGTCGTTGGCGTTGGGTGCGTTGAGGCTAAACTCGCCCGTGGCGCTGGTGATGGTGCCCACGCTGGTGGTACCTTTTACCAATACGTTGACGCCCGGAACCCCAATGTTAGAGACTTCATCGGTGACAATGCCCCGTACGGTGAATACCGTTTGGTCGGTTTTCTTGGGTGGGTCCGTCTTCTCGCCAGGAGAAGCAAATAGGAAACTGGTGGTCAGGGACAAAGCCAGGGCAATTGCTAAGCAATGACGCCACCGCAGGGGGTGAGGTAAGGGTGTAAACATAGGATAGGGGTTTGTGATGATGATAAATAAGTGCTAGCACGGGGCGGGGCGGGATAACTACTACTGAAGAGGAGAGTCATGAACGCGCCAAGTTGTGAATGGAAAATATAATCTTGTAATAGGAACTTAATGCGAACAATATAGAAACTAAATTAACTGTTCGCATCATTTTGCGAAAAAATAAGTTTTTATTTGATCTTACTACCAAATAGATAATTAGAAAAGTTAGTTTGGCATTAAACCTTATATCATGCTCACCCCCTTTCACCTTGCCTTCCCCGTATCCAGCTTAATTGATACCCGGCAGTTTTACGAAACCCTGTTGGGATGCTCAGTAGGACGCACCTCCGAACGCTGGATTGACTTTAACTTTTACGGTCACCAGATTACCGCGCACCTGAAGCCTGAGGAGGTTCAGATGGCTCAGCAGAACGAGGTAGACGGCGACCAGGTGCCGGTCCGTCACTTCGGAGCTATCCTGGAGTGGAACGATTGGGAAGCACTGGCCAAACGACTTGAGGCGGAAGATATCGAGTTCATCATTAAGCCTCACGTACGGTTTAAGGGTGAGGTAGGCGAGCAAGCTACCATGTTCTTCCTCGACCCCAGTGGCAATGCCCTGGAGTTTAAATCCTTTAAAGACCAGGGGCAAGTTTTTGCAACCTAAACGCTACCTATTCCATAAACTTTATTCCGATAATTTTTTACCCGGAGGTTCGTGTCGACACGAACCTTAAGAATTTATCAGAATAACCTCTCATGATTTGTCGGAAATTTGGCTTAACCGCTATCATTCTTTGGGCTTGCGCATCGCTCACCTACGGTCAAAGTGGTTCTACCACCCTTTCTACCGAAGACAGTATTCGCCTATTTACTGATTCGGTGTTATCACTGGTAGAAAATCATTCCTTGTATACCGAAAAGGTCGACTGGCGTACTTACCGTTCTGCGTTTACCACAGAAGTGCTAAAAGCGCCTCGCTTTTCAGATGCGTTGCCTCATTTTATCACGCTTTGGGATACCCTGGGTGACGATCACTCTACCATCGGCTACGCTGGTAAGCGGTATGGGCGCTCTAGCCGATTGGATACGGCTTCCTTGAGCAAAAGCTTACGATATGCCTTTCAAAGTAGAAAAACGTGGACGGTGCAGACGAAGGTTCTCGCCGACCAATTTGGTTATATTGCGGTTCCTTCTATTAGTACACTCGATGACTCGATAGCGACCCTGAAGTTTGCCGAATCACTACAGGATTCGCTCTGCCGCCTGGCAAGACATAGCCCGAGGGGGTGGATTGTTGACCTGAGACGAAACCTGGGGGGTAACATGTACGCCATGTTAGCAGGCGTGCACCAACTGGTTGCTAAAGACACCTTTTCGTACCTGCTGAATAACACCGGTGACATTGTTAGCTCATGGAGCGTAAACGCTGGTGCTGTCCTTGAGAACAAAAGAGAACAGATTGTACTACCCCAACGTTGCCCTCTTATCAACCAAGAGCCGATGATAGCGGTGTTGGTAGGGCCACTAACGGCCAGCTCGGGTGAGATTACGGCACTGGCCTTTCTAGGTCAAAAGAATACAATCTTGATTGGTGAAACTACGGCAGGGTATATGACCGGCAATGAGGTGTACCGTCTACCCTTTGGAGGATATATTGCATTAGCCGAAGTATACGAAACTAATCGCTTTAAGCAGAAGCTAACCGCTATTCAGCCGAGTATAGAAGTGAGGCAGGGAGACGACTTTGAGCATCTACTTAACGATACGAAGATCAAAGTAGCTCTCGAATGGTTAAGTAAAATGAGTAACCCTTAGGTCAAATTCCAAGTACCACCCTGCGCTTCGATAGGGTGATGCTCCACATACCTACCAGTTGCCCTACCGTGTCGGGCGAGGCAGGAAACCGGCGGGCCAGCGAGTCGGTGAGCACCACCGCTTGGGTGTACAGCAGCGAGTCGCCCGCCAGTCGCTGCACGTTATCGGCCAGCGGGTCGCCCTGGGCAGCGCTGTACCGATAGGCATCCCAGAGCTGCTGCTCGTAGGCGGTGAGCCGAGCAGAATCGTAGCGGTCATCGATCCACACCACCCGCGCCGGTAGCGTGTCGTAGGATTGCTGTGACAAAAAGGAAACTAGCGACAGCGAGTCGTCGGCTGGTGAACCGCCGAGCGGCGCAACGAGCAAACGCTCAGCCGTGGTTCGCCCCTGCCGATAGGCTTCCGCCACTAATTGGTCGGGCAGTACCCGCTTGGGTTCACGCTGTTCCATCTCATTAAGTACCTTCCGATCGATTACCGAAGTGTTAGGGTCGCCACAGGCCGCAAGGGTCAGACACAGAAGAAATACTGCTTGTTTCATGCCCGCCGTTAGTTTACCTGGTTGGGGAGAGGCTCGCCACGAAAGAAGGCAACCAAGTTACGTTCCGCTTCGGCCGCCATCGCGATGCGGGCCTCAATGGCCTCGGTGCCGATGTGCGGGGTGAGCACTACATTGTCGAGCGACAGCAACTCGTTGGGCACCTGGGGTTCGTCGGCAAATACGTCGAGCCCGGCCCCGGCCAGCTTCCCCGTTTGCAGGTGGCGCACCAGCGCTTCTTGGTCTACCACCCCACCCCGGGCGGTGTTGATCAGGTAGGCCGACGGCTTCATCCGATTTAGCTCTGCTTCGCCCAGCAGGTGGTGGGTGCTGTCGGTTAGGGGAACGTGCAACGAAACCACATCAGCTTCCGCCATCAGCTCATCTAGCGGCCGATACTGTGCGCCCAGATTGCGTTCTAGCGCCGAAAATAGGGCGTGGCGCTGGTGGTAGATCACCCGCATTCCTGATACCACCGCCCGCCGGGCCACCGCCTGCCCGATACGTCCTAGCCCTACCAAGCCCAAGGTTTTGCCGTAGAGCGTGTGGCCGGTATGTGCCTTTAGCATTCCCCACACGAAATCTTGGTTATGACGTAACTGCCGGTCGCAGAAGGTGATCTTGCGCAGTAGCGACAGCATAAGGCCAAACGCAATCTCGGCGGTGGCTTCCGTAACGGCGGTAGGCGTATTGGTTACCGGAATCTCTCGGGAGGCCGCGTATGCAGTATCTATATCGTCGTAGCCCGCGCCGTAGTTAGCAATAATCTTGAGCCGTTCGGCCCGGTCGATAAGCGAGCGGTCTACCGCAGTGTTTACCGCCAAATAGGCATCGGCCCGCCCGATGTGCTGCGATATCTCTTCATCAGTAAAGGCGTGGGCGTCGGTGGGGTAAATCAGCTCAAAGTGACTGGCCAGCGAGCGGAGGCTCGGCTCGGGTAAAATATACGATACGAGTAGAGTGGGCATAGTGGTAGATTGTGTCTCGATAACTATAGAACGCCCCCCTGGTTCGGTTGGCATCCTAAAATTTTAGCAGGTTACCGAAAATGTTAAAGGATCAGTAATCGTGGAGCAGATTTTGATTTATGTAACAAAACAAGGCTGATCCCAACCGTAGGGTACCTTTGTACGTTTATTACTTACACCTAACTTTTTTTGCTATGACCTCTACTCAGTCCCGCCCCAGATTACCCTATTTTACGATCGCGCCCCTCTCTTGCCTCGTAGCCTTCTGCTTGCTATCGGCCTGCGATGATGAGCCCACTTACGAAGTCGCCGAAACCAGCTACCAGCACGACATCTCGCTCAACCAAGCGTTTATTAGCACTGCCGACGTGCGCCGTAGTATCACGCTGGTGGGCGACCGCCACTACGGTGACGGTGAGGGCAAGGCCATCCTTCGCTTCGACATTGTGGACGACCCCGCCCAGGCTAATGCGATGTTTACCTGCCTTGCCTTTAACTTCTACGAAGACCTGGCGCGTGAAATCGACGCTGCCCAGCGTGCTGCCGGCACCGGCGGAACTACCTTCCGACTACCGGTGGCTGACAACGGCGGCTACCTGCGGATTGAGTCGCTGCCCAACGGACCCAACCTGAATGAGCTGATGAACGTGCGGGGCTCGGAAGACCGTGCCTTCCGCCGGGTGCACATGGGGTTCTGGTCTCGCTACGACGCGCCCGAAGATTTGCTGCGGGCGCGCCACTCGGAGGTAATCTTTGAGGCGGCCAACGGTGGTGAAACCGTGCAGGACGCGCTAAACAGCGCTTATCGCCTGCTCGATATGTTTGTGGCTAACGCAGATACGCTGTACGCTTACGTGTATCCCCAGGAGAGTAGCCTGGAAACCGACCCCAAGACAACGGTTGTTATTTACGATTGAGTGTGACCCTCAACCTGCTCCCCCCGTTTATTGGGACCATTCGGTGGGTTCGCGGTCCCAGCGATGCTTCTTTAACTCATTGAGCAGCTCCTCGGGCAGCGGAGTGCTTCCGCTACACGCTAAGTTAGCGCGCACGTGCGGCGCCTTGCGCATGCCCGGAATTACGGTGCTTACCGCAGGGTGATGCAGAATGAACTTCAGGGCTACTTCAGGCAGCGAGGCACCATCGGGTAGCGCTGCTTGCACTGCTTCGGCGTGCTCTACGCTAGACTTCAGGTTCTCCGGCACGAAGTAGGTAGACCGCCAGTCGCCCTTCGGAAAGGTAGTATCTTTGGTGATATTGCCGGTAAGCGTCCCCTCATCGAACGGCACCCGGGCAATTACGCCGATGCCTAGTTTCTCGCACAGCGGGAAGAGTTGGTCTATCGGAGCTTGGTCGAAGATATTGTAAATCACCTGTACGCCGTCGATGAGTCCGGTTTTGAGGGTTTCCAGGCTATTGTTGGGTTCCCATCGGTTAATGCTAATGCCGAACGCCCGCACCTTGCCCGAACTCTTGAGGTCCTCAATAGCGCGCTTCCATTCGTCGCGTTCGGCCCAGTGGTCTTCCCACACGTGGAACTGCAGTAGATCGATGGTTTCTACGCCCAAATTCGTAAGGCTCTTTTCGGCGTACTCTATGATGTAGTCGTAGGGGAATACCTCATCGAGGGTAAAGCTTCGCTGGGATGGCCACGTACGGTTTTTAGGAGGTACTTTGGTAGCGAGGTACAGCTTCTGACCAGGGTGCCGCTGCACCAGCCCGCCCAGCAGCTGCTCGCTCTTCCCTTCACCGTAGCCCCAGGCCGTATCGAAGAAGTTACAACCCAGCTCCACCGCCAAGTCGAGCGAATTTTCGCTCTGCTGATCATCCGAGCCCGTCCAGCCCGCCATGCCCCACATGCCGTAACCTACCTCGCTTACTGACCAAGAGGTTTTACCAAACTGACGATACTTCATTGCGTAGGGGGTTAGTGGTTAAATACTGTAGTAGACTAATCCATCCTACCGCAAAGTGTTTCAACTGATTTGGCCAGCAGATGCCCATTTCTACGGACATACAAATGCGGTTTCAGCGCCAAGTAAGATTTCTTGTAATTTAGTACGTCTGATTGTGGTATTATCCGACTGTTCTGTTATCCATTATCGATAACCCCCTTGTGCGGCCTTATAAAATTAGCCAATTTGGGTTACTTCTCTGGTACCTAGTTAAACTAATGAACTAAAGTACATCGTATATTGATAGTACACTGAGTGCAATTCTATACCACGACCCGGCAAAATATGTCTAATGTTAACCCCCGCTTTGTCTTCGCTAAACTTAAACACTTCTTCACTTTTCGCACCCTGATCACCATTTTGCTCTTCGCCCTGATCTACGGCGGAGTTCCCTTCTCGGTATCCGACGCTGAGAACCTTGATCTGGATGATACTAATATATCTCGTATACTAAGTGGCGTTTCTAATATTTCCAACGAGGATTCTGATACCGAAGAGTTGAGCGAGCTCGACCGAGCACTCCAGCAGTTTATTGAGCAGCAGGGCGTGGTTGGAGCTTCAGTGGGTATTGTAAAAGACGGGCAATTGGTGTACGCCAAGGGGTTTGGCCACGCCGACCTGGATGCCCAGCAACCGGTAGATGCCTACCACCAGTTTCGCATCGGTAGCTTATCGAAGCTAATTACTACCGTGGCCATTATGAAGCTGCAGGAAGAAGGTAAGCTATCGCTCGACGATGCGGTGTTTGGCCCGAGCGGCCTTTTAAACACTTCATTATACCAGGTTAAAGACCCCCGCCGGGCCCATAAAATTACCGTAGCGCACCTACTTTCGCACCGGGCGGGGTGGAGCAAACGTACCTACGGCGACCCGCTGTTTATCCCGCTTAAAATTGCAGAAGAAATGCAGGTACCGGCCCCCGCCGAGCTAGATGATATTATCCGGTTTGTGCTGTCGAAGCGCATTCCCTACGCACCGGGTACCCGTTACGACTACTCTAACTTCGGTTTTTGCCTACTTGGTAAAGTAATCGAAGCAGTGTCGGGCGAGACGTACGAGCAGTACGTACAGAACCACCTACTAGCCCCGCTGGGAATTTACGAGATGCGGCTCGCGAAGAACCGTCCTGAAGACCGCTACGAGAATGAGGTGCGCTATTACGATCTCTCACCGAATAACGTTCGTCCGTCTATTTACGGAACCGGTGAGGTGGTGCCCACCACCTACAGCTTCAACGTCGAGGCTTTGGGAGCCGCGGGAGGGTGGGTAGCTACCCCTACGGATTTGCTGCGCTTTCTGGTAGCCATCGATGGCATGAGCAGTGTGCCGGATATCCTTTCTAACGAGTCGCTGCTGGCCATGATTGAGCCAGCGACCGGACGGCCCTACGGCTGGCGGGGGGCTAGCGTGGGTGGTACCTGGTGGCGCACCGGAACCCTGGCCGGCACTTCGGCTCTGCTGAAGCGCTTCGACAACGGAGTTTCTTGGGTAGTACTTACTAACACCAGTAATCGCCGCAGCAACTACTTTAACGGGCGATTTAGTTACGTACTACAGAACGAGCTAGCGCGCCTCGACGAATGGCCCAGCCACGATCTCTTCTCGGCGGTGTACTACTGATGCCCTTGCCCTACCAATTTTTTGTCAACCTTCCGTCTAATTTGATTGGTGTAGTTACAAGACTACAGTTTTTAGAGTTGACAAGTTAGTCCTATGAGTGCTCAGCGATATCTGGTTCTGGTAGGGATGCTAATTATTATGTATACTCTGCCGCTTTCTGCGCAGGATGTCTTGTACCTCGATGCAGACTGGGAGGTGGTAGCAAACAAGGCGGCCGCCGAGTACAAGCGCGTGTTGATAAAGGAAGGTAATGGATGGCACGTAGAAGACTACTATTATCCAGCGAACACGCTACAGATGAAGGGCGTTCTATCGTCTCTCTCCCCTGATGTACCGGAAGGATTGGTCGTATTTTACTACCGCAACGGTAACGTAGAAAGGCAGGGGCATTACGTGGAAAACCGCCGCGTAGGCATCCAAAAGGAGTACTTTGAGAGTGGTCAGATTAAATCAGAGATAGACTATCGTTCGGAAGGACTTCATTTCATTCAGGTGTTTAATCAGGAGGGCGAGCCTCAGTTGGTTAATGGTACAGGTTCTTACCAAGAAACTATCGATAACGGTAACGTTCAGCATATCTTTGTTAAAGGCCACAAAATGGCTAAGAATTACACTGTTCGAACGCAAGAACAGGATACCGTGTACAGTGTGGTGGAGGTGCTACCCGACTACCGGGGGGGTATGAAGAAGTTTTACAAAGCTATTCAGAAGCGGTTGAAGTATCCTAAACCGGCCCGACGGAGGGGAATCGAGGGCGTAGTATACGTTCAGTTTATCGTCGGCAAACTGGGTGAAGTGCTGGAAGTAAAAACGGTGAGAGGAATTGGTGGCGGTTGTGATGAGGAATCGGAGCGCGTAGTAGAGATGAGTAGCCGGTGGTTACCAGGGATGGTAGACAATCATCCGGTGAAGTGCCGGATGGTACTACCGGTAACCTTCAGGCTACGGTAGGCACCTTCGTGCCGTTGTTCTATTTATATCAAGGGGGGGCTTTTGCAACCGTACTACAGCGTATCGGTTTTCTCAGATTGCTGCTGAAGCAGATCGTCTAACGAGTGGTCGATGTCCACTAACGAAGTGATAATCTGTCGGAGGTCGTTCATCCTTCGAAGCTTAGAGAAACGCTCACCATTTCTAAGATGCTTCGTTTCCTGCGCGAGGTGGTCGAAATCAGATCGCAACTGATCTACTACCTTTTGTACGTTACCCTGATTTTCCAAGGTCAAAAAGTTAGGTTGAAATAGATTTAGCATGCCAAAGTAGAAACATCTGTTTCAATTTACGAATCCCTGGCGCTATTTATTTGCGATAAGCGTAACAATTCTAGGGTTTTGTAACATATTAAAAAACGTCTTATACTTTTTGATGTTAAGCATGAGATGGATGCTTCAGCATATACCAAATTACTCCAGATAAAATTGCTGTCCGCACCGTCCAGGCGACTGTTCTTATCCAGTTCGTTGCCACCAATCTTCTGATAATTTCCGTATCGTATCCCTGAGAGGCTAGTTTACCGTGTAGCGGTGAGGAAACCAACATAGTGGTTACCCAGATGATACCAACCATCACGGCGGCAGTGTATATCTCTTTGGTACAAAACGCCGGGGTGCGGAACAACAGAAAGACAGTTGCCGCCAGTTCGCTTAGCATTAGCGGCACCACCACGTAAGAGATCGTACGCATATGCTGCTGCTGGTACGCCAGAAAGTCCTGCGTTCCTACCCCCATAAATCCCGGATAGTGCACAATCTGGATCGTCCAAATGAGTCCGGTGAGGATTGCTGATAAGACAAGGTTAACAAGAATCAGTTCGTTGGTACCAAACACAAGGTAGTTGTTTAGGCTTCGGTGAGCATTGCTTCCATTTTTTGGTAGGTCTGCTGTTTTAGGTAAGGAACATCTTTAATTGTGAGGCCACTAACGGCCACGGGCTCCCCAAACTTCACTGTAACGGTGCCCGGTTTTACATAAGCCGTACCCGGGCGAAAAAGGTTTCCGGCATTAACGACAACCATCGGCAGTACGGGAGTTTGGGTTTCAATGGCAATTCTGAAGGCACCATCGTAGAAGGGGCACAACGCTACCTCACTCCGATTCATACTTCCTTCAGGGAAGATGAAAACCGACACACCTCGTTTGATAAGCTGTTTAAGTGCCATAATGCTGCGGTTCCGGCTGTTAGCGTCCGAGCGGTCTACAATTACGCAAACAGTGCCCACAATCCATCCCAGCACGGGTATCTTCAGCAATTCTTTCTTTCCGAGGGGACGAAACTGCCCGGGGATGAATAGTGGAAGGGCCGGAACATCCAGGAAAGAGGTGTGATTGCTCACGTAGATGTAGGCGGTGTGCCGGTCGGGACGGTTCTGCCCCTCTGCCCGGTAGCGCACCCCCGTGAACGAGCGAAATACCGTAGCCCACACCTTAAGTCCAAAGAAACTTACCGGCCGGACGGCTTCGCCAGCCACCGCTGGCGACAGAATGAGCGGCAGGAGCAGCAGCATCGATCCAATAAAGATAAACAGAACCCAAGCGGAGTATAAGATCCGAAGTATTCGTTTCAATGATGTAGGAGATTGTTGGCGGCAAAGGAAAACAAAAAGCCGGAAACACAAACGTGTCGCCGGCTTCCAATAATCAAAATATTAACAACTCTAAATCAAACAAACTCTTATCTATCCCAGTCGGAACGTGATGGGCAGCACCATGCGCACGCGCACTGCTTTGCCCCGTTGCTTTCCGGGTTTCCATTTGGGTGAGCTTTTCACCACGCGTACGGCCTCTTCATCACAGCCTGCACCAATTCCTTTAATCGCTTTCACGTCCGACAGAGAACCGTCTTTGTCCACCACGAACTGAACGAAAACTTTCCCCTCAATACCCATACGGCGGGCCTGCGAGGGGTACTTCATTTTGTCGCCCACGAACTTATAGAACGCAGGCATACCACCATCGGGCTCGGGCTGGTCTTCAACCACCATAAAGATTTCGTCAGAAACTTCCTCTTCGGGAGCCTCTTCGAAGACCATCTCCTCAATCTCAGTATCTTCGGTAACCTCAATGTCAAGATCAATTTCAATTTCTTCTTCTATTTCTTCCTCATCGGGCACCTCGATGATTTCGGGAGTCTGAATCTTCGGCGGCGGGGGCGGGGGCTGCTCCGTAGGCGGAATCTCCATCACATCCTCAAAGGTATCATCAACCGAACCAAGGTCAACCAGGGCCGACTCATCGTACGATTTCCACTCGAAGGCGAGCGTAATTACGGCCAAGCTAATTACCAAACCGATCGCGAGGTGCAACCCGGTTTTGCTGGTAAGATCGGCACTGGGGGTTTTCTTAGCTTCCATATGAACTACTTATGAATTATTACAGTGTAACAACATAGTGCAATTAACGACTTTATTTGCAATTATTCAAATCTAAGGGTCAAATTATAAGTTACGCAAAGTTAAAAAAATGCAATATATAATAAAAATAGTATAAAATCAGCGTTGGCTAAACGTCTATAATCCTTGTTTCTAGCGTCGCAGTGAGCAAAAAGAGTTGATAGGGACTTACCAAAGCAACGTAACTTATTATCACTATAAACCGTTCCCCCGCTAAATTTATCTACCTAACACGAAAGAAGATTTAGAGTCTCACCACAAATACCCGAACGAGATACGCTGGAAGACAGGCTTAAGATCAAACTCCGCCGCGCAAAATTCTAAAGCGAATCCCTGTGGCATTACTTATCTTTTCGATAATTTGCCAGCACGGAGCACGTCTTTGGCTGCTCGAGTTTAACGTTAGGCACCAAAAGTAGTTACATGAACGAACTTACTACCCACCGCGTGGGCATCATTATGAATGGCGTAACGGGCCGCATGGGCACCAACCAGCACCTGATGCGCTCCATCGTTGAAATTATCAAGCAGGGCGGAGTGCGCGTGAGCGCCACCGAGGTGATCATGCCCGACCCCGTGCTGGTGGGCCGCAACGCCGTGAAGCTCGAAAAGCTGAGCAAGCAGTCGGGCGTGGAGAATTTTACCACCGACCTGGACGAGGTATTACGGGACGATCGTTATCATATCTACTTCGACGCCCAAACCACCGGTCGCCGCGCTGATGCCGTGAAAAAAGCAGCCACGGCGGGCAAGCACGTTTACTGCGAAAAACCCACCGCCACCGACACCGAGACGGCGCTGGAACTGTACCGCTTCTGCCAGGAAAAGGGCGTGAAGAACGGCGTAGTGCAGGACAAACTCTTCTTGCCCGGCCTGCGCAAAGTGCAGCGCCTGATCGAGAATGGCTTCTTTGGCGACATCTTGTCGGTGCGGGGCGAGTTTGGTTACTGGGTGTTCGAGGGCGACACCATTCCGGCCCAGCGCCCCTCGTGGAACTACCGCAAGGAAGACGACGGCGGCATCATCGTAGATATGCTGTGCCACTGGCGCTACGTGCTCGACAATATCTTCGGCAAGGTGAAGTCGGTTTCCTGCCTGGGAGCCACCCACATCCCCGAGCGGGTAGATGAAGAAGGCAATACCTATCAAGCTACGGCCGATGATGCCGCCTACGCTACGTTTGAACTGGATAACGGCGTGGTGGCTCACTTCAACTCCTCGTGGACGGTGCGCGTGCGCCGCGACGACCTGCTTACCCTGCAAATCGACGGCACCAAGGGCTCGGCCGTGGCGGGCTTGCGCGACTGCTGGACGCAAGCCTACGGCAATACGCCCAAGCCGGTGTGGAACCCCGATATCGCGCAGCCGATCAACTTCTACGAAGGCTGGAGCAAGGTGCCCGAGCAGGAACTGTACGACAACGCTTTCAAGGTGCAGTGGGAAATGTTTCTGAAGCACGTGGTAAAGGATACGCCCAATCCGTATACGCTGCTGGAAGGAGCCAAGGGCGTGCAGTTGGCGGAGAAAGGCATTGAGAGTTGGGAGAAACGCTGTTGGGTAGATGTGCCCGAACTGGGTTAGCGTGGGAAGATCATTGATGATGTTCCTACCAAAATTTTCTATGAGATGAAAAAAATAGTCACACTGTTTCTTGCGCTTTTTGCCACGATTGTAGTCTCTTTTGCCCAATCTTCTGGCAAAGTTGAGCAAAAACTAGCCGAACTCGGCATCACCCTCTACGAGTTGCCCGCTCCCACCGCCAGCTACGTGCGCGCCGTGCGCTCCGGAAACTTAGTCTTCCTATCGGGGCACGGCCCGATGAAGCCCGACGGCACCAACGTGACGGGCAAACTAGGTCAAGACCTGTCGGTGGAAGAAGGGCAACAAGCGGCCCGCTACACCGCGATTGCGTTGCTATCGGCCCTCAAGAAAGAACTCGGCGACCTGGATCAGGTGCAGCGTATCGTGAAAGTGCATGGCATGGTGAACGCCACGCCCGACTTCACCGACCACTCGCAGGTGATCAACGGCTTCTCTGACCTGATGGCGGAGGTGTTCGGCGAGTCAGGAAAGCACGCCCGCGCGGCGGTAGGCATGGCCTCGCTGCCCGGCAACATCGCGGTAGAAATTGAGATGGTGGTAGAGGTAACCGATGAATAAGTGAGCCGCTTTACTTCATATACCTCGCTAATACGACCTGTAGATCGTTCACAACACATAGCTTCTGATTAACAGCTTCTGTAATCAGTGCTTTGTAACTTCAACATGCGTTAATGTTGGATCAGAAAGAATCTGCCTAATTTCTTTCTCATGCTCAGCAGAAATATTCTTGCCTAAAATGACTTCCCTAAACGCTTTGGGGGGTAATCTTACAGCACGCTGACCATTGCTCGCAATAGGAAGCTTTCTAAACCTAATCTCGGCTTCTACTTGCCATCTCCTTGTCTTTACGTACGTTTGCTCGATGATGTCAAAAAGAAATCCATTTTCCGGGTCAAGCGAGGGCGCCAGATCAGGAAGAGGTGAGGGCAGGTATTGAACAAATCCGACAGTTGACTGAGAAATTTCTCTTACGATCATAGTATCGAAACCAACACAAAACCCCTTATGAGAATTAGCGTAATCTTCCCATTGATCGGGTATATCTCTATGCTCAGATACGCTAAAAACCCCAATTTTGCTTCTTATTTCTCTCAAACGATCACTACCTAACTTCTTGAGATCAAAGTGTGGTCGTGAAAGCACTCGGTCCGCTTCTCTAGCGATAGCTAACGCATTCCACTTTGAATGGAGCTTCCTTAATCCATTGCGTACCCATTCTCTTTGCTCTTCCGGTTTCAAAAGATCATACCTGACTAGCCGATTACAATCCTCTGGATCGTTTAGCATATCAGGATGAGCAAAATATACCTCCCGTTCAGTAAGTATTCGTTGGTGCCAAAGATCTTCCCAAATACGGTACTTGTACACAACAGCAGGGAACTCCTCCGCGAACTTCTCTTTGCTCTCCCTTAAGGACAAATTTAGCTTTTCAAGTTCCACCCCATCTGTATCTAACTATTCCAATTCCACCACCAAGTCATCCTGCTCTACCATATCACCGGCCGATAGCAGCACCTGCTTCACCGTGCCCGCCCGGGAGGCCGAAATGGTGGTTTCCATCTTCATGGCCTCAATCACAAACAGCGCTGTACCTTCCTCCACTTCCTGCCCCGTCTCGGTCATCACCTGCGCCAGTTTCCCTTGCAAGGGCGCTCCGATCTCGCGGTCGTTGGTCTTTTCTACCTTACGATTGGTTACCACCTTCGACTGCACATTGGTGTCGTTAATGCGCACCCGGCGGGATTGGCCGTTCAGCTCGAAGCTCACGTTGCGGAAGCCGTTGGCGTCGGGCTCCGAGATAAACAGCAGCTTAATCATGATGACCTTACCCTCGGCGATGTTGACCAGAATTTCTTCGCCGTACTGCATGCCGTAGAAAAAGGCCGGGGTGGGCAGCGCCGACATGTCGCCGTACACCTTGCGGTGGTTGTAGAAATCTTCGTACACCTTGGGATACAGCTTGAAAGACATAAAGTCGAGCAGCGTACGGTCGTCGTCGAAGCGCTCCTGAAACTCGTCAAACTCCCGGTCAAAGTCGATGGGTTCCAGCTGCTCGTTCGGCCGCCCCTGCATAGGTTCTTCGCCCTTGAGCACGATCTTCTGCACCTGCTCGGGGAAGCCGCTGTAGGGCTGGCCCAATTCGCCCCGGAAGAAGCTGATCACCGATTCGGGAAACGAGAGCGTATCGGAGTTCTTCCCACCTTGCATTAGCACGTCGCCGATGGTCAGGTTGTTAGAAGTCAAGAACAGCGCCATATCTCCCACCACCTTAGAGGAGGGGGTCACCTTTACGATGTTTCCGAACAGTTCGTTAACGCGGGCGTAGTTCTTCTTGACCAGCTCGAACTTATCGCCCACGCCCAGCGCATCGGCCTGTCGGCGTAGGTTAGAGTACTGTCCGCCGGGCATCTCGTTGTTATACACCTCGGCCGTTCCCGCCTTGAGGCCCGACTCAAAGGGATAGTAAAACTCCCGCACCGCTTCCCAGTAGACCGAGTACTCATTGAGCGAATCTAGATCAATGAGCTGCTCGCGCTCATGCCCTTGCATCATGGCCACCACCGAGTTAAAGTTGGGCTGCGAGGTAAGTCCCGACATGGCCCCGATGGCCACGTCGACCACGTCCACTCCGGCCTCAATGGCCTTTACGTAAGTGGCGGGCTGGATCGAAGAGGTATCGTGGGTGTGCAGATGAATGGGCAAGTCCACTGCGTCCTTCAACGCTCCTATCAGTTCAGTCGCAGCGTAGGGCTTCAGCAAACCGGCCATGTCTTTGATGGCCAGGATGTGCGCTCCTTCGTCTTCCAATTGCTTGGCCAGGTCCACGTAGTACTGAAGCGTATACTTCTTGTTGTCGGGGTTTTGCAGGTCGCCGGTGTAGCAGATGGCGGCTTCGGCCAGGGCGTTGGTACGTTCGCGCACGGCCCGGATGCTCACCTTCATGGCCTCTACCCAGTTGAGCGAGTCGAAGATGCGGAAGATATCGATGCCGGTTTCGGCGGCCTGCTCAATAAACTTTACGATCAGGTTGTCGGGATAGGCTTTGTAGCCCACCGCGTTGGAGCCGCGCAGCAGCATCTGTAGCAGAATGTTGGGAATAGCGGCGCGCAACTCGCGCAGCCGCACCCAGGGGTCTTCGTACAAGAAGCGCATGGCCACGTCGAAGGTGGCCCCGCCCCATACTTCCATCGAGAACACCTGCGGATGCTGCTTGGCGAACATCTCGGCCACCCGCAGCATATCCACGCTGCGCATCCGCGTGGCCAGTAGCGACTGGTGGGCATCGCGGAAGGTGGTGTCGGTGTAGTGAATGGCCCGTTCGTCCTTGAGCCACTGCACAAACTTCTCACGCCCCAACTGCTTGAGCTTGTCTTTGGTGCCTTCGGGGTAAGGCACGTAACGGTAGTTTTTCTCAGCACTATTGTCGGGGTCGGTCATCGTCTGCGTGGGCAACTGAGGAACGCGCAACTTCTTGTCCCGGTCAATGAA
>JBASAY010000195.1:0-29195 GCA_049650865.1 Tunicatimonas sp.
TTACCCCCAACAATGTGGTCGCGCCGGTCAACTACACGACGTACACCTTCTATACCCGCGTTAGCTATAACATTAAATCCAGCGTTGGTCAGTTTGTGCCGTACGCCTTCTTCGACGGGCTGTCAAACCCGGAGGTAATTGCTAGCAAGACGTACGGCGGCGACAACGAAGCAGGAATTGCTGATGATGGGCGGTTTTCTAAAATATCACTGGGATTGGTGTATCGTCCGATTAACCAGGTGGCGGTGAAAATGGATGTGAGTTCTCATTCTCAGCGATTTAATGGTGAGGTGGTTACCTATCCCGAAGTGCGCCTCGACGTTTCGTTTGGCTTCGACGCCCTAAGCCACCGGCGGTAGGGATTCTTCCTATTAGCGCGGTTAGATACTGCTGGCCAGTGGTGCACATCTGCCAACTATCACTATTATGTCTCTAAAAGTCCTTCGCGAAACCGGTATTCTTAGTTGGGACGAGGCCGATCGTCCTCGCGAAAAGCTATTGCAGAAAGGTCGTTCCGCCCTCACCGACGCCGAGCTGATCGCCATCTTGATCGGTTCGGGCACACCCAAGCAGAGCGCGGTCGATTTAAGTAAAGACATTTTGAAGTCAGCGCAGCATAATTTGCACGAGTTGGCCAAGCTGTCGGTCGACGATCTGAAGCGGTTTCCGGGCATTGGCGAGGCCAAGGCTATCAGCATCGTGAGTGCCCTGGAGCTGGGGCGACGGCGCAAGGCGAGCGAACCCACCAAGCGTGACAAAATTACCTGTTCCGACGATGCCTATCGCCTGATGCAACCCTACCTGCTCGACCAGCCGCGGGAGCAGTTCTGGATTTTGTTGCTCAATCGGGCCAACGAGGTGATCAAACCGCACTGCGTGAGTCAGGGCGGCGTGGCGGGCACGGTGGCCGATCCCAAAACGATCTTCAAAGCGGCGCTGGACAAACTGGCCAGCTCGATTATCCTGGTGCACAACCACCCGTCGGGCAACCTCAATGCCAGCGAAGCGGACCTGCGGCTCACGCAGAAGCTGAAAGAGGCGGGGCAACTGCTCGACTTACCGGTGCTGGACCACCTGATCTTCACGGATCACGGGTTTTATAGTTTTGCGGATGAGGGGGTGCTGTAGACACACTGATTTCGCAGATTACGCGGATGGGGAAAAGCGCACAGATTACGCAGATAGAAGGCGCGTTGATGGAAAAAGTAATTTTGCTATATTGACGGTTCGTAACCTGATTCGCTATGACCAACCGCCGCATTCGCCTAAGTACCCGTTTTCTTCCATTCTTCAAGGGGCTGAGTATTGCCTCGCTGCTCGTCATACCATGCCTACTGCTTGTGGTATCATTAACAGATGATTGGGATTGGACGTACTTGCTTCAAGCGTTCACCTGGACCATGTTTGTGGTTAGCGCCCTGCTGGGCATGCGGAAGCTGCGCACGGTGGTGTGGGATCATAATCAGTTGGTGGTGAACGATCAAGCTGATCTTATTCTTTTACCGGAAGAGATTGAGGACATCGAGCTTAAGATGCTCATTGGGGTGCACGAAGTGACGCTGCGCGAGCCGCATCCTTACTTGGGTGAGTCGTTTCTGTTTCAAACTTCTATGATGTATTTCTTTCGGCACAACGCGTTCGATGAGCAGATGCACGAACTGCGGCAGCACATTGCTCGGGCCCAGCGCGAAGTGTCAACCGAAGGCGTAGCTGCTACTCGGCGTCCGATGTCCCCACGACAACTAGATGGCGCATAAAACTGGTATCGAGCGTTACGCGCAGTCCGCTGTCCTGCATAGTTTCCACCACCGTGCTTTTCGCTAGGCGAATTTTATCATAACTGCCTACTCGTTGCGTCCACCCATCCCCGGTGCGTTCGTGCAGCAGATCGGTTACGCGCACGGTTTCCCGATCATACTCCAAGAAACAGGTCAGAATGCGTTGCTCGTCGCTCTTCACCGGCAGAAAACGGTCGGTTCCGGTAAGCGGAGTGAAGTAGTCGCGAAACGACAGGGCCAGTTTGCCGCCCGGCGCTAGTCCGTCGGCGCAATCGCGGATGAACCGTTGGGCTTCCGCTTCGCTGTCCAGATGGGTGAGCGTATCGCCCCAGCAGAGGATGAGTTCGGGCGGTGGATCAGTATGCTGGCGCACGTTCCGGATGTCGTCTTCAATCACTCTAATGTCATACTCTCCTCGGTAGGTGCGCAGTTCGTCCAGCAGTTGCCAACTAAAGTCAACCGCCCGCACGGAGAAGCCCAGTTTGGCCAGCGATACTGCTTGTAGGCCGTGACCCGCCCCCAAGTCCAGTGCCAATCCGTTGCCGCGGGGCAATAGTTTATTCTCCCGAAAAAATGTCTCGTGCGCGGTTTGCTTTTCGTCAAAATCGCCCACCATCCAGGAGTAAAAGTTGCCCAGGTGCTGGTCGTAGTGTTCTTTGGCGGTCATAAAGATGGTGAATGGTTGAGGGAGCGCGGAATCGTAAGATAGCAAAAGTCCGAACTTCATAACAAATCTAACTACCTTGGTGGCTCGCAAAAAGCCCGAGTATCGCTCGTCTATAATCATAATCACTAACCAGCTATTCCAACCCATGCATACTACCGTATTATCCTCCCTTGGCGTAGTGTTGGGCGCCTCCGTCGAAATTCCTATTCTTACCGATATCACCATTATTCTGGGCGCTTCGGTGCTGGTGATCTACCTGTTTCAGCGGCTAAAGCTTCCTACGATCCTGGGCTACCTGATGACAGGCATCGTGGCGGGGCCGTACGTGCTGGGGTTGATCGATGCTTCGCAGGAAGTGGAGATCATGGCCGAGATCGGAGTGATTCTGCTCCTGTTCATTATCGGCATGGAGTTTTCGCTCAAGAGCCTGGCCGCCATCAAAAAGAGTGTATTTATCGGTGGAGCGGCGCAGGTGGGGCTTACCATTGCGGTTACTGCCCTGGTGGCCTGGTGGCTCGACTTTTCGGTCAGCGCCGCCCTGTTCTTGGGCTTTGTATTCTCGCTCAGCAGCACCGCCATCGTGCTCAAACTGCTGCAGGAACGTAGCGAAGTGAGCAGTCCGCACGGCAAAATTGCGCTGGCCATCCTGATTTTTCAGGACATCATTGTGGTGCCCATGATGCTGCTCAGCCCTATTATGTCGGGGCAGGCGGGTGATGTGGGGACGGTGGTGGTAGAACTGCTGATCAAGGTGGGCGTAGTGATTGCCGTGGTGCTGGTGGGGGCGCGCTACCTGGTGCCCTTGCTACTGCACGAGGTGGCTAAAACCAAGAACCGCGAACTGTTTATCCTGTTTGTGGTGGTGATCTGCTTCGCCATTGCCTGGGGCACCGCCGAGATGGGCCTGTCGCTGGCGCTGGGAGCCTTCCTGGCCGGTCTGGTGATCTCCGAATCGGACTACAGCTACCAGGCCACCGGCTTTGTGATTCCCTTCCGTGAGATCTTCACCAGCTTCTTCTTCGTCTCCATCGGCATGCTGCTCGATGTGTCGTTTCTGATCGACCACTTTCTGATTATTGTGGGGTTATTGCTGCTGGTGAGTGTGGCCAAGGCGGGCATCGCGGGGGTGGCGGCCCTGCTGCTTAACTATCCGGTGCGCACCGCCATCCTTACCGGACTCACCCTGTTTCAGGTGGGCGAATTTGCCTTTATCTTGTCCGAAGTAGGCATCGAGTACCAGCTGATGTCCGACGCCACCTACCAGTACTTTCTGTCGATTTCTATCCTGTCGATGGCCATCACCCCCTTTGTGATTCAGAATTCGGAGCGAATTACTAAAACGTTTACCGATTCTAAGGCGCTGCGCACGTTGCCCATTCCCCGGCCCAAAAGCAACGGAGTGGCCGCCGCTCCCGCCGAAGATCATTTTAAAGACCATACGATCATTATTGGCTTCGGGGTGAACGGGCAGAACGTGGCGCGGGCGGCTAAGTTCGCCAACATTCCCTACGTAATTATTGAGATGAACGCCGACACCGTGCAGCGCGAAAAAGCGCGGGGCGAACCCATTCTGTTCGGTGATGCCACCAACCACTTCATCCTGGAGCACGTGAAGGTGTTTAGCGCCCGCGTGGCGGTGGTGGCGATCTCCGATCCGGTGGCCACCCGCGCGGTGATTACCAGCATCCGTTCTATTTGCCCTACGGTGCACGTGATTGTGCGCACCCGCTTTATGAACGAGGTGGCCGAACAACTGCGCCTGGGTGCCAGCGAGGTGGTGCCCGAAGAGTTTGAAACCTCGATTGAAATCTTCTCGCGCCTGCTGCACAAGTACTTGGTACCGCAGGATGAGGTCGACCACTTCATCGCCGACGTCCGGGCCGAAAGCTCGGAACTCCTTCCGCCGCGCGAGATCGACTACCGACGCGCCGCAAAATTGACCATTCCCAACCTAAACATCTCCTCGCTGCGGGTGCAGAACACCAACCACGAGGTGGTGGGCAAGACGATGAGCGAGGCAGGCATTCGGGCGCGCTACGGGGTGAATGTGCTGGCCATCCAGCGCGACGAAGATTACCTGTCGCACATCGAGGCCGACACCCGCATTGAGCAGGACGATATTCTATTCTTGGCGGGCAAGCCCGAGGATGTGTCGCGCTTCCACGAGGTGATTAAAGTTTAGCGCTTCACCCCCCGGGTGGTAAACGACAGGCCCTGCTGCCCGTTGGTAGAGATCATCACCGCCTCAAAGAGCGGCTCGTGCCCGCGGGGGCGGGTGGCCCACTCGAAGATAAAGTTGGCCCCGGTACCGCCGGTTTGGTCCGACTCGTCGATCACAATCTCGATGGTTTCCAGGGGCCGCAGGTACACCGGGTCGTCCACGTAGGTGCGCAGGCGGTCGCCCTGGGTATTGTAGTAGTCGGCATGCAGAATAAATACCGAGTCGGTAGCACTGATGTTGCGAATGCTCACCGTGGTGGTGAGGTTATAGGTAAGCTGATCGCTACGCTGGTAAATCTCAGAATACACCGATAGGTAAGAGCTTTCGCGAACCAGCGAATCAGGGGCGGTGAGCTGAACCTTCCGCCGCTCCCAGTCCACCGGACCGATGATGCCGTCCTCCTCGTTAGGTGGTGAGGTGCAGGAGAGAGCGGTGAGCAGGGCAACTAGAGGGAGTGCGTTTCTCATAATAAGGTAAAATCGTTCCGCGAAAGATACGCAATTGCCTCTTAATCGTCTCCGTACCCGCATCTACTCACCTCAGAGTACATCCCGCAAGACAATCATCATGCTTCCTCCGGTGTGCGGTAGGTAACGATGTCGATGCCAACTCCGTTAGGGTCCACGATAGCGAAGTGCCGGTCGCCCCAGGGTTCGTCGCGCAAGTCGATGGCGATGGGAGTGCCGGTCTGCTTTACCGCTTCGTACGTTCGGTCTACGTCATCTACTTCAATGGTCAGGTACACGCCCGCCCCGGCAAACGGGGGCTGAAACAGCGGTTGCTGCGAGGAGTGGTTAGGCAGCAAAAATCCCAGTTCGGCCTGGTGGTTGGGAGTATGCATTAGTAAATAGAACTCGTTCTCGAAGGTCACTCCAAAGTTGAGCACTTCGGCGTAGAAAGCCTTAGTTTCGGCTAATTTGTGGGTGATAACCCCAGCGTTCAGTTTCATGGTTCAGAAGATTATGTTGAGAAATAATTTAACCTGAAGCAAAGGTAGATTTCTTCCGGGGGGCGGGATTGTAAGAATCGGACATCCTTAGCGGAACGCGCGGGTAGGGGTTACCCCGTAGAAATGCTTAAAATCCTTGATAAAGTGCGCCTGATCATAGTAACCCGCATCGTAGAATGCTTTGCTCTGTTGCTGACTTTGCGCAGAGGGTATGGCACGCAGTACCCGCTGAAATCGGACTACCTTACTGAACGTTTTAGGAGTAGTGCCGAGGTAGTTGTTGAACAACCTCCGTAGCTGTCGCGGACTTACGCCGGTGTCCAGGTGGTCGGTGTTAATCGCGCCGTGGCTTCTCAGGATGAGGTCAAAAGCGCAGTACACCCGAGGATCAAATTCCAGATGGGCGTTTGCTAGCTTGTCGAACAGAAAGGTGTTTAGCCCGGCGGTTACTTTTTGAGGGCTACTTTCTTCTTCCAACAGCCGGTGCAACCAGACGGCAGCCGGTGGATCTACGTAATCTAGCCGCTCAAAGCGGTTGCTCAGCGCTTTTGCATCCACCGAAAACAGTTGGGGAAACATAGAAGGAAAAAACCGGATGCCTAGGTAGTGAAAGCTGTTTGCTAGGGGGAATTCCGTGTACTGCTGGCAAAAGCCCATTACGAAGCTATCGGTCGGACGCAGGCAGTCCACGAACACATCTACGCAACCATCGGCTACTACGCGATAGACGAACGGTTGCTGCAGTGGCCGACTGATTCTGAGTCGCCAGTAGCAGTATACGTAGTCCCGCAGGCGTCCGTCCGGTGCCCACTCCTGGTAAACTACCGCCTGGTCCGATGGCTGAACGGTAGGTTGTAGGGGTTGGTAATGCTGCCTGAGAATACTTTCGAGCTTCAATTTCATGTTTAACAAAACGAGTATATTTATTAAACAAAATTTATTAACTCAGCCAACACTTCGCCCCACCCCCGGTTATACTGCCGCAGTGCCTACGTAACTTTTATTTATTAAGATACAAACTTTTATGAACTTAGGAATTGAAGGAAGATCAGCCGTAGTTACCGGCGCCGACTCGGGACTCGGCAAAGCCACCGCCCGTATTCTGGTGAGCGAAGGAGCCCACGTGCTGCTTACGGATTTAAAGGAAGAAGGATTGGAAGAAGCCGCCGAGGAAGTACGGAAACACGCCGCCGACGGCGCAAAGGTAACCACCAAGGCAGCTAATCTTACTGATAACAATGAAGTGAAGGCACTGGCCGAAGCGGCGCAACAACAGTTTGGCGGAGCCGATATCCTGGCGCACTGCGCCGGAGCACGGGGCGCGGCCGGTGATTTCCTGGAGCTCAGCGACGACGACTGGACGGAAACCATCGACATCGACCTGATGGGTTCAGTGCGGGTGTGTCGCGCGATGATTCCGGCCATGCGCAAGAAAGGCTGGGGCCGCATCGTGCTTATCTCATCCGAAAACGCTCTACAGCCCTACGTCGAAGAGAGTCCGTATAACGCTTGCAAAGCGGCGATTATCAATCTCTCGAAGTGCCTGTCGCGCGCTTACGGCGAAGACGGAGTGCTGGTTAATACGGTTTCGCCCGCCTACATTGCCACTCCCATGACCGACGCGATGATGGAAGAGCTGGCCGAAGAGCGCGGCACCGACATGGATGAAGCCGTGCAGTGGTTTTTGAAAAACAAGCGCCCGCACATTGTGGTTGGTCGGCGCGGCAAGCCCGAAGAAGTGGCCGTGGTCATCGCGTTTCTGTGTTCCGAACTGTCTAGCTACATCAACGGCAGCAACTACCGCGTGGACGCGGGTGCCGTAGAAACTGCTTTTGGATGATGAACAGATGGTTCAATTGTTCGATTGTTGAAACAGCGACGCTTAACAATTGAGCAATCGAGCCATAGAGCAGTCAACTAAAGTTTGTTATGCCTAATAATCCAGCTACACTCGTTTTTCTGCACTACTTTGGTGGGGCGGCCCGCAGTTGGCAGTGGGTGACCGAACGCTTGCCTGACTACCGGTGCGTAGCGCTGGACCTACCCGGCTTCGGAGGTACTCCGCCGCTTGACAAGCCATCCATTGAGGGGATGACCGACTACGTGCGTCAGGAAACCGAACGGTTGGGATTGACGAAGTTCACGCTGCTGGGCCACTCGATGGGCGGCAAGATCGCACTACAGGTAGCGGCCGACGACCAGCGGGTTCAGCAATTGGTGCTGGTGGCCCCGTCGCCGCCCACCGTAGAGCGAATGCCCGACGATGAGAAGGAGCGGATGCTGCGCCATCCCGATCGGGACGAGGCTGAGGCTACGGTGGCTAATGGTACGTATCGTCCGTTGCTCGCCGAACGTCACGCTCTGGCGGTAGCAACCCAACTGGAAGCAGACGAGGCCACCTGGCGCTGGTGGTTGCGGCAAGGCATGAACCACTCTATTGCCGACCGGGTGGAGAAAATTAACATTCCTATAACCATCCTAGCTTCTGACGATGATCCGGTCATCGATCCCGCAACGATCCGGCAGGAAGTGATGCGGGTACTACCGAGCGCCCGGCTGGTCAGCACCCAAGAGGTAGGCCATCTACTACCACTGGAAGACCCCGAGTGGGTGGCGAATCAGGTTAGGCGGGTTTGTTAGTGTGCCGTTTGCGCTAAGCAAATGGCTCAGGCCGACTGATAAGCTTAGCAGTTGTCCGACTGCTATAAATTGCTTACTTTTTCCCGTTCATCATTTCTACGACCTTAGCCTATGATTCGCCTTATCTTGCTCACGCTGCTATCGGGAGCAGCTTTTCTTGCAAACGCCCAAACCGATACCCTGCCGCCTCCCAACATTCTGTGGATCGTGAGCGAAGACAATAGTCCCTTTATCGGGGCCTACGGCGATACCTTTGCCATCACCCCCAACATCGACCGCCTGGCCACCGAAGGGGTGCTGTACGAAAATGCCTTTGCCTCAGCCCCGGTGTGCGCCCCGGCCCGCTCCACGCTAATCACTGGTATGTACGCCAATTCGCTGGGTACCCAGCACATGCGCAGTGCCAATGCCATTCCGGACTTCGTCAAGTTCTTTCCGCGCTACCTGCGCGAGGCTGGCTACTACTGCACCAACAACGCTAAGAAAGATTATAATACCAATGGTCAGGAAGATACCTGGAACGAGTCTAGCCGCAAGGCTACCTATCAAAAACGCCCGGACGGGAAGCCCTTCTTCTCGATTTTCAACTTCACCACCTCGCACGAAAGCTCCATCCACGAGTCTATCAACCGCCTGGTGCACAACCCCGAGGAGGTGCCGATTCCGCCCTACCACCCCCGCACCGAAGAGATGAAGCACGACTGGGCCCAGTATTATGACCAGGTGACGATGATGGACGCCCAGGTGGGCAAGGTGCTGCAGGACCTGGAAGCGCGCGGACTGGCCGACAATACCATCGTGTTTTACTACAGCGATCACGGCGGTATCCTGGGTCGCAGCAAACGCTTCTTGTACGAGTCGGGCCTGCGGGTGCCGCTTGTCGTTCGCTTTCCCGAAAAGTACGCCCACCTGGCTCCCGGTGCTCCCGGCACCCGCACCGACCGCGTGGTGTCGTTTGTAGATTTCGCCCCGACAGTGCTGAGCCTGGCCGGGGTTACGGTGCCCGACTATATGCAGGGCAGCGCCTTCTTGGGTGAGCAGGAAGCCGCGCCCAGCGAGTACGCTTTTGCCTTTCGGGGGCGCATGGACGAGGCCTACGATATGGCGCGCTCAGTGCGCGACAAGCGGTTTCGCTACACCCGAAACTACATGCCCCACCGCATCTACGGACAGTACCTACAGTACCTGTGGCGCGCCCCGTCGATGGCCTCATGGCAAGCCGCCTACGAGGCGGGCGAGCTTAACGAAGCCCAGTCAGCCTTCTGGGAATCCAAGCCGCCGGAAGAACTCTACGACGTGACCACCGACCCGCACAACGTGCGCAACTTGTCGGATGATCCGCAGTACCAGGCTGATCTGGAGCGCCTCCGCGGGGCCGAAGCCGCCTGGGTGCGCCGCATTCGCGACGCGGGCTTTTTGCCCGAAGCCGAAATGATGGCCCGCGCTCAGGAACAGGGAACCACGATCTACGAGATGATGCGACCGCGCGGCCTTCCGCTCGAGCGCATTATCGAGACCGCCGAACTGGCTAGCAGTAGCAACCCGGAGAATCTGAACGAGCTCATCATCCGGATCAGCGACGAGGAAGCCGCGGTGCGCTACTGGGCGGCCACGGGCTGCGCCATTCTGGGCAATCAGGCCAAACTAGCCCAGCCAGCTCTCAAGACACATCTAGAAGACCCCTCCTCTAGCGTGGCGGTGGCCTGCGCCGAAGCGCTGTATTATCTGGGCGAAACGGACGGACCGGTGAGCACCCTTACGCGCGTGCTTGAAGATGGTAACGAAATGGCCCGGGTGCACGCCGTCAACGTGCTCAAACTGATGGGCGAAGACGCGCGTCCGGCTCTCGAAGCGGCACAGCGCATCCTGGATCAATCGAAGCCTGAAAATGAAACGCACAATCGTGGCTACGACATTCGGGCGGCCCGCAGCCTGATCAATGACTTGAACGAGCCCGGCAAATAGCGCTTATGATAGACATCAGCAAAAAAACGACCCTGGGCTGGATTGGCACCGGCGTGATGGGAGCGGCCATGCTGGCGCGCTTGCAGGAGTCCGGATACGCCAGCGTTGTGTACACGCGCACCAAAACCAAGGCGCAGTCGCTGCTGGAGGCCGGAGCGCAGTGGGCTGATTCGCCCCGAGCGGTTGCGGAACAATGTCCGGTAGTGTTCACTATCGTAGGCTTCCCCCACGACGTGCGGGAGGTGTACTTCGGGGAAGACGGTTTGTTGGCTGGAACCCAAGAAGGCGCTGTTCTGGTAGACATGACGACTACCGAACCCAGTTTGGCGCAGGAAATCTACCAGCAAGCTCGCGCCCAGCAGATGCACACCGTAGACGCGCCGGTATCGGGCGGCGACGTGGGCGCCAAAAACGGCACGCTGTCGATTATGGTTGGGGGCGACGAACCCGTCGTGGAGGCCGTGATGCCGCTGCTCGAGGTGATGGGCAAGAACATCGTGCATCAGGGCGAAGCCGGAGCGGGGCAGCACACCAAGATGTGCAACCAGATTACCATTGCGGGCACCATGGTCGGAGTGTGCGAAAGCCTGCTCTACGGCCACCGCGCCGGACTTGATCTGCCCACCATGCTGCGCTCCATTAGCGGTGGGGCGGCCGCCTGCTGGACGCTGGACCAACTAGCCCCGCGTATGGTGAGCCGCAATTTTGATCCCGGCTTTTACGTAGAGCATTTCATCAAAGATATGGGCATCGCTTTGCAAGAAGCCAACCGCCTGGGCCTGTCGATGCCCGGACTGGCGCTGGCCAAGCAACTCTACGAAGCCACCCAGGCCCAGGGCCACGGGAAATTGGGCACCCACGCGCTGCTGCTGGCGCTGGAACAACTGTCGGGTATCAAGCAGCAGTAGCAAACAATGTTTAAACGGATGGCGTTGTTAGAATTTTAATTCGTTAGTCAGTTTAGTCGGTATGGAATCAACGCAAGACCCTGAAGAGTCGGTCTCTCGGCTCTCTTCGGCCCGCAAACTTCTGGTGGTCCTCGCGGTAGGGGGAGTTATTTTTCTGCTCATCTACTTCTTATTTTTGAATGATGATGGAGCTACCAGCAGCCTTCCGGCAACCACCGACACTGCCGAGCCGCAGTTTGTGAAGGAGGGCGAACTGGTGTTTCTGGATGCTGCAACACAAGACACGCTGCAGCAGATAGACATTGAAATTGCCACCGGATCGCAAGAGCAGCAGCAGGGACTAATGTACCGCAGTGCGATGAACGAGGACCGGGGCATGCTGTTCCCCTACACCAACGCGCAGCCGCGGGCGTTCTACATGAAAAACACCAAGATATCGCTCGATATCATGTTTGCCGACGCCGACCGCCGCATCGTCACCATCCACCAGGGAGTGATGCCCTACTCCGAAAAGTCACTTCCCTCGGAAGAGCCCGCCCAGTACGTGGTAGAGGTAAACGCCGGCTTCGCCACCCGCCATGGCATTGAGGAAGGAGACCTCATTGCTTTTGAGGAGTTGCCGTAGCATCAACCAAAAAAACCCCCTACCCCGAAATACGTACCGATACGTATGCACAAGTTACCCGTGGGTTTGCAGAATTTTCAGGTGCTCCGAACCGGAGGGTACCTGTACGTCGACAAAACGGCACTGCTGCACCGTTTGGTCACCGAGGGGAAATACTATTTTCTATCGCGCCCGCGCCGCTTCGGGAAAAGCCTGATGGTATCGACGCTCGCCGAACTCTTTCAGGGCCATCGAGAGTTGTTTACCGATTTGTGGATCGACGATCAGTGGGACTGGACGCAGACCAACCCCGTGATTCATTTGAGCCTAAACAGTATGGGCTACAAGGAAATAGGGTTAGAAAAAGCACTGACCCTCCGGTTAAATGAAATTGCTGCCCACTACGGACTTAGTTTGCAGTCGGAAGCGAACTCGCTGCGTTTCCGAGAGTTAATACAGAAACTACACCACTCGTTCGGACCGGCGGTGGTGCTGATTGATGAGTACGACAAACCCATCATCGATTACCTGGATGACCTGCCCCGCGCTGAGCACCACCGCGACCTACTCAAATCGTTCTACTCGGTACTGAAAGACGCTGATCCGCACCTGCGCCTGGTGTTGCTCACGGGAGTAAGTAAATTTTCTCAGGTGTCCATCTTCTCGGAATTGAACAACCTGGCCGACCTAACGCTGCACCCCGAATACACTACTTTGCTAGGGTATACCCAAACGGAACTGGAGCATTATTTTGGGGAGAGAATAACCGACCTGGCCCCGCAGTTCGGAGGAAAAGACGCGCTGTTGCAACAAATCAAAAAGTGGTACAACGGCTACAGCTGGGACGGAGCGAACTACGTTTACAATCCCTTTTCGATGCTGAGCTTTTTCAGTCAAAAGCAGTTTCGCAACTTTTGGTTCGAGACTGGCACACCCACTTTCCTGGTTAAACTTCTCAATAGAGAACACGCGTATCAATTGGAAGATATGCGGGCCAGTGCGGCGGTGTTTAGCAGCTTCGAGTTGCGGCGCATCGACCCCAAGGCGTTGCTCTTCCAAACCGGTTACGTCACCATTCGCTCCGTTGACGAGGACCAAACCTACACGCTTTCGTACCCTAACAAAGAAGTGCGCGACTCGCTCCTCCAGTACCTGCTGGCCGAGTACACCCAAAGCTATCCTTCCGATACTCCGATCCGTGCCCAGCAGATGAAACAAGCCCTGCAAACGGGAAATACCCGCGATTTTGTGGAGGCCCTAAATGGCCTATTTGCTACTATCCCCTATCAAATATTTATTGCCGACCGGGAGGCTTATTATCATTCGGTGACGTACCTGGCCCTCAGCCTCATGGGCACGTTCGTTCAGGTGGAGGTGAGCCAGGCCCACGGACGTCCGGACGCGGTGGTGCATACGGCGAACACCATTTACGTGATGGAGTTTAAGCTAGACGAAGAAGCGGCGGAAGCGTTGGCCCAAATCAAGGCGAAGGGATACGCGCAACCCTACCTTAATCAGGGTAAAGCAGTCAAGGCAATCGGTATTCGGTTTAGCTCCGAACAAAAGCAATTGAATGCGTGGGTGGAGGAGGTGATGTAGCTATTTTTTGCGTAACCGGAGCATCTATAACGAGTCGATACTGAGGGCGAACGGGCTGCGCGCGATTGGGGCGCTTACCTAATGGGGCAACCGGTGCCGTACCACTCCGTAGGTCCAGGTACCCGCCACCGCACTGATCAGCACCACCACGATGACCGAATAGCCGTACCCGATCAGGGTGTAGATCGGACCCGGACAGGCCCCCACCATCGCCCAGCCTAGGCCGAACACGGTGCCGCCGAGCAGGTAGCGGGCTACGCTGCGATTCTTGGGCTGGAAGGTGATGGGGTAGCCGGTGGTTGCCCTCAGCTTACGCCACTTAATGATCAACGTGCCGATAACGCCCAGCCCAACCGCCGAGCCAATTACCCCGTACATGTGGAAAGCGTCGAAGTGGAACATCTCGTAGATACGATACCAGGAGATGACCTCTGACTTGGTGAGCACCACGCCGAAGAAGATACCGACAATAAAGAAGGGGACGTATTTTTTCATAAAGTTATCAACTAAAAGGTAAGTAGCTGGGGAAGAATAAAGTGGGTCATAATGAGGCCCCCGATAAAAAATCCGATAACGGCGATCAGCGAGGGCAGTTGCAGGTTGCTTAGCCCGCTGATGGCGTGTCCCGAGGTGCAGCCCCCGGCGTAGCGGGTACCGAAGCCCACCAGAAAACCACCGCCCACCAATATAATCCAACCTTTAAGGGTTAGCAGCGCTTCCCAGCGGAAGAAAGATTCGGGCAGGTAGCTGGCCCCCGGGTTATCAATTCCCAAGGACTGCAAACGGGCAACCGTTGCTTCGGCCAGTTGAATGGGTTCGGGATTGGTCATCCACTGGGACACCACAAAACCGCCCACCAACGCTCCGGCCACAAAGGCTAGGTTCCAGGTCTGGTCTTTCCAATCGAAGCGGAAGAAATCGCTGGTTCGGCCTGCGCCCGCCGCGGCGCACGTAGTGCGCAGGGTAGAAGACACCCCGAACGTCTTACCTAAAAAAAGGAGGGTAAACATCACCGCGGCAATCAGGGGCCCGGCCACGTACCAGGGCCAGGGGCGGCTTAGTAATTCTATCATATCGTTCGTACGCTAAGTTTGATATTAATTGATTATGAGAACTTCTTGACGGCATCGCTAAGGTCGTACACCGCTACCGGCAACGATGCTCCTTCCAGAATGCTCGACCCGGCCGCTGACCGGTACCCCCCCGCGCAGTGCACCACGATCGGTTTATCAGTAGGCACCTCAGGTAGTCGGTCGGCAAGTTCGGGAAGCGGAATATTGATAGCCTGCTCAAAGAGCGCATTATCTTGCGTCTCGGGGGCGTTGCGCACATCCACGATGGTGTAGTCCTTGAGGTGTGCTTTAAAGTGATCCAGGTCGAGCAACTGACTACGCTTCTGGGCGCGGTCGGGGGCAACAAGCACCCCTTTAACGTAGGTTTCGTAGCCGATCTTGGCCGCCCGGAGCACCACCCGGTCTCGCTGCGCGCCGTCTTCGGCTACCAAATAAAAAGGCTTCTCGGGGGCTACCAAACTGCCCAGCCAAGTTTCAAATTTCGCTCCTTCCTGAATGTTGAGAGCCCCTGCAACGTGTCCTTGCTTAAACAACTCCTCCGACCGTACATCTACGACTGGGAGCCCAGCCTTCAGGGGTTCATCGACTTCCAAAGTGGGCACCTCCTGCAAACTGGCTTCCAGGGAGGCCAACCCTTTGCGGTTCAGTTCCACATCATAGGGAAAGTACTGCGGAATAAAGGGTGGGTTTTTCAGGATATTCTGAACGAACTCGTCTTCGCTCTGATCCTGAAAGGCCCAGTTCTGTGCCCTCTCCTTCCCGATGGTACTAGAGGTTTCGGGACCCATATTCTTGCCGCACAACGAACCGGCTCCGTGGGCGGGATATACCACCACATCATCCTCAATCTTCTTAAATACACCATTAATCGTATGGTACATCTGGCGGGCCAGGTCTTCGCGCTTCGCGCGTAGGTTGCCCACTCCCTCGCGCAAGTCCGGCCGACCCACGTCGCCTACGAACAGCGAGTCGCCCGAATAGACCGAATGCGGCTGGCCTTGCTTATCGAGCAGTAGGTAGCTGTTGTGGTCGGGCGAGTGGCCGGGGGTAAACAGGGCACGCAGGGTTACCCGACCAATCTTTACCTCATCGCCATCGTTGAGCGCTTCGTGGGGGTAAGTGGCTCCCACCTCAGCGTTGGTGTACACGGTAGCCCCGTGCTTTTCGAAGAACTCCCGGTGGCTGCTGGCAAAGTCAGCGTGCGGGTGGGTCTCAAAGACGGCCACGATTTCAGCGTTATGCGCACGGGCGAAGTCCAGGTAGGGCTGCGGGTCGCGGCCCGGATCAACCAGGGCGATCTTTTTGTCGCTAATAATTGCATAGGAGCCGTGGGCGAGCGCTTTGTCATAAAACTGTTTCACTTCCATGATTTGGGTATTAGGATGTTTACTATTTGGTTTATACGAGTACTAATTCATTAATTAAGATGTACCCAGCCATCACCAGCACAAACCAGCCGAAGCCGGATTTAAGCTTTTGGGCGGGCACGAAGCGCGAAACGTAGGTGCCAGCAATGATACCGGCAACCGCGATGGCAGCAAAGATGAGTAAAAAAGACCAGTTGATGGGCTGCACCCCAATATCGCCAGTAAAGCCAATCAGCGATTTGGCCGCAATGATAAGCAGCGAGGTGCCGATGGCGAGTTTCATGGGCAGTTTGGCTAATAATACTAAAGCGGGGATGATTAGGAATCCGCCGCCTGCTCCTACCAGTCCGGTGAGGATGCCCACAATGCCTCCCTCTAACAAGATCAGGGGGTAATTGTAGTGAATGCGGTCAGAATTCTCTGGCTGCGGCTTACCGGAGCGGATCATAGAGAATGAGGCCAGCATCATAATGATCGCAAAGAAAACCATCACTGCCGTATCTTTGGCAAGCGCGAAATCGCCCCACTGCAGCAGGGGATCGGGAATCGCCGGAACGATCCAGCGGCGGGTTAAAAATACGGCCGCCAGAGACGGAATGGCAAACACCAGGGCCGTTTTATAACTCACTAAGCCGCGCCGCATATAGTTGAACGAACCCACCAGCGCGGCGGCCCCCACGATAAACAGCGAGTACGCTGTAGACAGTACCGGGTCTATGCCGACAAGATACACCAGCGCGGGGACGGTAAGAATAGATCCGCCTCCCCCGATAAGCCCGAGGGTAAAGCCAATGATGATCGCTGCGATATAACCGATTAATACTGTCATTCCAAACTAACCATTTACTATTAATCGGCTAAGTAAAGACCGGCAACGCCCATCCTTTCTTCCGTTAGAGATAGTTGATACTTTAATTGATACTAATTTATATGTTGATGTTTTCATGTGAAAAGTCAAAATAGTTAGAACGGAATATTCTGACACTGCTCCATGCACTCGATTACCTTGGTTACTTCCCGAAGTTTCAGAGCGTAATAAATGTTTTTTCCTTCGCGTCGGTTACTCAGCACCCCCTTCAACTTCATGTTCGACAGGTGGTGGGAGGTGAGCGACTGCTCGGTGCCTAGTTTGTCCACGATCTCGTTTACCGACAACTCGTCGTGTTTGGTGAGCAGCTCAATAATGCCGATGCGCGTTGGGTGCGCGATCGTCTTAAGAATAAAAGCGACCTTCGTCAGTTTTTCTACATCCAGTACCGTCTCCATAGCTAAGTTAACGCAAGACATGAAAATAGGTTCATTTGTTTTAGTGTTTTATTCAAAACTAGTTTGGTGGTTGTAACATGATGGATTGGCTACAGTAGATAAAAAAGTAAGAATAACAACTTTACAAACCAGTGATCAATATTTTACGTATTCTTAATAAACTGCTACCAACCTTTTGCTCAAATTTCGTGTCTATAACAGACAAGGGTTGCTAACACGAACTTAAGATGCACTTATCCAACCTAAGCCGCTAACTATTATGAAACACTATTACTTACTATTAGTGATGTTTTTCGCGGCGGCATTACATCCAGCCGCTGCCACCACCCACACTCTTAGTGAAGTCCGGGCAGAGGCTGTATTCTATACGGGAAACCCCTACCAGATTACGGCGATACCCTACGGTGAGGTAGACTCTAAGCCCGAAGTGCTTTCGCGGGGCTACGCAACGCATTATCTGGATACTTGGAGACCAGATACTATAAATCCTACCAACCCACGCAACCTAGATTTTGCCAACGCCGAAGAGGCATTTGCCGAACCCGATGCGTTCCTGTATCCCAACCCGACCAACGGTCCCTTCTCACTGGAGATCAACAGTGACGTTTGGGTAGGGGGGAAGGCCACGCTCTACAATATCATCGGGGAGGCCCTTGCGCAGCGGGTGATCGCCCCGGGAAGCAACGCGTACGATGTGTCCGAGCTTACCAGCGGCATCTACTTTATTAATCTGCAGCAGGGCGACCAGCATAAAATTCTTCGCTTTATGAAGCGGTAAATGGTGCCAATCTTCGGCTGGATTCGTAGTTTTGTGGTTCACCCTAATCCAAACCCCTATGAAAGTTGCCGTGGTTGGCGCTACCGGATTGGTAGGCAGCCAGATGCTGGCCGTACTCGCCGAACGTCGTTTTCCTCTTACCGAATTACTGCCCGTGGCCTCGGCCCGCTCGGTTGGCCAAACCGTTACTTACCAGGACAAGTCGTATACCGTGATCAGTATGGACGATGCCATCGCCCAGCGTCCGGATATTGCTATCTTCTCGGCGGGAGGTTCTACCTCGTTGGAGTACGCGCCTAAGTTTGCTGAGGTGGGTACCACCGTCATCGACAACTCATCAGCTTGGCGGATGAACCCTGACTACCGGCTGGTGGTGCCCGAGATCAACGCTTCCGTGCTTACTGAGAACGACAAGATTATTGCCAATCCCAACTGTTCCACCATTCAGATGGTGGTGGCCCTGGCGCCGCTGCATAAGAAATACCGCGTTGAGCGCATCGTCGTGTCTACCTACCAATCGGTGACGGGCACCGGCAAGGCGGCCGTCGACCAGATGATGAACGAACGCGCCGGGAAGGAAGGGCCCACCGTGTATCCGCACCCCATCGATCTGAACGTGCTGCCGCACATCGACGTATTCTTCGACAATGGCTACACCAAAGAGGAAATGAAAATGGTGAAGGAGACGCAAAAGATTTTCGGCGACGATAGCATTCGGGTCACCGCCACCGCCGTGCGGGTGCCGACCGTGGGGGGGCATTCGGAGGCGGTAAACGTAGAGTTCGCCGAAGAATACGAGCTAGACGAGGTGCGGCAGCTGCTATCCGACGCGCCCGGAGTGGTGGTGCAAGACGATGTGCAGCGCAACGAGTATCCCATGCCCATCAATGCGCACCACCGCGATGAGGTGTTTGTCGGGCGACTGCGGCGCGACGAAACTCAGCCGAAGACGCTCAATATGTGGGTGGTATCGGACAACCTGCGCAAGGGCGCGGCCACCAACGCGGTGCAGATCGCGGAGTATTTGGTAGAGAATAAGTTGGTCGGTCAGCCTGTTGGTTAAAGATGACGGCCGAATAACTGATGGTATCCGTTGAAACGCTTCTTCACCCCCGCGTACAGCGATTTATGCGCGAACACGCCCACGACGATCCGCACCAACTAGCCCTCCAAGCGCGTCGCTACCCTGACCTACCCATTTCAGCCATTGCCGAGCAGCTACAGGCCCGCCGCAAAGCGCAGTCTAAATTGCCCGAGTGGTGGGCTAGCGAGGGTATCGTTTTTCCCCCCGCATTATCCCTGGAGCAGTGCTCTTCGGAGGTTACCGCGCGCTACAAAAGTAGCCTGCTGGGCGGCCAGCGACTGGTTGACCTCACCGGCGGGGCGGGCGTAGATACCTACTACCTGAGTCAGTCGTTTGCCCAAACCGATTACGTGGAGCAGGACGAAGCCTTAGCCAACCTGGCGCGGCACAACTTCGCGGTACTGGGTGCTTCTTCCGTTCGCGTCCACGCCGTCACCGCCGAAACTTTTCTGATTGATTTTCCTGAACCTATCGATGCCATCTACCTGGACCCCGCCCGACGAGACGCGCAATCCCGCAAAGTATTTCAATTGGCGGATAGCACTCCCGACGTGCTGGCGCTTCAGGATGATTTATTAGCCAAGGCGACTAGTGTGCTCATCAAAACCGCTCCGTTGCTGGATATACCGGCAACGTTGCGGGTGCTAAAGTACGTGAGTCAGGTGCACGTAGTGGCGGTACGCAATGAGGTAAAGGAGGTGCTGTACCGACTAGACCGGGGGTACGCCGGAGAACCCAGCGTTACGGCGGTTGACTTGCAATCTTCTTCCGAAGAACCGTTTACGTTTTTACGGTCGGAAGAAACCTCAGCGGTAGCAACCTACGCCGACCCGCTTACCTACCTGTACGAGCCGCACGCTGCGCTGATGAAGGCCGGAGCGTTTAAATTAATCGCGCAGCGCTTTGGCCTCAGCAAACTGCATCCCAATACCCACCTCTACACCTCCGACCAGCCCGTCCCCAACTTTCCGGGGCGTACGTTTCGGTGCCGGGCGGTGCTGCCCTACCGGAAGAAAGCATTGCCAGCGTACCTTCCTGCGCTAAAAGCCAACGTAAGCACGCGAAACTTTCCCGATCCGGTAGCTACCGTACGTAAAAGGCTAGGCTTGGTCGACGGCGGCAACGTCTATCTGTTTGCCACTCGGTTGAAAAATGGGCAACTTCGCCTTATTATTACCGAGAAGTTAGTCTAACAATTTAAACCATGAAATACTTCTACCTGCTGCTACTGGTGGCTTGCCTGGCAACCTCCGGCATGGCTCAGAAGAAAGAAGACCATGCGACCTGGAACGAGCTACGCCAGACGCACTATCCAGGCGATTCTACCGCAGCGGCGGCAATACTAAGCGACGTAGGTGATTTACGGTTTGAGTACCGCGACAGCGAAGGATTTCGAGCAATTCTTACCCGCACGGTAAAAATTAAGGTATACACCACCGAAGGGGTAAACTGGGGCACCGTAGCCATAGGCTTTTACGACGGGGGCTATCGCCAGGAGAGCGTTACCGACGTTCGGGGAACCACCTTTAACGAAGAGGGGGGGCGTATCGTGGGCAGCGAAATGAGTTCAGACGCTGTTTTTGAGGACGATTTCAGCGAGCACGGCCGAGTAAAGAAATTTGCCCTCCCCAACGTGCGGCCGGGTTCGGTAGTAGTGTACTCATATACGTTGAGGTCGCCCTACCTGCTAACGCTGCCCGAGTGGCGCTTTCAGTACGAGATTCCGGTGCAATACAGCGAGCTTTCGGCCCGCATTCCGGCCTTCTACGAGTACTCTATCCTGCGCCACGGCTACGCCAAGCTGTCGGATAGCGAAGCTGAGGTGTTGCGTAACAAAAAGCAGTTGGGGCGATATACCTATAATGAAGTGCAGTACCGCTGGGAGGCCCAGGAGGTACCGGCCTTCAACGATGAATCGTTTATTTCGGCCAAAGAAGACTACCTTACCCGGCTCACCTTTCAACTGGCCAAAGAGAACTTTCCGGGGCGTAGCACCCGCGAGTTTATGGAAACCTGGCCTAAACTATCGGCTGATATGCTTTCGCTCACCGATTACGGTAAGTTTTTGCGCAGGAAGGATGGCCGCGACGAAGTCGAGCAGTTAACCGCCTCTGCTACTACCGAGCTGGAGAAGGCGCGGGCCATCTATCGTTACGTAACTACTACCCTAGCCTGGAACGGTGAGAACCGGTACGCACCCGCTCAATCTCCCAAGCAGGTGCTATCGGAAGGAAGCGGCAACAGCGCCGATATTAACATCGTGCTGCGTAATATGCTTGATTTTGCGGGCATCACCGCCCAGCCCGTCCTGCTAAGCACCCGCGACTACGGGCAGGTTAGCGTGAAGTATCCGGTACTCAGTCAGTTTAACTACACCCTGGTTTACGCGGTGGTTGACGGCAGCGAGTACCTCCTTGATGGTACCGACCCTGACTTACCGTTCGGCATGCTTCCGCTGCAGTGCATTAACGGCTACGGACTCATCGTTGATAAGAAAGAAGAGCGGTGGGTTCCGCTAGAGACCGGGGAGCGTTACCACTCCGAGACCTTTGTTTCGGTAATCCTAGACTCCGCGCAGCTACAGGCTCGGGTAAGACAAAAGGAGAAGGGTTACGCTGCCTTGTACAAGCGGAAGGCGTACCGGGAAGATTCTACCGCGCTGCCGGGATACCGCGAGCAAAATTTCAGCATCAAAAATGCGGACAATATTGGCAAAAGCGTGATCACCTTCTTTACCACCCAGCATCCGGCCACCGGAACCACCGATCTACTCTACATCGACCCCTTTTACTACAGCGAACTCGATGATAATCCCTTCAAGGCGGCGCAGCGACAGCATCCCGTAGACTACAGCTACCGCCGGACGTACAAGCATACCTTTAGCCTAAAAATTCCTGAGGGATACACGGTAGAGGAGATGCCCACGTCTGCGCAACTTACGCTAGAAGATCAGTCGGTGCAGTTCTTACTACAGACCCAGGCGACTACGATAGGGGTGCAGGTGCTCAGTTTGTTAAAAGTAAATCGTACGCTGATCTCGCCCGACCAATACCCACAACTTAAGGCGCTGTACGAAACCCTAATCGCCAAACATGCCGAGAGTATCGTGCTAAAAAAGCAGTAAGCCGCCACGTAACGAAAATCGAGCCATTTTGAGCTCGGAAACTCCGCTAGTGGTCCAGGTAGACATGTTCGTTTTGTAGAGCGGTATCAGAAGCATTACGTACGGTGTGTACTTCAAAATTGACCCCTTCTTTCTCTCTCAAGGTATTAAGTACGCTGAAGAAGTTAGAAGTAGTAGGATTACCCTCCGGTCCGAACATACGCATAACGCTTTTAGGCGACTTATTTAATAGTGTACCTAATTCTTCAAATCCCATCGTCGCATTGATGTAGTCGCGCAAGATACTTTTACCGGTAGCCAGATCACCGGTGAGCATACACTCGATGCTTTCGATGAGCAAGGCTTTTCGAAATTCTGGATCACGGGCCGCTCGTTCCTGTACAGTTTCTTTAAAGTTTCGGGTCAGTGCCATAGTTATCGTTTCTTTTTCTGCTTCTTAAAAAGTGCCCAAAGTTCTTTGGCATCCTCGATATCTTGTTGTTGTTTCTTTTTTGTGCCGCCGCCCAGTAGTATCACCAGCTTCGGCCTATCCTGACCTAGATAAACCCGGTCCCCCGTCAATCCTACATTCGTGCACCCCGCCTTTTAGACTCTTAATTGAGGAAGTATTGCCACCCTCAATCCGAGTGAGGTAAGTATTGACCTTAGCTGCTACACGTGCGTCAAGACTGGCAAACCACTCTCTGAAGGGGCTAGCACCACTCTCATACAGAAATTCTTGCACTTCAATCATAAAGGTAACATATACGTTACTATATAGCAAATGAAGTAGTTTTCAGTCATTGTTAATTATTTTACCCGTGATATTAAGAAACAATAAACCGCTAGGTTACCGATAATTGAATGTAGTAGCCGCTGTGCGTACGCAGGTTAATGACCCGCCCATCGCCGAATAGTAGGTACTGCCCGCGGATGCCGGTGAGCCGCCCTTCCAGGTGCGGATGCTTATCTAGGTTGACGCTCTTCACCTTGGTGGGGTACTGCAGCACTGGATATTGAATGTCGGTCACCGGGCAGTCAGAGCAGTAATAGTCGCGCAGATCATCCGGGATTTGATCCGCCACAGCTTCGCTAAAATCTTGCAAGCTAAGGTGATCACTGGTTTTGTTGGTAAGCATGCTGCGCCAGTTGGTGCGGTCGGTGAAGTGAGCCTTGAGCGCCACCTCGAGCTGCCCCGCCAGGTAGCGATAGGGGACCTCGGCAATCCGCACGGCGTGTCCGGCCCCCTGATCAATCCAGCGGGTGGGCACCTGGGTATCACGGGTCACGCCTACCTTTACGGCGTCGGTTTGGGCCAGGTACACCACGTGGGGTTGCAGGTGGTGCTGCCGTTCCCACACCGGGTCGCGCCCCTCGCCCAGGTGGGCCCGGCACAGTTCGGGGCGGATGATGCATTCGGCGTTCTGTGGAGCCTTGATCATGCACGGATAGCAAAACCCCTGGCTGTACGACTTTTTGGTAAGTCGGCCGCAGTTGACGCAATTGATCTGCCCATCAAATTGAATACCGATGGGCTGACCGATCAGTTCGTTCATGGCAACGGCTTCGCCACTGAGAAACAGCGTGTACTGCACCGGTTCGCCGAGTTGGGTGCGCATCTTGCGCAAATTACCTTCGTAGGTCATGGGGAGGTAGAGGTTGTTCAATGGCTCGATTGTTCAATTGTTATGGTTAACAATCGGACAATCGAGCCATTGAACCATTTTAAACGGAAAAGTTATAAATTTCTTGACACGATACAGAACAGCCCAGTACGTCTAAGGTATTGGTGAGCTCCAGTTTCTTTTCCTGGAACTGCCGGTCGTCTTCCCAGGTGCGTACGTAGACGGCCGGGTCGTGCGTTTCTAGCTTGCTTTCGATGAGCACGTAGCTTTGCAGCGAATTAATCTGCCGGTAGCAGTCGAATTTGTTGCCGCCCGCCGTGGATACGGGGTCGTAGTTACGGCGGTCTTGCGAGAGCACTTCGATAATGAAGCTTGGGTGGACCAGAGCGTAAGCACCCTGCGGCATCTTTTCTTTCTTGATTTCTCCGCAGTAGATATGGATGTCGGGATACAGAAAGGCTTTATCGCAGTGGGGAGTATACAGCTTCACCTGCCCGCTCACCAAGGAGCAACCTTTCTCTTTCAGACAGAGCATTAATAGCCGAATAAGATTGTTTACAATAAAATCGTGCTCCAACGTCGTACCAGCCATCATGCGGACTTCGCCGCCCATGTACTCGTGGCGTTCGCCGGTTTCTTCTTCCAGAGTCAAGTATTCTTCTACGCTGAGTTGTTCGGTGGTAATCATAAGGGTGTTGGTTAGTATACGCACGAAGAAATGAGCTAAATATCCTGAAGCGCTCCGTAAACCGCTTCGCCCGGTAGCGGGCAACCAAGAATGTCTAACGTGTCTTTGAGCTTCATGGTCTTTTCCTCAAACCCATCTCCCCCTTTCCAAGTGCGGACGTACATCGCTGGTTCATGATTATCTATATCTCCTTCTATCATAACGTAGCTCTGAAGAGTTGTCATCCGACGGTAGCAGTCAAATTTATCGCCGCGATCATAGTTGCGAGTACCTTTGGATAGTACTTCAATGATCAAGATCGGTTCTACCAGGGCATAGGCTCCCATCGGTAATTTCTTTTTCTTAATCTCGCCGCAATAGATATGAATATCGGGGTACAAGAAAGAAGTGTCACAGCGTGGCGTGTACATTTTCATTTGGCCCGTAACCAGGGTGCAGCCTTTGGTTTCCAAACACTCATCTAACAAGCGAATCAATCTTTTTACGATCATTTCGTGCTCCAACGTGGTGCCCGCCATCATGCGCACTTCGCCGCCCATGTACTCGTGGCGTTCGCCGGTTTCTTCTTCCAGAGTCAAGTAGTCTTCTACACTAAGCTTGCTTTGTTCGGTAACGATCATGGTGCGGTGGTTTGCGGTAATTACAAGTTACGCATATTTCTAACAAGCGAAGTCCGCCAGGAGTTTTATCAATCGCTCACCGCAGGTTTTCTTCGGGGTGCTTCCAAACACCAAAACTATGCACATTAGTATTTTAGGCTGCGGCTGGCTGGGCTTGCCGCTGGCGCAAACTTTACTGGAACGAGGCCACCGCGTGAAGGGCTCTACCACGCGGGAAGAAAAGCTTACGATGCTACAAGAGGGCGGCATCACGCCTTACCTCATTCGTTTCTCTCCCCAGATTAACGGTGACTATCAGGCTGATTTCTTTGACAGCGAGGTGCTGATCGTCAACATCCCTCCGAAGCGCAACGAGGAAGTCACCGAGGTGTATCCCCAACAGATTGCCTCGCTGCTGCGCGTCATTGAAAAATCACCGGTGAAAAAGGTGCTGTTTGTGAGCTCTACTTCGGTGTATCCCAACGTAAACGGCCCGGTGCGTGAGGAAGACACCAGCGAAGCGGTGAAGGCCAGCGGACGGGCGCTGCTCACTGCCGAACGAATGGTAAAGGAGCACCCTGGCATTGAGGTTACTGTGTTGCGCTTCTGCGGTTTAATGGGACCCGACCGCCATCCGGGTCGTTTTCTGGCCGGAAAAACGCTGCCCAGCAGCGGACGAACGCCGGTGAACATGATTCATCTCGATGACTGTATCGCTGTTATTAAGGAGATTCTGGAAAAAGAGGTGTGGGGGGAAACCTTCAACGCCTGCGCGGATAAGCATCCGGCAAAAGAAGACTTTTACGGGGAGGCGGCTCAGAAATTGGGGTTTGATTCGCCGCAGTTCGCAGCCACTGAAGAAGATGCCTATAAAGTGGTAGATAGCACGAGGCTTAAGAAAATGATGAACTACCAGTTCAAGCATCCCGATCCAAAAGGAGCTTTGTGAGTGAACGCTGAAGTCTGAATGTATTAGTTCCGCAGAATAAGAGTTACTGGTCTATTTTGATTGGTGTACAGATTTCAATTAGAAAACCATTGTTATCACGAACGTATCCGACCTTTTGCCCCCAGGGCTTTTCAGTCAAGGGTTCAAATTCGGTTGCTCCCGAATTGACTGCGTTCTGAAAGTCTGTTAGGATATTTTCAGTCGTAAAGGTCAGCTCAACTCCGAACGGTTTCTTGGAGTTCGTAATCTTTTCAAATCCGTTCTTAAAATTAGAGTTTCCCAGTTCAATGGAGGCGAATGCGATCGTCGTTTCTCCTGATATCAGTTCTCCGTAATCACTTTCAGGGGTGATGAACTTTCGGCTAAAACCAAACGCCTTCTCGTAGAATTCAATGGTTTCAACTACGTTTTCCACGTAAAGTATCGTGTAGGCAAATTTCATACTCTCAGTTTCGTCTCTTAACAGAATGCCTACGCTAGTTTGCTTTACTTCTTCACCGGCTGCTTTTCCAGGTCGAACAGGTCGTTGAGCACGTCGATGAGGGTTTCGGCTTCGCCGCGCTGGCAGGCGGCCTTGAGTTGCAGCACGGGCAGCTTGATAATTTTCTGCATCATCCCCTTGGTAATCTTGTCCATCCGGGCGGCCTCAGTAGCGTCCAGGCTCTTCAAGTGGCGGGCCATCTCTTCTTGCCGGATCTGCTCCAGCGTTTGCTTCAGCCGCTGAATGGTCGGAGATACTTCCATCTCCTGCGCCCACTGCCCGAAGCTGCCTACGGCTTCTTCTACGATTTCTTCTACGCGGGGAACGGCCGCCACGCGCTTGTTGAGCGTTTCGTGGGCTTTGCTTCGCAGGTCGTCCAGGTTATACACCAGTACGCCGGGCACCCGCTCTACCGCCGGGTCAACGCTGCGGGGCACTGAAAGGTCGATCAGGTATTTATGCCCATGCACCGCCGCGGCGTCCAGGTACTTGGGCGTAATGAGCGGTTCGGGGGCGGCCACCGAAGAGATCACTACGTCGGCCTGCGCCACGGCATCGGCCAGTTCGGCAAAGGGCCGGGTAGCGAACCCCAGTGATGTAGCGAGTGCTTCTGCCTTGGCGTCCGTTCGGTTCATCACGGTCACCGCACGCGAATCGCGCTGGGGCAATTCGGCAATGTTCTTACACACATCGGCCCCGATCTCGCCCAAACCCACCACCAAAATTTTAGGCTGCACGAACTCGGCGGCCAAATCATCCACCAGTTCGCTGGCTACGTACGACACCGAGGCGGCTCCGTCGCGGAAGGTGGTTTCCTGAGAAACCCGCTTGTTAGTAAAGAAGATGGTATGCAGCAAGCGATGCAAAAACGGACTCGCGGTGTCCTCGTCGGCGGCCGCCTGGTAGGCCTGCTTCACCTGGTTGACGATCTGCAAGTCGCCCACCACCTGCGACTCTAGTCCCATCGCCACCCGGAAGAGGTGATGCACCGTAGCCGTGGTATCCTGGTAGCTCACAAAATACTCGCTAAGCCGATCGCTCGGGCTAATTCCCTTAGCAATGCTCAGTAGCCCGATGATTTGATCCGTCAGGTCTTCTTCGTGGCTGTAGTAGAGTTCGGTGCGGTTGCAGGTAGAAAGGATCAGGATATCCTGCGCGCCAGTAACTTCCTTAACGCGCCGCAACAGCGGACGCACCTCGTCGGGACGCAACGCCAGGCGCTCTCGAATGGCGACCGGACTATTCTGGTAAGTGAGAGAAACGGCCTGGAATTGGTGATGCATTGTCGTTGTAAAATCAGCCCTCAAATGTACTAAGCGAATCACTAAATCGATAAATGCTTATCTTATTTATAATGATTCTAACCCAGAGTATTAGTTGTTCAACGCTTCAACAGCACCTATTAGCGGAAGGTTCGAGAAAAGTGGGGGGAAGTACGATGCTTTTGGGAGGGTTGACGAAGCCGTTAAAAAGTCTTTTTCGCAAATTTCACGGCAGCCTTGTAAATAGTCCCGTTCCTTGTGTAATTTACAATTTAGTGCCACTTTCTGCTAAACCTAACCTATTATGTCCGAAAAACTTAAAAAGATTAATAAACTGCTCGTTGCTAACCGCGGCGAGATTGCTATCCGTATTCTGCGGGCCGCCTCCGAACTGCGCATCCGCACGGTGGCCATCTACACCTACGAAGACCGCTACTCGCTGCACCGCTACAAAGCCGATGAAACCTACCAGATTGGCGAGGACAACGATCCGCTGAAGCCCTACCTTGATATTGAGGAGATCATCCTGCTGGCCAAACGGCACCAGGTCGACGCCATCCACCCGGGCTACGGCTTCTTGTCAGAGAACCTGCGCTTCGCCGAGCGCTGCCGCGAAGAGGGCATTATCTTCGTAGGGCCCACGCCCGAGGTAATGGCCCAACTGGGCGACAAGGTAGCGGCCAAAGAGATCGCCGTGGCCGCCGAGGTGCCCGTCATTGAGGACAGCCATGAGAACCTGGACACGGTAGAAGTTGCCCTGAAGGAAGCCGAGCGCATTGGCTATCCTATTATGGTGAAGGCCGCCTCGGGCGGGGGCGGACGCGGCATGCGCGTGGTGCGCGACGAGAAGCAACTCAAGCAGGCCTACCCCGACGCCCGCAACGAGGCGGGCAAAGCCTTCGGCGACGACACGGTGTTTCTCGAGAAGTTCATCGACCAGCCTAAGCACATCGAGGTGCAGATTATGGGCGACAACCACGGCAACATCGTGCACCTCTACGAGCGCGACTGCTCGGTGCAGCGGCGCTTCCAAAAGGTGGTCGAGGTGGCGCCCGCCTCCAGCATCAAGCAAGAAACCAAGGACAAGCTCTACGAATACGCCCTGAAGATCACCCGCAGCGTGAACTACAACAACGTGGGCACCGTCGAGTTTCTGGTCGATCAGCAGGAAAACATCTACTTCATTGAGGTGAATCCGCGCATTCAGGTGGAGCACACCATCACCGAGGAGATCACCGGTATCGATATTGTGCGCTCGCAGATCCTTATCGCTCAGGGGCGCAAGCTGTCCGACCCGCGCATCTTCATCAAGAAGCAGGAAGACGTAGAGTACCACGGCTTTGCCATCCAGTGTCGGGTGACCACCGAAGACCCCAAGAACAACTTCCGGCCCGACTACGGCACCATCATCGCCTACCGCAACGCCGGGGGCTTCGGCATCCGCCTCGATGAGGGCAGTTCGTATCCGGGCGTCACTATCTCGCCCTTCTTCGACTCCATGCTGGTGAAGGTGTCAGCCACCGGGCGCACGCTGAAGGGCACCTCGCAGCGACTGCGGCGCACGTTGACCGAGTTCCGCATCCGCGGCG
>JBASAY010000196.1:0-28253 GCA_049650865.1 Tunicatimonas sp.
GAGAAGCATGACTTGCGCAATCTTACGCTAATCGGGCACAGCATGGGCGGCAACCTGGCCACCGAAGTGGCCGCTGCCATGCCCGAACGAGTGAAACAACTCATTATCGTTGATGCTATTCCCTGCACGCGGGCGCTGATGATGCCGGGCGTTGACGCCAAACACATCCGCTACGACAGTCTGCAGGTGACCCGGATGCTACGGATGAGCGAAGACTCACTGCGGCAAACGGTGGTAATGACGGCCCAGAACATGACCACCCGACCGGAGAAAGCGGATACGCTGGTGCGCTGGACGATGCAGGCCGACCGGGAAACCTACGTGTACGGCTACACCGACCTGCTCAAGATGGATCTGCGGCCTCAGTTAAACCGGATCACCGCCCCGACCCTCATCCTAGGTGCCTCCTTCCCCGACGAGAAGGTAGTTCGTGAGAACTACACAAAGCAGTACGCAAATTTGGCGAGCAAAGACATCCGGATTGCGCCCGACAGCCGCCACTTTGTGATGTTCGACCAGCCGAAATGGTTGTACGAGCAGATCAACCTTGCGCTGACCACCGATGAGTAAAGATCAGGAAGCAACCTTTGCCGAACTCTACCGAACCTACCAGGATATGGTGTTTCAGCTGTGCCTGGGGTTTATGAAGGGGGATGAGGACGCGGCGCGCGACGTATCGCAGGAAGTATTCGTGAACTGCTGGCAGGTGATGGATAAGTTTCGCCAGCAAGCCTCCTACAAAACCTGGGTGTACCGCATCACGGTTAATACCTGCTTGCAGCACCTGCGCCGCCATCGGAAGCAAGTACGTGTGCCGCTGTCTGATCAGCTTCCGGTGGCCGCGCCGCCCCCCGCTTCGGCGAACCCGTACCAACCGCTATACCACGCCATCGGTCAACTCGGCAAGGTAGACCGGCTGGTGATTATGCTGGTGCTGGATGAGCTGCCCTACGAAGAGATCGCTCAGATTACCGGACTGGCGGCGGGCACGTTAAGGGTGCGGATTCACCGCATCAAAAAACAACTCAAACAACTACTTACTCATGAGCGAACCCAACAATGAACTGCACCAGCTGTGGCAGCAGGCCAAGCAAACCCATCGTGCCGCCCTACCCGACGCTACGTCGCTGATTAACCGAGCGAAGGCCCACCAACGACACACTCGAAACTTCCACTTCGGCAACATGGCGGTCTTGTCGGCAACGGTGGCCGGGCTACTGGTCTTTTTCCGGTACGTTGCGCCCCTGCAAACAACGCTCAGCCACCTTGGCATCGGGCTAATGATCGGCGGATTGCTGCTCCGTATCCTGATCGAAGGGTACAGCGTTGTTCGGTCGGCGCGCATCAATTTAAGTGCCAACGCTCAGCAGGCTACCAGCGATGCCCTCACCTTTCTGCGGTTTCGGAAGGTCGTTCACGGTTGGGTCACCATCGCCATTGTGCTGCTGTACAGCCTCGGCTTCTACCTGCTGACTCCCGAATTTAGTCAGTACTTTTCGTTACCGTGGATGATCCTGATAGATGGGTCTTATCTGGTGGGGGCAGCCGTTCTGATTATACTGATCCGGCGGGGCATCAAGCGAGAGATGACTGCTTTGGCAGAGCTTGTGGCTATCAAGCAAGATATGAACGCTGCTTAGTGCTACCGGATGTCCGGCACTCCGGCGAGCCGCACGCCTTGCGCATACAATTGGATATCTTCCACCCTCTGGTTGGCACCCAGCACCGTATCGCTGAACATGAACGAAAAGCCGATCAGCAATTCACCGTCTTGGTAGAGTCCCTGCACCTGCGCGGTGGTTTTGTAAGTACGGCCGCCCATCTGCACCTCACTGACCATCGCCTGGGGATCATCGCTGAGTTGGTCCAGATCGACGATGCCTGACGGGAAGAACAACCGAATGATGATCGGGGCATCTCGGTTAACGTACACCGTGCGAACCAGAAAATCGCGTTCTTCCGGAGTCATCGTGTCCAATACGGTAGGATCGATTAGGTCTGTTTCTAGGGCGGGGATGGCCAGAATGAACTGCTGCAGGCGCTGGTCGAAGCGAGCGGCCATGTTCGGAAAAGTATAGGTATAGGGCCGCTCGGGCGTGGTGATGTCCAGGTGCAAAGTATTGTCACCCACGTAGGCGCGATCCTGGGGCAGGCGTTCGGGACGCGAAAATTCCTGCGCTCGCGCCAGTTGCAGCGAAAGGGTAAGCGAGAATAGAAGTAAGCTGGTTTTTATAGTCATCTCCTGTTGATAATCAAGTAGTACGGACTTTTGTTAGCAAGCTGACTAAAAGATACTCTTTTGTGTAGGAAAGAACCTCGACTGCCTTTCCGTAAAACCTATTAGATCAGCCCACCCTATCGTGTCTCAATCGTATTATCGTTCAGAACGACTAGCTAAGCCACTTCTCACTGATGTATGATTGATCTTCTTCTCTACTCCTTCCCTTATTGTCCTTCAGTAGGAACCTTGCTACAGCTTGCTAAGGTGTTACTTTAAAGCAAAAAACCCTGCGTGAGAGGACAATTTGTGAAAAGGCTGTGCTTTCAGGAGTAATTTGGTTGAAGCGTACAGTCAGATTTGCTTATCTTAGGCGTGAAGAGGAACAAGAGGTAACTGACTAACTACATTTAGCCCTTGCCAGATGTAGCAAATAGCCAGAGAAACAGGAACGGAAGGAAGAATGATTGGCTAGCAGCCTCATTATCGCCATATAGAAAACATGCACAGTGTGCATATACAGATGTTCTGCGCCATATAAATGAAAGAAATGATTTTGATGTCAATTTTGATGTTGTTAAACCAATTTTGGGTTTATGATTTGGATACTGCGGATAGGATTGATCCGATAATCTTTGAAAAGAATATTGAATTGTCATCCTACGATGTGGTAAATACTGCCAAGTTCAACGACAGCGAATTTTTGCTAACTGCTAAACCAAAAGAATACGATCCTGAGAATGAAGGATTAAGACTTATCTATTTGGTCAAAGACAATAATGAAAGATTTAAAATTGAATTTGAATCAAGCCCAACAGGTGAAGCTTATCGATATACACCTCATTATTTCAAGTTTAATGACGGGGAAATCATAATTTTAGCTGAAGAAGCGTATGAGTATACTTCGGGTTTTGATGTATTTAAACTTCAAAATGGAAAAATGGAACATTTGGGATTTGCAGCAATAGCTGGGGATATGAGAGATTCAGCTATTGATCAAGCAACCATTGGTAAGACTGACAATGAATATAAAATTTGGTTTACAGGAACAGTTGAACCAAATCCCATTTCCGATAATTTGATACCTGGTGAAAAGATTGAAGTCTCAATAAATGAACAAGGACTGAAATTGATTGAAAAATAAAATACAGGCGCAGAACATTATGCAGCGCTCAGCCCTATTTGAAAGGTACTCGGAGTCTGGTTGCGCCAAGCGCGAAAGTTGATAAATGAAAGATGAACGCAAACAATGCCGGGCCGTTCGCTGCATCGGCCGTTAGCGCTTTGCCTTTTCGCCCCCCCCAATTGCCACTTCAAGACATTAATTCAATCGTGCGGGTGTACGACAAATTGCAGATTCAGACACGTCATTCCGGAAGTCCTAGTAGCGATAGCGGATAGGGCTATCCGGAATCCCCTCCCTTAAAGTCGCATACAGGCAATTTTACGGACGCAATACACGACACTAAAGTAGGGGATTCCCGCGCGGCGTCCGCGGATATTTTGCTACGTTTCTCTTCGCAAAATTCCGGAATGACGTGAAAAAGTGTAACAACAAGTACGACAAAATTGCTATTACCTGCATTTTGTCGTACACCCCAATCGTGCAAACAAGGCTCGCCGATGTGCAGGATTCGCTATATTTGCGGTAGCAACCAACCATCCCAAAAGCTATGATCATCGTTACCGGCGGGGCCGGATTTATTGGCAGCAACATTGTCCGGGCGCTCAACGAGCGGGGCCGGGAAGACATTCTGGTCGTCGACAACCTGGATAAGTCCGAGAAGCACCGCAACCTCAACGCGCTGTTCATCGCCGACTTCATCGACAAGCGGGCGTTCCTAGAACAACTGCCCCGCCTGCGCGACGTAGAAACCATCTTCCACCAGGGGGCCTGCTCGTCGACGACCGAAACCGACGGGCGCTACATGATGGAAAACAACTACGCCTTCTCCAAGCATCTGCTGCACCACTGTCTGGACCACAAAACTAATTTTCTGTACGCCTCCAGCGCTTCGGTGTACGGCAACGGAGAGGGCGAGGTGGGCACTTCCGCGTTTAGCGAGCAGCGCGCCAACGAAAATCCGCTCAACGTATACGCCTTCTCGAAGTTTATGTTCGACAACTACGTGCGCCGACTAAGCAAAACAACCACCCAGATGCTGGGCTTACGCTACTTTAACGCCTACGGCTACCAGGAGAACCACAAGGGCAGCATGGCGTCGGTGGTGTATCACTTCTACCGGCACCTGCAGGAGGGCAACGCCATGAAGCTCTTCGAGGGCAGCGAAGACTTTCGTCGGGACTTTATTTTTATCAAAGACGTGGTGGATGTCAATATGTACTTCTACGACAACGGAAAAAGTGGCATCTACAACTGCGGTACGGGCCAGGCCCGCAGCTTCACTGACATTGCGCGCATCATCCAGCGGCTGGAGCCCGAAGCCCAGATAGAAACCGTTCCCTTTCCCGACCACTTGCGCGGCAAGTACCAAACCTACACCCAGGCCGACTCGCACCAACTGCGCGAAGCGGGCTACCGCACTCCGTTTACGAGCCTGGAAGAAGGAGTAACCACCTACTACCGGATGCTCAAGGAGCAGGGAGGGTTGTTTAGGTAAGCGGGCGCGGATAACGCGCTATGCGGTAAGGGGGCAAGAAAAAAAGCCCGCTCAGGCATCTATTTTTCGTCGCATGACCATAACCCAGCGTTTAAAGGCTGGGCTATCGTTGTGTCAAACATCTTCCTGCTTCAGGGTGGCCAGCATACTCACCAGATCGCGAATTTGCTTCTTGGTGAGGTAATTCGTCATGCTGGGCATACTGGAGGGGGCATTGGTGCGCGTAGCAATCTCGTCCTTGCGTAGCGTCACCGGGTCCTGGTTGCCCACCTGCACGGTGAGTTGCTGCTCGTCTTCGGCCTGCAACACCCCGCTGATTTTGCGGCCGTCGTTCATGGCCAGAATCACCGTGCCGTAGCCGGGGGCCAGGCGGGCGCTGGGAAGGATCAGCGACTCTAGAATTTGCTTCCGACTGAGCCGGGAGCCCACTCCGTTGAGGCGCGGACCGGCGTTGCCGCCGTAGTCGTCGTAGGCGTGGCACTTCATGCACTGGGCCGTGGAGTTGCGGAAGGCAATGGCCCGCCCGCGTTCGGGGTCGCCCCCTTCCAGACAGTCTTCGTACGAGGCCAGCAACGCGTCGCCGGTCAGGTCCGAGGCGTTGGCCCGCACCTGCGCCAGGCGGGCTTTCAGCGCGTCGGACTGCGTGCTGTCTACCGCGTCGGCCAGCTCTAGCTGAATGCCCACCGGAAGCTTACCGTCTTCCAGGCGCTGAATCAGGTTCGCTAGCACCGGCTCGGCGTGTTCCGGCGGCAGGGTGCCTAAGGTGAGCAGTGCTGCTTGTTGCTCTTCGGTGGTGCGGGTGTCGATTACTTCGCTGAGCAGCGCGGTCATCTGCTCAGGAGGAAGGTCAGTGTCCGCTAGCCCGTCTAGGGCCACGGCGCGGACCTGCTTTTCAGAATCGGACAAGGCCTGAGTGACGGCCGGGGCGGTAGATTCGTTATCCAGGTGCACCAGGGCCTCCAGGGCGGCAATGCGCACACCAGCGTCCGGGTCTTGCTTGAGGCGCGCCAGCAGGGTGGGGGACGCGTCGTCAGCGCCCAGTAGGCCCAGTGCCCGCGCCGCGCTGCGCCGAAGTTCGGGCGCTCGGTTCTGGGTAAGCTGAACAAGGGCGGGGGCCGCCTGCTGAATGGCCGGTTCAGGAATGCGCTTGATGGTGCCGCGGTCGCGTCCGGTCACCCGGTCGAGCACCGAAGGTTCGGTCCAGGTACCCAGCGCGTCCAGCGCTTCGGTGCGCATGGCTAGCGGGTGATTTTCTTCTTGAGCGTAGTCGATCAAGTTTTGTAGAGCCTGCTCGGTGCCTACGCGCAGGTTGGCGCTGATAGCGCGCCGGATCAGGGGTTCGTTCTGAAAGGAAGTGATCGTGAGCAAGTCGCCCAGGGCGGGCAGGGCTTGTTCAATAGAATAGTCGTCGTTGATGGCACGGGCCGCCTCGGTGACTACGCCTTCGTCTTCATCATCCAGAAACTCCGCAATGCCCGGTTCCTGCATCCGGCGTAGTGCCACCACCGCAGCAAGGCGCACCGCGCGGGAGGGATGTTGGGCCAGCGCTACCACCGACCGCGATTGGCCGATACGGGCCAGGGCCAAACTTCCGGCGTGGCGGAGGTAGACGTCTTCGTCGTTATTGGCCTCCAGCATCGCGATGATAGACTGAACGGCCGAATCGTCGGCGATGCGGCCCAGCGCTTCGGCGGCGAAGAAGCGGGCACGGGGGTACGGGTCTTCCAGCAGCGGTATCAATTCGGGAGCGGCGTCAGCGTAGCGCATATCGCCCAACCAACGGGCTGCCTGGGCGCGAATTTCCGGATCGTCGTCCTGCAATAGCGGTAGCAAGGGCGTCGCGTAGTGACTCGCCTGCCGGGCTAACTGACTCAGGCCCCAAATACTGTGAATGCGCGCCATCTGGAACGCTTGCTGGGCAATCACCTGCTTAAATACTTCGGCGCCCTCTTTGCCGCGCTCTACCAGGGCAAACTGGGCCTTTTGCCGCACCCGCTGGTCGTTGTGCGCCAGCAACTCGCCTAGCTCCTGATCACTACGCGGACTAAAGTTTTCAGCCAGCAGGTCTTTGGTCTGCTGTCGCTCTTCCTCGTTAATGCCGTCAGCCACGTCAAGCTTCCAGATGCGTCCGTCGTTTTTCGGCTCCCACCCTTCGATCCAATCGCCTACGTACAGCGCTCCGTCGGGGCCGAAGTCGAGGCCAGTGGCCGCAATGCCGCTCAACACTTCCTGGTGTTCGCCCAGTTCAAAACCGGCGCCCTTCGGCACTAGCTCGAACGAGTGAATGCCCGAGCGGGCCGGGTTGCCCACGAAGCTCGCCACAAAAAAGCGATTTCTCCAGTCGGGACTCAGCGCGGTACCCGGGTTACGCACGAAGCCGGTCGGCCCGTTCACGAAGTTTTTTATGGTAGGAAGCATGTAGGCCGCTTGGCCGTCCCAGCGGGGCACATACATTTTCTCGTCCATCCACACCTTGTATTCGTTGTTCTTGGGATCTTTGTACTTGCCGAACTGCCAGTTGATCCGCCACCCGGTGTCGGAGCCGTCTACTAGGTAGACCAAGCGCTCGCTCTCGCCGGGATGGTCGCCGTCGTTGTCTTGTCCGATGAGGTTGCCGTACTCATCGAAGGTAAACTCGTGGGTGTTGCGCAGGCCCATGGCGAACACCTCAAAGTCGCTGCCGTCGGGGTTGGATCGCACCAGTACGCCGCGGTTCGGGTACTTCCATTCCTTTCCATCGGGACCGGTGCCGTTGAAGCCAATATCGCCGATGCCCCAGTAGATGCGCCCGTCAGGTCCCATCTCCAGTCCCGACATGCCGTGTCCGCCGAAGCCCACGTGCACGCCGTAGCCGCTTGAAATGGCGGTAAGCTCGTCGGCCAGGCCGTCGCCGTTTTCGTCCTGGGTGCGCCACAGATCGGGAGCTACACCCACAAACAGGTCATCGCCCGCTACCAGCACCGCTCCGGCCACGTCGGTTACTTCTTCGTCGAAGTCTTCTACCACCAGTTGGGTCTGGTCGGCCACTCCGTCGCCGTCGGTATCGTCTACGCGGTAGATTTTCTCCTTCTCAACGGTTAGGTCTTTCCAGTCGTGCGAGCCGTCACCGTTCAGGTCGGCCAGCCAAGCATTCTGCTCGCTCAGCTCTGGAGCCAGCGTAGCGCGCAAAAAAGCCCGCCGATCATCGACCGACTGCAGTTGGATAGAAGGAATCTCCCAGTCCTGGTGCCCCCGAATGTCGAACTCCGAGTGTTTGGGGCGGTTGGCCCGGGTGTAATAGACGCGCCCCTGATCGTCTATATCCAGCGCAATCGGGTCAGCGACTAGCGAATCAATCCCCCACAAACGCATGGTGAAGCCGTCGGCTAGCTTGAGGTTCACCGTAGTGGCGATAGAATCGGCTAGCTGAGCGGTTTGTTCGGGAGCCATCTGCCGGATGCGGAGGTCAGTTTCGGCCTCGTTGCAACGTAAGACAAACAGACCAAAGCAACTGGTGATAAGCAGGCAGGACAGGAAATTACGCATAGGAAAAACGATCAAGAAGATGAGCGGGTGAAACTACAATATCTTTGGAAAACCCCCGGCGATATTTAGAATCTTTTAAGCGCGAAAGGGTGCCTAGAGAAGTGAAATGGTCGGCAAAAAGTTCGGTCGGGCCGCAGCAGGCTACGGCGCCGTAGCCGTGGCCGGTTCGCGCATTGCCTGCAGTTGACGAACAAGTTCGGTTTCTTCGGCAGTTAGCTCGTTGGGAGTGGTGAGATTCACCGTGGCAAACAGGTTGCCGAACTGCGTAGCGTTACCGTAGTGCGGCATGCCCAGTCCTTTGAGGCGAAGCACCTTACCGCTGTCAGTACTTGCCGGAATACTGATCGACATCGGTCCCTTAAGCGTCTTGATAGTGATTTTGCCGCCCAACATCGCGGTGTACACGTCTACCGGCACGGTGGTGTGCAGGTCGTTGCCCTGGCGCGTGAAGTCGGGATGCTGCTCTACGTTGATGGTTAAGAATAGATCACCGGCGGGGCCACCCTGAAGGCTCGCGCCGCCCTTGCCCGGAATCTTAAGGGTTTGCCCGTTCTCGATGCCCGGCTTGATCTTGATGCGCAAGCGCTTGCCCGATACGTTAACCACCGGGTTGACGCCCTGGTAGGCTTGTTGCAGCGGAATGGTGATGCTGGCCTGATGGTCTTGCCCCTTGGTGGCGTAACCGCGCTGCGAGGTGTACGGACCCCGAGAACCACCGCCCCCTTGGCCTCCGAAAAAGCTCTCGAAGAAATCGGAGAAGCCACCGCCGCCGCCGAACAGGTCGGAGTACTCTTCGCTGAATTCCTGCTGGGTGCGTCCGCCGCCGAACGGAGAACCGTAACCGCCGTAGGGTGGTTTTCCGTTGGTGCCCTGCTGCTCGTACATCTTCCAGTTGGCCCCCAGTTCGTCGTACTTCTTACGCTTATCGGAGTCTTTGAGCACTTCGTAGGCTTCGGTTACCTCCTTAAATTTCTCTTCGGCAACCTTATCGTCTTTGGTTTTGTCCGGGTGATACTTCACGGCCAGCTTGCGATACGCTTTTTTGATCTCGCTCGCGGTGGCCGTTTTTGCAACGCCCAGGGTTTTATAGTAATCTTTGTATTCCATCCTCAAATTCGTTTAAACCCAGAAGGGTCTCCGCCCTTGGCTAGAGACCCCATGATGCCAGGGTGTAGCAATAATAACGCTTAGATCATTGGTTTGGGTTGTTGATGCAAAAAAAAGGCGGGATATACCCGCCTCTTGTAGTTAGCCAATCTCGATCATGCGAGCCGGTTTGGGTTTTACCTCCTCCCGCTTCGGAAGACTTAGGTACAGGATGCCCGCCTCGTAGCGTGCTTCAATCTTATCGCCGTCTACCACATTCTCGGGCAGGCGGAAGCTGCGTTGGAACGTCTGCGAACGAAACTCCCGCTTCACGTAGCCTACGTCGTCTGTCGCTTCACCCTGGGCTTCCTTCTCGGCCGCAATGGTCAGCAGGTCCTGATCCACTTCTACTTTGAAGTCGGCTTTTTCAAAACCGGGGGCCGCCACCTCTACGGCGAATCCGTGCTCATCCTCTTTCACATTCACAGCCGGTAGGTTACGGTGCGTATCCACTCCGCCAATTAACTGGTCAAGGTCACGGGTAAAGAAGTCGTCAAAGAAACGAGGAAATCGGTTATTATATCGTACTAGAGTCATGATGTATAAAGTTTAAGTTAGTATTACACTTGATTACAATCCGGTGTATACAAAGGCAATACCAAGCGGTATTTCTACGAATCAAGCATCAATTTAATGACAAAAAGTCATATTTTAGTATAATTATCCACAGAATTAAGACAAAATGGCACATTTGTGCGCGTGTTATTGTCGGATCGGAAGGACCCGTTGCGGGCTGAGCACCGCAAAAACTTGGTCTTCAGATTGGGGATGTACCGTAGCGCATCCGGTAAATTGACCGAAGGCCGGTAGAATGCCCAACTGCGGAGTAAAATAGAAACAAGGAAGTTTTACCCGCTCGCCCATGCCCGCGCTAACGCGCACCCCCGGGTGCACATGACCCGCTAAGTTATAAAGACGAGGTGCTGTGGCTGACTTGAAAAAGGTTAAACCGCCCCGCCGCTGCACCGCCTCTACCACCGGTTCGTGGGTAAGAAGAAACGGATCCACCGCCCACGCTTCGGGATGCACCGTTAGGTTAGGATGTTGATACACCGCTTCGGGCAGGATGTCGTGGTTGCCCTTTACCAGCACCACCGACAGGGCGTGGTGCTGGTGCAGCCACGCTTCAAAGTCCAGCCATTCGTTATTAAGGTCGCTGTGGAACAGATCGCCCAGAACCACCAGAGTCTCCGGCTGCCAGCGGGTTACCAAATCGGTGAGCACAGCCAGGTCTTTACCGTGGACGGTAGCCGGAATGGGTGCCCCGTGTTTGCGAAAGTGCCCCGCCTTGCCCAGGTGCGCGTCCGACAACAACAGGTACCGCTTTTCTTGCCAGAAGATAGCCCGCTCGGGTAACAGGCGGAGGGTCTGCCCGCGCAGTTGGTAATCAAAGGAGGCGGAAGGCTGCTTTTCAGCGGCTTTTCTGAGGTTGTGCGGCACGATGGGGAGGTTTATACGGTTACATTATTAAGCTACCCAGTTTGTAGACCAGGGCGGTTTTTTGCTATAATCAAAAACCAAAGCGTACCGTAACCGATTTAAGTAATATGACAACGCATAATATACCTACCACGGTTCTGCTAAAAGCAGTTGCCGGAATTATTTTGTTCTTTACCGCCCCTAGCCTTTGGGCGCAGGAGGCTAACGATATTGTTGGCAAGTGGTATACCGAAGAGAAAAAAGCCACCGTAGAGATTTATACGTGCGGGGATAAATACTGCGGCAAGATTGTTTCGTTACAGGAGCCCAAGAACCCGGACGGCACTACCAAGCGTGATGTAAAGAATCCCAGCGAAGACCTGCGGTCGCGCACCATCGTTGGCTCGGATATTCTCACTAGCCTTCAGTACGACGGAGGCAACGACTGGGAAGATGGTGAAATCTATGATCCTGAGTCGGGAAAAACGTACTCATGCCGTCTGGAGCTAGAGGATGCGAATACCCTGGAGGTACGAGGCTTCATCGGAGTATCGCTGCTGGGGCGCTCACAGACCTGGACACGCGCTAAATAAAACAAATCCAAGGTCCGTGTCGATACCAAGGTTCGTGTCGACACGAACCTTGGGAGAAAATAGCTTAGGAGGTCAAGCGAATGCCACCGTCTTCTAGCGTGATCTTTTTGTCTTTATACAGCCCGCCGACCGCCCGCTTATACGCTTTCTTGCTTAGTCCGAATACCCGCTGGATATCTTCTGCGGCGCTTTTGTCGTGGTAGGGAAGGTACCCCTCGGCCTCGCGGAGCTGCTGCAGCACCCGGTCGCGGGCGGCATCGATACCGGCTACTCCCGGCGGTTGCAGGCTAACGTCTAGCTTGCCGTCGTCGCGCACCTTCTTCACGTAGCCGGTGCGCTCATCGCCTATCGCGAGCGCGTCAAACACTTCGTTGCGATAAATCAAGCCTTCGTAACGCTGGTTTACCAGTACTTTATAACCTAGGTCGGTTTCTTGAAACACCAGCGCCGTTACGGGCTGCTTCTCGGTCAGGTCCGCAAGATCGCGCTGGAAGAAGGGCTGCAGTTTAGCCACCGCAATCACCCGCTGGGTACGCGGATCAAGGCACACCCGCACCACCACCCGCCGTCCGGCCCGCGGTGGATTCAATTGCTCCTTGAAAGGAAGCAGTAAATCTTTTTCCAGTCCCCAGTCGAGAAAAGCGCCAATCGGCGTGACGTCTTTAACCATAAGCGCCGCAAATTCGCCTACCTGGGCGGGAGGAAAATCGGTGACGGCCACCAGCCGGTCTTCCGAATCGGTATACACAAACACCTCGGTGGCGTGCCCTACCTCCATGTCAGAAGTCACGTAGCGATTGGGCAGCAGAATATCTCCCTGACTGGAACTGAGGTAGAGCCCGAAGTCCGAAGAGCGGGCCACGGTAAGGGTATTGGTATTTCCGATCTTTAGCATGACATGCAAACTTATCGGGGCACAATGTGTTTAGGATGAGGAGCCAGACACCACCGTCGAGCTGGCTCAAACGAAAGCTAACTTACTGAGGCATGAATACGACCGAGGAACAACAGTGGATTACCCAGGGGTACGAGCAACTGGCGCAGGAGAATTATCAGAAGGCGTTGGAGTACTTCGAGCGGGCCTTATCTACCAACGATACGCACCCCGAGAGCCTGTACGGCCGGGCCCGGGCACGCTTCAAAATGGAGCAATACGATACCGCCATCCACGACTTTGATCGACTGATCAATTTAATTCCGAAAAACGCTACCTACTTTAGCGAACGGGGCGTGGCCCGCCACCTGGCCGGAGATAACCACGGGGCGCTGGAGGACTTTGACGAGGGAGTGGTGCTGGAGCCGGACAATCCGTACCGCTACTCGAGCCGGGCGTATATCAAAGATCGCGTGCGCGATTACCAGGGGGCCATTGATGATTATACCCACGCCATCGAGTTAGACCCGGAAGATGCTATCGCCTATAACAACCGCGGGATGATAGAAGAAAAACTGGGGCACTTGCAACGGGCGCAGCGTAATTTTGCCCGGGCAGACGCCCTGCAGCCCGGCTCTACCCAGGTGACGCTGCCCCCGCCCCCGGAGAAACTTCCGGATACGCCCCCCCGGCGGCCCACCTCTTCGGATTACGTGCGGACGATGAAGTCGGTCTTTAGCTCCAAGCAGGGGTTCCGGGATTTTGTCAGCTTCTTGCGCGGAAAAAATAAGTCGAACCAGTAACCCCCTTACCCCGTATGTTTGGTCTGTTTAAGAAAAAGTCGGAAGTAGAAAAGTTGCAGGATAAGTACAAGAAGTTGATGGCTGAGGCGCACAGCTTGTCGCAGCGCGACCGCCGGGCGGGCGACGAGAAAATGGCCGAAGCCGAAGCTGTGGCGCAGCAGATAGAAGCGCTGCAAAAAGGGTAAATAGCTGCCTCATTGCAAACAGAATGAATTACTCGATACGCTCCTTTATTGTAATACCTTTAGTTTTGCACATAGCAGCAGGTACAAGTAAGCAGTACGGAGAAATCAATGAATTGGATATTACTAAAACTCAGGAGAAGAGTTATTTAATTACTTCTGACCAAGTAGGTCTTTTTACAAGGCAAATGACTATTGGTGAGATAATTAAATTATTACCCAAGAACCAAGTTCAGAAGAAAATTGGATACGGAGAATTTCCTGATGATACTTATGATGACTACGAAATTTACGATAATGTAGGCAGCCATCTTTTAACAGTAACGCCCAAAATCCAGAACGATCTTACGTCGAAGATAAATAGGGTCTTAATTGTTAGCCCTCAATACCAAACTAAAGAGGGAATTGGTTTAAATTCAACCTACTCAGACCTATTAGCGTCGTACTCGATAAAAGACTATGCACCTACTATAAAGCATATTACGCTAACTGTCGACTCTCTTAATGCTTGGTTTAATGTAAGCAAGGCTGAATTAGAGGCAGGTTGGTGGGACGAAGAGAAAAAAGAAGTTGACAGAACGAAGATTTCACCAGATGCAGTGTTTGACTCGATTGCTATTTGGTGGCACTGAGAATATCTCAAATATAATTGCTTCAATTACCAAAGATCATGAATCTTAAAGAACGCGGTAAGAACATTTTTTCCTTACTAAAGGCCACCTACCAAGAGTGGAACGAAGATGAGCCCTTTCGCCAGAGCGCGGTCATTGCTTACTACTCTATCTTTTCGCTACCCGCGTTGCTAATCATTATTGTGAACACCGTGGGAATTGTACTGGGTGAGGAAGCGGTACAGGGAAATATCTCTGCCCAGATCAGTGATCTGGTAGGCGCCGAAGCCGCCCAACAGGTTGAGGAAATGATCGCCAACGTGAGCCAGCAGGGTAACAACGTAATCGGCATCATCATCGGTATCGGAACGCTGCTCTTCGGGGCCACCGGGGTGTTCTACCAGTTGCAGCAGTCGCTCAACAAGGTGTGGGAGGTGGAACTGAAGCCCAACGCGGGCTATGCCAAGCTGGCCATCGACCGGGCTACCTCGCTGGGAGTGATTCTGGCCATCGGTTTTCTGCTCTTGGTATCACTGGCTCTCACGGCGGTGCTCACCGCGCTGGGGGGATGGATCGAGCGTCAGTTACCCGATTTCATGCTCTACTTGTTTCAGCTTATCAACCTGTTTGTGCCCTTTGGAGTGATTACCCTTTTGTTTGCTTTGATCTACAAGGTGCTGCCCGACGTAAAGATATCCTGGCACGCCGTATGGATTGGGGCATTGGTCACTGCCCTGTTGTTCACCATTGGTAAGTCAGCCATTGGTTTTTACTTTGGTACTTCCAATCCGGCATCGGCCTTCGGAGCGGCCGGGTCGGTCATCCTGATCCTGCTGTGGGTCAACTATTCGGCGCTTATCTTTTTATTTGGAGCTGAGTTTACGCAGGTATACGCCCGGCGCTACGGCGAGCGCATCGAGCCCAACAGCTACGCCCGCCGCACCGCCGAGTTCCGAATTAAAGAACAGGAGCAGCGGGAACAATTACAAAAGGAAGAAGAAGCGCAAGCGTCGGCCACCAGTGAGTAGTAGACTTCGATTACCTCAGCCGGTCAGCCAAATCAGGCTGACGCGCGTTCCAGCGTTTCCCTGGCCTTGCTAATTTTCGCTATCATCGCTTACATTCTGTTTACCCTGCTCATTGGCGTGGTGGCGTCGCGGTGGGTAAAAGACTCTCGTGATTTTGTGCTGGCGGGTCGCCGCTTGCCGCTGATACTAGCCTCCACCGCCCTGTTTGCCACTTGGTTTGGTTCGGAAACCGTGCTAGGCGCCTCTTCTGAATTTGTAGAGCACGGACTCATTGGAGTGGTGGAAGACCCCTTCGGAGCCGCGCTGTGTCTGCTACTGGTGGGCTTGCTGGTGGCACGTCCGCTCTATCGGTTGCAAATCCTGACGTTTTGCGATTACTACCGCGACCGCTTCGGCACCCGCACCGAGTTCTTGTCCAGCTTGTGCATGGTGCCTTCGTACTTTGGCTGGATTGCCGCCCAACTTGTAGCCATCGGGATTATCTTTCGGGTGGTGGCCGGGGTGCCCACGGTGTGGGGAATTGTGGGGGGCACCGTGGTGGTGGTGGCCTACACCTACGTGGGCGGTCTGTGGGCGGTGTCGATCACCGACTTTTTGCAAACGGTGGTAATCTTGGCAGGATTGATTTGGTTAGCGGTCGACTTGACCGAAGCGGCTGGAGGATTGCAAACGGTGTTAGAGCGACCTTCGCCGGGCTTTTTTCGATTTTGGCCCGAGGCCAGTTTGAGCAATATATCGCACTACGTGGCCGCCTGGATCACCATCGGGCTGGGTTCTATCCCGCAACAGGACGTGTTTCAGCGGGTGATGGCCGCGAAGAGCGAGCGCGTGGCCGTACGCGCCTCCTACATCGCGGCAGGTATGTACGTGTCGGTTGGCATGATCCCATTGCTGATTGGCCTGTGTGCCCTGCAACTGTACCCTGAGGTGGGAGCCGTGGCTGACGCGCAGCTGACCCTACCCACGGTAGTGATGCAGCACGCCGGAACCGGACTGCAAATTCTGTTTTTTGGGGCGCTGCTGTCGGCAATCATGAGCACCACCAGTGGCGCGGTATTAGCTCCGGCTACTATTTTGGCCGAGAACCTGATTCGCCCGCACCTGAGCGACCAGAGCGACCGTCGTTTGCTACAGGTTCTGCGGGGCTCGGTGGTGGGAGTGGGTGCCGCGTCGGCGCTGATGGCGATCTGGCAGACCAACATTTACGATCTGGTGGCCCAGTCGTCGTCGCTGAGTTTGGTGTCGTTGTTCGTGCCCCTGATGGCGGGTTTGTACTGGAAACGAGCCACCGAACGGGGCGCGGTAGCCGCCATCGTGCTGGGCATGACCGCTTGGTTGGTAGCAGAATATCTGGAGAGTGATTTCCCTCCTATTCTCTACGGATTGGGTGCCAGCATTCTAGGAATGGGGGTGGGCAGTCTGTGGAAGAATCCGATGAAAAGTGCGTGAGTAAGGTTGGAGCAAACTTGATCAGGGAAAGGATGCCGGGATCAGATACCTTGAATCTTAAACAATCCTTCTACAAGTTACTTCATCCTTCGGTGTTCACTATTCCTTGTTCGACATTCTCGGCCGACATTAATCTTTATTCTGACAAATTCTTAGGGTTCGTGTCGACACGAGCCGCGGAGAAAATTATCAGGATAACCTTTGTTAGGTGCCTACCAACGATTTTTTTGGGGTGCTTCATCTTCGTTTTCTTCCCAGCATCTGCTCAAACTGCCACCGTAGCCTTTTACAACGTTGAAAATCTTTTTGATACCCAAGACGATTCGCTGAAGCAAGACGAGGAGTTTCTGCCCTACGGAGTGCGGGGCTGGACACCGTCGCGTTTGCAAGCCAAATACCGTAGCATTTACAAAGTGATCGCCGGACTCGGCAGCACGGGGCAGCCCCCGGCGCTGGTGGGCTTGGCCGAAGTAGAAAACCGTACGGTCGTCGAAGGACTGCTGCGCCACACCCCCCTGCACCGACGGCGCTACCAAATTGTGCACGAAGAGTCGCCCGACCGGCGCGGCATCGATGTGGCCCTGCTCTACGACCCGGCGCAGTTTCGCTACCTGTCGCACGAAGCGGTGCCGGTAGATTTGTCTCCGCTGAGTGAGCGTCCCACGCGCGACATCCTGTACGTGCGGGGCGTGCTGTTCGGCTCCGACACCGTGCACTGCTTCATCAACCACTGGCCCTCGCGCTACGGAGGGGTAGGAGGGAGTGCTCCCCGGCGACAACGTGCTGCTACCGTGCTCAAGCGTCGGGTACAGGCCCTTCAGCAGGAGTGCCCCGACGCTCGTATTATCATCACCGGCGATTTTAACGACGGCCCCACCGATATGAGCCTGCAAACGCTGGTTGAAACCAGCGGACCCGGTTCGCCGCTGGTTAATATCAGTGGGTACGCGTGTACCGGTACGCATAAGTACCAGGGAGAGTGGAGTACCTTCGATCAGTTTATTGTTACTAACAACCTGCTGGACGGTGGGGCGCTAGAGGTAAAAGATGGGCGGGCCTACTGCTACCGGCCCGACTGGCTGGCCGAAGAAGATTCCCAGCACCTGGGCTTTCGTCCGCGACGCACCTACGTGGGCTACCGCTACCACGGCGGGTTCAGCGACCACTGGCCTGTATACCTGCAACTGCGCAAGAAAAGCGCGGAAGTAGCCGAAAAATAACCTAATTTCGCTTCCGATGAACTCTATTAGCCGTAGTATCATTGTGCCCGCCCGACTCGTTTTTTTGATGTGGGCGGTGTACTACGTAGACAAGCTGCTTCCCGGGGAGTTTGCGATCTACGGACTGCTGCCGCGTACCGTGCACGGACTCCTAGGGATTATAACCGCTCCGCTACTCCACGGGGGAGTGGCGCACCTGGTGTCCAACACCATGCCTCTGTTGATCTTAGGAACGGTGCTTTACCTGTTCTACGACCGCATTGCGGGCCGCGTCTTCTTGCAGTGCTACTTTCTGACGGGACTACTGGTATGGCTGTTCGGCCGACCGTTTTACCATATCGGTGCCAGCGGGCTGATCTACGGACTGGCTTCGTTCTTAATGTTCTTCGGGCTGTTTCGCCGTGATTTTCGGTCGCTGCTGATTTCTATTATTATCGTAATTTTTTACGGAAGTATTTTTTATGGAGTGCTGCCCACCCAGGCGGGCGTATCGTGGGAGTCGCACCTGCTGGGGGGCGTGGTTGGCTTCTACAATGCAATTAATACCAGCACCTCCAAGCGAATTAGCAACTACCAATAAGGTTGTTGTCGTATCTTAGCGCCCTAACAAGTCCGGCTTATGAGATTTACCGATTGGATCGAAGCCCACTGGGGGCTTGCGGTAGACACCCAGCTTAACCTACTGTACTCGCTAATTGCTATTTTGGTGCTAGGAGTACTGCGCTACTTTAGTCTGCGGCTTATCTTTAAGCGGGTACATGACGTGCGCGAGAAGTACTACTGGCGCAACGGCGTAAAGAATGTTTATACCGTGTTGATGATTGTGATTATCAGTGCGATCTGGATCAATACGGTAGACTCGCTCGCTACCTATCTGGGACTGGCTACCGCCGGACTGGCCATTGCCCTGCAGTCGCCCATCGTGAACCTGGCGGGATGGTTGTTTATTCTGGTACGCCGCCCCTTCGACGTAGGCGACCGTATCCAGGTCGGGCAGCACGCCGGCGACGTGATCGACATTCGATTTTACCAGTTTACCATCAACGAGATCGGCAACTGGGTGGATGCCGACCAGAGCACCGGCCGGGTGATCCACATTCCGAACGGGGTGGTCTTTCGCGAACCCCAGGCCAACTACACGCAGGGCTTCACCCACATCTGGCACGAGATCGGGGTAATGGTGACCTTCGAGAGTGACTGGGAAAAGGCCAAGGATATCCTGAATACGATCCTAAAGGAACACACTGAGCACCTCACCAAAGCGGCGGCCATGCGACTGACCGAAGCATCCAAAAAGTTTATGATCTTCTATTCTAATCTTACGCCCATCGTGTACACCTCGGTAAAGGACAGCGGGGTGATGCTCACCATGCGCTACCTGTGCAACCCCAAGAAGCGGCGGGGCACCGCCAACAATATCTGGGAGGACGTGCTTCGGCAGTTTGCGCAGCACGACGACATTGATCTGGCGTATCCTACCCAGCGGATCTACTACAACCTAAAGGAAGGAAAAGACGGCGCCCGGAAGCAAGAGTCGGCTACGCCGGGAAGTTCGGTAGCTTCCGAGTAGGCCAAGTCGTTATTCTGTTTTCTGCTCGGGCTTAGCGCCTTCTTTTAGCTCAGCGATAATTCGCTGGTACTCACTTTCTTTTCGGCCCATCTCTTCCTGCGTCGCCGCTAGTTCTTCCAGGTTCTGGCGCATCTCTTCTTCGGCGGCCCGCATCGATTCGGTCTGCTCTTGCGTCTCGGCCAGCAGGCGCTGCGTCTTCTGGTTGATTCGGGCGGTGGCGAACACCGCGGCTACGTTTTCGCTGAGGGTAGCCACAAAGGTCTGCTCGTTGTCAGTAAGCTCGCGAAGTGCGGCAATCTCCAGTACGCCTACGGTAACCTCATTGGCTTTCAGCGGCACGATCAGCAGGCAGCGCGGGGTAGCTCGTCCCAAACCCGATGTGATGCGAACGTAGTCGGAAGGGATTTCTTGCAAGTAAGTTATTTTGCCTTCTAGCCACGCCTGGCCCGTGAGGCCCTCGCCGGGCGCGATGGTTCCCCCTCGGTACTTCTTTCTTCCCCAGGCGTAGGTAGCCACCCGCTCCAGGTAGGCCTCTTCACCGTCTTCGTTGAGTAGGTACAGAGCTCCCTGATTGATCTCCAAGAACTTAATCAGCGATGACAACAGGTGCTGGGCCAGGTCCGTCAGACTTTCGCGATCTTCTCGCAGAATCTTATCGAAGTGCGACAAGCCGTCGGCCAACCACTTCCGGTCTGCTTCCTCCTGGGCCGCCGTTCGTAGCTGGTCGCGCATCCGCAGCAGCGCTTCGGTAAGGGAGTCGTCCTCGCTGGCCTTCTGAAAGTCTGACCCAAAGTTGCCCTTCCCTATGGCTCGGGCGAAGTCAGCGATACCCGCCAGGTTCTGGGTTAGTTTGGCTACGTGCTGCGCTGCGGTACCCAGCTCATCCCGGGCTGTGTAGGTTGTTTTGACCGAAAGATTGCCCCGGGCTAGCTGCTGCGTGGTTTGCCGAATCATTTGGGCCGGACGAATAACGTACCTTCCAACAATGTACACCGCCAGGGCGGTGAGCGCAAAGTTGAGGAGAAGCAAACCTAACAGAACAACCTCTATGAAAGATTGCTTCTGCTGGTTGTTCTGCACAAATGCCTTTACCAGGGCGTTGTTTTTGGCGAGTAGTGGTGATGCATTCTCCTCGATAAATGCCAGCGACGGAGGAATCCGCGGGTTGCGTACCCGAGTAGTTTGGGGCGTCGAAACTTCCATTCCCGCCGAGTCGATACGCGTTACAAACTGGGTCGTGTCTACGTAAAGTGGTGCTTGGGCAACAACCTCAGCGTGTTGCCGGTATTTGGTCCACAAGTCCTCGGCTTTCTGTAAGGTAGGCAGGATGTGCGGTGGGGTGGGGGGGAGTACCTGGTTGTTGGCGATGCCGGGGGCCACTCCTCCTACCTTTAAAGCACGCAACGAAGTGTCGTGCAGCACAATGGCCTTCTGCAGGTCTTCCCGCACCGATTCTTGCCCCTGCGCAATGCGCTCGGCAAAAAAGCCGATTCGCTGAGAGAGCATCCGGTTTCTACCAGCCGCATCCACCACCGGAGCGTCTTTTTCCTGCTGATTTTTGCAGTAGGTGATACTTAGGTAGTTGATGACTGCCAGCAGGGCAAACCAGCCGAATACTACTCCGAGTTTCGCCTTGATGCTCCAATCTTGGTAGTTTCTAATTCGTTTCATCAGTTAGTTGGAAGTAGATGTGGTTTGTAAAAAAGTAGGAGTAAACGAAAGCATGATCCACCCCCAGTGGTTAACCAGCCGGGAGCCACTGCCCTTGAGCTGTTGAAGGGTCGGGGTGGCCAGCATCTGAGAGTATCCCCCCTTCAGCGTAACACCCTTGACGTAACGATAAGTAGCGACCAAATCGATTTCGGTACCCAGGTGGCTGGGGAGCGTACCCGTTGGGTTCTCGATGTCCAGCACCTTAACCGCCGAGAAAAACGTGTGCCCCTGCACCATCAGAGATGCCCTTGGTGCTAGTGTAAAGGTTGGCTTAACGAACAGATCGATAAGCCCTACGCTCTTATCCTGCTGGCTATGGGGGTTGCCCACGTAGAAGTAGTCCATCAAACCATAGAATTTATGGTGGGTGCCAAACAATGGATCAAAGGTAGAAGACTGCTCCTGGCCGGGCTCGGTACCCGATAGCACATCGCCCCCGAGGGTTAGCTGCTTATTGGTCCAGCGGTGTTCTACCGCAAAAGACGCCAGATACGCCCCGACGCGCTCGTCGATCCGGCTCTTTCCGTACTGGTAGTAACCGGTGCCCTTTAGTTGGGTACGCCGACTGACCTGATACCGCAGGTTGCCCCCGCCGGTGAACAGGTAGTTTACGGTAGTATCGGGCATCTGCCAGCCCGTATTCATCAGCAGGGCTGTGGCCGTCCACTTGCCCCGGTTTTTCTTGAGCCAGACAAACTGTAGATGCTTGTAGTTGGGCAATCCGCCGCCCAGCGCCGCAAAGCCACCGGGTGCTTGGTAGAATGTGCTGGTAAGCTTAACCGGCTCGGGGACTTCACTGCTTTGGTTCATGGCAACCCCCGCGTGAAAAGCTCCGGTAGAGTCTTGGTAGGTAAGCCTGACGGCATCGTGGCTCCTTCCCTGAGCCGCCCAGTTTAAACTTCCTAGCAGGCGCTGGTCGTTGTACACCAACTCCTGCCGCCCCACCTTTAGCCGCCAGCGGTTACTGAAGCGCAGGCTGCCCCAGGCTTCGTGCATCGAGGTTAGTCCGTCGGTTTTGTTGATTTGAGCGGTTGCGCCCCAAATACGTACATCCTGAAGCGTGAGGCCAACCCCAATCTTTTCTTGTTGGTAGTTAAGCTTCAGGCGCGTTCGTTGCTCGGTGAAGAGCGCGTACGCACCGGGAGAGGGGGCGGGCGCTTTAAAGCCGTGCCGGTACTCCGTACGCGGGCGAATTTCTCCCGACAGGGTAAACTGCGCGTACAGCACGGTGGGGGCGCTCGTTAACAAAAAGAGAAGGCTAAGATAAGAAGGGGGACGACGCTGGGCAGTCAACGACAAGAGATGCATTAATCCGAGAAGGTTTCCTTTTACAACGCTGGGTTTGAGAAGCGTAAGCAACGCGGAGAAACCATTACAAAAAAATAGTATCCACCGAAAAAGTCACACCAGCGCCCGGAGGAGTAGATTAACGGAAAATCAACAGACAGACGCTAACGGGCTCGGCCAGCAAGCAGCGCACTACCGTCGTTCAGCTACTACCAAAAAGCGTTACTACATCGCCAGCAGTTCTTTGGCGTTCTCATAAGCGATTGTCGACGGCTTGCTGCCCCCGATCATCTTGGCAATCTCCTCGACGCGTTCGTCTTCGTTGAGCTGCCGGATGCGGCTTACCGACTTCGACGAGCTATTGTCTTTGTACACAAAGTAGTGGGCGTCGCCCTTGGCGGCTACCTGGGGGAGGTGACTGATGGCCAGCACCTGGTGGTTCTTGGCCATTTCCTTCATCATATTCACCATTTTAATGGCGATTTCGCCCGACACTCCGGTATCAATTTCATCAAAGATAATGGTAGGAAGCGAGGTCTTACCCGCCAGCACATACTTAATGCAGAACATAAGGCGCGAGAACTCACCGCCGGAGGCTACCCGCTTGAGCTCCTGGGGGGCAATCCCCTTGTTAGCACTAAATAAAATTTCAATCTCATCAGCACCCGACTCGGTGGGGGGAATGGGGCGCTGCTCAACGCGCAGGGCGGCATCGGGAATGCCCAGGTTACGCAGCAGCCGGGCAATCTGGTCAGAGAACTTGCTGGCCACCCGCTCGCGCGATGCGGTGAGCCGCTGGGCCTCGGCCAACAGCTCCTCTTGGGCGGTATCGCGTACAGCTTTTAGGCGCTTTAGCTCACCGTCTAGGTTGTCTACCTCAGCCACCTTGCTCTCTAGCGAGCGCTGGATGGCGAGCAGTTCGGCGGTAGAACCCACCTGGTGCTTCTGCTGCAGTCGGTACAGGTTGTTAAGGCGGTCGCGCGTTGTTTCCACCTTGTCGCGGTCAAAGTCCACCTGCTGGGCCTCGTCTTCTACGCTTTCCTGCACGTCGCGCAGCTCGATCAAGCAGCTTTCCAGGCGCTGGTGCAAGCCTTCGTACTTGGGCGAGTAGCGGGCTATTTTGAGCAGCGACTGCTTCGCCTGGTTGAGCAGCAGGTCTATCCCTACCTCTTCGCCGTTGAGCAGCGACTGCACCAGGCCCAACTGCTCCTGAATGTTGCCCGCGTTCTCCATCACTTGCAGCTGTTCTTCCAGTTGTTCGTGTTCTCCTTCCACCAGCTGCGCCTTCTCTAGTTCTTCTAGCTGAAAGCGGTTGAAGTCGTCCTCTCGCCGGAGTTGGTCGGCCTCGGCCCGCAAGCGTTCGTACTCGCTGGCGGCCCGGCGGTACTGCTGAAAGCGCTGGCGGTACAACTTTCTCTCCTTGTCATTGCTCGCGAAAGCATCGATAATTTCTAGCTGGTAGGCATTATCGCCCAGCAGCAAGCTATCGTGCTGGCTGTGGATGTCGACCAGTAGGTTGCCGACGCCCCGCATGGTTTCCAGGCGTACGGGAGTGTCGTTAATGAACGCCCGGGACTTACCATTGGGAGAAACCTCACGGCGAAGGATGCAGATCGGGTCGTAGTCGAGGTCTTCTTCGGCAAACAGCGGTTCCAGGCTAAACTTGTTAATGGTAAAGGTGCCCTCGATAACGCACTTCTGTTCCTCGTTATACAGCGCCTTTTTGTCGGCACGGTTGCCCAGCAGTAGTCCGATAGCGCCGAGCATAATAGATTTGCCCGCCCCGGTTTCGCCCGTTACAATGTTGAGCGCCTCGGAAGGGCGCATCTCGAGTGATTCGAGGAGCGCGTAGTTTTTAATGGTAAGACTCTTAAGCATACGCTGTCGTCGATAGATGGAAAAGACTAAACGCGGTTAGTGGGGGTAGATGTTCACAACGGACGCAAAACATCGATGATGGCAGAAGCAGTTACGCATCCCTTACCCAAAGGTACGCATATACTTTTTGTAAGTACAAGCGGGGCGCAATTTATAAATAAATAGGCGAAAGGCTAATGAAATACGGCCGACGTATTATTTAAACAAACTGGCACTATGGGGCAGAGGGGCAGTTGTTACCGCCCAAGTGGGCGGTTTGGGGCATAAATTCCCCATATTTTGACCAGTATAGACCATTATTAGTAATCAGGGCTGTTGGCAAAGGATTTGTACTTAGTACAGTAACACAGTCTAGCCTTGCGCTATTTTTCGGACTGACACTATTTTTTGATATAACCCATCATCAATCTACTACACAGCTAGAAGGCAGTACCCCAATGGTGCTGCCTTCTTGCGTTTACGTAGTGGAGCACCTCGGCAATAACTTTTTCTCTTACCCCTGAGTTACCTAAGCAGAACCATTTTTTTTCTAACCTTATAACTCAACTTTTTCTTATGGACACTCACTCATCTAACCCCGAACGTGGTCGCGTTGATCACGTTAGCAGCAACGCCTACACCCGAGCGGGGGCGGCATTGCTTAGTAAAATATCCTGGGGCGCAGTGCTCGCTGGGGTCATTGTATCGCTGGTTACCATGCTGGCTCTCAACCTGCTGGGCATCGGCATTGGCCTTGCCTCTATCAACCCGGTAACCGAAGCGTCGCCCTTTTCGGGAGTAGGAGTTGGAGCGATCGTTTGGTACATTTTAAGCAACCTCATCGCTATTTTTGCGGGTGGGTACACCGCCGCCCGACTATCGGGTATTCCCATTCCGATAATTAGCACCTTCCACGGCATTCTGTCCTGGTGTTTGTATACTCTCGTCTCATTTTGGCTGCTTACTACCGCGGTAGGTAGCATTGTGAGTGGAGTAGGCTCGGCTATCTCTCAAACCTTGTCCTCGGCTGGATCAGTGATCACTGGCGGACAGAATGATTCTGGCCAGTCGCAGCAGTCGGGCCAATCGGCTAGCTTGCCCGGACTAGATAAGGTTACCCGCGAAGTGAAGCAGGTGCTACGCCAAACCGGCGATCCCTCTCTACAGCCGAATGCCCTTGAAAATCGGGCCGAGAACGTAGCGCAGGATGCCCGTCAGTCATTGCAAAGCGGTAGTAGTCTGTCAGATCAAGAAATTAGCGGTATGCTGCAGCAATTGATGTTTAAGGGAGGAAACCTGGTGGACAAGCTCGACCAGAAAGACGTGGCGAGCGTGATTGCGTCACGTACCGGTATGTCGCAAGAAGAGGCAAACAACGCTGCCAAAACGGTTACGCGCAACTTTGAAGAAGCAAAACAAGATGCTCAGCAGCTCGCCGCCGAGGCGAAGCAACAGGCCAACCAGGCTGCGGCCAAAGCAGCCGATGCTGCTTCTAGTGCTGCCATCTGGAGCTTCGTAGCCCTTGTATTAGGAGCCATTGTGGCGGCTGCCGGGGGGCGAGCGGGCCGCCCGACTGAGGACTTTGTAGATGTGAAGCGTGAAGAAAACGCGGTGGTGCGATAATCCAATTGGGGAATTGATACGCTAGTGCGGTGCATTTTTTCCCCACCTCAGAACAATAAACGGCGTTGACCTAACGATTATAGGCTTGGCACGGTTATTTTACGACTTTCATCAGATTTATTCAACTTTTTTACTTTAAACACTGAATTACCATGAAAATTTTATCAAGTATATTAGCCGGAGCCTTTGCTATGACATTCGTTAGCTGCGATAACGTTAGCAATACGAACGAAAATGCCGATGCCGACGCGCGAACCGAGACCAAAGTTATTGGTGTAGATACCGTAGGAGCAGAGACTACCTATGATGTTCGAAAAAGAGAGATAGAGCAGGTAGACACCGTGGGCGCTACCACCGAATATGATGTAGAGAAGCAAGTGGTGCGACGTACGGTAGATATCGATACCCTGACCCAAGATGCAGACGGGCAAGCACGGGTTGATATGGAATCAGGCGACTACAAAACGGTAGATACCGATGTAGACACTGAAACCGTGACTGAAGAAGTTGATCTTGACGATAACTAGTAAACAATTTTGCTAATCACCAGTTTTAAGGGTATCCAATTCGGGTACCCTTTTTTTTTTAACCTTATAATGTAACCGCTATATGAAATTTACCAAACACACTTTATCGCTAGGGCTGGTATTTGTGCTGGCTAGCTCCAGTGCGTTCGCTCAGGACTCGCTCTTTCTTACCGATGTAGTGGCAACCCCTCAGTTTTTTGTAAGCTTATTGGCCGGAGTACTATTGGCCATCGGCTTTCAGGTGTTGCTTACCGCTTTGTCGGTAGCCATTGGCATCAGTGCCGTAGGCAACGTACAGCACCACGCCAATCATCCCGATCACGATTCGGATAAGGATAATAAGAAGTCAAGTGGTTCTGATACTCCCTTGGGCGTGAAAATCAGTTCTGGCTTAGGGCTTTTTACGCTTATCACCTCTAGTATTGCCCTGTTCTTTGCGGCTATGCTGGCCGTAAAGCTGAGCTTAATTGGCAACGCAGCCATCGGAATCACCCTTGGATTGGTTATCTGGGCGGCCTTCTTTACTGCCTTAGCGTATCTGGAGATTACCTCGGTAAGCACGCTAATCGGAAGTTTAATTAATACCGTAGTATCAGGGATCAAGTCATCAGCTTCAGCGGTAGGAAGTGCGTTTCAGGGATCGCCGTACAGTAAAATTGAGAACATTGCCGACCATACCATCGAGAAGGTACGCAACGAGCTGCAAAACTCGGTTGACCTCAACCAGATTAACCAAAAGATTGATGAGTACGCGCAGCGGATGGAAGAATCTACGCCTAACTACGATCAAGTGAAGCAAGACATGGTTGACCTGCTCAAGGATATCCGCATTGAGGAAAAAACGCAGAATAAGGTAGGAGGTGAAATCGACACCGAACTGTTTGTTAAGTTTGCTTCTGAGCAGCCTAACGTTAGTAAGAAAGATGCCAAGAAGATGGGAAAAGCCTTTAAGGACGCTCAGAAAGCTTTCCAAGAAGGAGACAGCAACGAGGATAAAGCCAAAAAGGTAGCCGCGCAGCTTTCCGGCAAAAGCGAGGAGGACATCTCGGGTTACGTGGAGCAGATTGAAGATTATCTGCGAAGCACCGACAAAGAGGAAGTGAGCCCGGATGCTATCCGTGAGGACATTGAGCGCATTATAGAGAATCCTAAGAGTGCGCAGGAAATTCTTTCTAACCGCGCTGGCAAGATTGACCGATCAACCTGGGTTGCCCTGTTAGAAAAAGATCAGCGGATGAACCACGACCGCGCCGAGAAGGTGGTGAGCTACGTGGAGCAAGCCATCGACTTTGTGGCTAAGAAAAAGGACGAGACTCAGCAATCGGCGCAGGGTGCCCAGACTTCGGTTGCCGAACGCGCCGGTCAGATGCAGGGAAGTGCCGACGGTAAGTCCAAGCAACTTTCGCCCCAGGCGGAGGGCAAACTGAAGGCTTACTTCGACGGTCTGAACCGCCCCGAGCTTCAGTACGAGAGCCTGAAGTGGGACGTAGAGAAGATCATGAACGATCCGAAGGTAGCCCCGCAGGTACTCAAGAGCCGCTTGTCACAGTTTGACCGCGAAACCATGATGGCGCTGCTAACCTCTAACGACCGCCTGTCTCGTCGCGACATCGAAAATCTAAGTACCAAGATTGATGAGAGCAAGAGCAACGTGATGAAAAAGGTAGAGGAGATTGATCGCGAGACTTCTATTGCGCTGGAGCGCGCTAAGCAAGAGGCGCTGCACCAAGCCGAAAATACGCGTAAGACCGCTGCTTCCGCCGCTTGGTGGTTGTTCGCCACCGCCGTGGTTTCGGGAGTGGCTGCCGCACTCGGAGGATGGGTAGCAATCATTTAGTACTAAATTTTTTAGTAACTTGCTAGGTTGAACGCACTAACCGGGGCAGTAGTGGCGTATAATCTGTCTGAGGTAGTCATCATCCCACCCTGCTTTTTTTCTTCTCACCTTGATACTGTGCTTATCGTCCATCTGTTTGAGTAACTGCAA
>JBASAY010000197.1:0-15278 GCA_049650865.1 Tunicatimonas sp.
GATAAAATAAAGTAACCAACTCTACGGCCTGTGTCACCACAGGACGCTCGGAAGGGGTTTGTAAAGACTGCGCCACGGTGGCACAAACCTCGGAGTTAAGTTGAGTACGTTATTTATTTGACGATCCAGAGGGCACTCCGGGAGGAAAGTATAATTTTAGAATAGTTGCTCAGGAAGATAACCTTTCATTCATCGAGGTCAGTATTGGCGATAAAGTTCTTGAATTCGGTGGTGATTTCATACCGGGCAAGATCACAAAATTAATCTTTGATGTATATTAGGAGAACAACTAGGGTGAAGTTTACCGGTTGGAAGCGAGGAGCCAGGAAGATTAAATTTACTATGCTCCTTCATGAGCAGGGGGGGCTATCTCTTAAGGATGCTAAATGTATCAAGGACAGCGTTATGGGGGGCGGGCAAACGGTTGAAATTGACTTCAAAGATCATAGAACGGCTCAACGAATCTGTCAAGAAGCTACGTTATTAGGCGTAGCGTGCGAATTAGTTGTAGAGACCTTGAAGGAGCATAAGTTATAGCTACTGCTAAAGTATCACGCATCCGCTTGCTCGAGACTACTCACCATCCCCCATACGAATCAACTCGCTCACTAAGCCGGTCCAGCCGGTTTGGTGAGCCGCCCCGTGCCCTTGCCCGGTATCCCCGTTAAAGTACTCATAAAACAACAGGTTGTCGCGGAAGTGCGGGTCTGCCTGCTGCGCGGTGGACTCACCCTGATAAGTGCGTGGCTCGCCCGGATTGCCCTGGAAGATGCGGATCAACCGTTCGCTCAGGTTGCGGGCAATCTTCTCCAGGGTCGTATACTCACCCGAACCCGCCGGAAACTCCACCTTGAAGTCGTCGCCGTAGTACTGATGAAACCGGTGCAGCGACTCAATCAGCATAAAGTTAATCGGAAACCAGATGGGGCCGCGCCAGTTGGAGTTGCCCCCGAACATCGACGAATCTGACTCGCCCGGCACGTAGGCCACCTGGTAGGTCACGTCGTTGAGCGTATACTCGTAGGGATGGTCGCGGTGGTGCTTGGATAGGCCGCGCACCCCGTAGTCCGACAAGAACTCGGCCTCGTGCAGCACCCGCCGCAGGATACACTTGAGGCGGTGGCCCCGCACCAGCGAGAGCATGCGGGTCTCGCCCTTGCCCGCTTCGTACCAACGAGAAATTAGGGCCGCTAGGTCGGGACGATTACTGAGTACCCACTCGAGCCGACGGGTGAAGTCGGGTAGTTGTTTCAACAGTTCGGGATCAAGAACCTCTACGGCGAACAGGGGGATCACCCCCACAATTGAGCGTACCTTCAGCAGGTGCGCCGGAGCGTCAGGGAAGTGCAGTACGTCGTAGTAGAAGCCGTCGCCTTCGTCCCACAAGTCCACTTCCGATTCGCCGATGTTGAACATCGCCCCCGCGATACCCAGAAAGTGGTTGAAGAACTTAGAAGCCATCTCCTGGTAGTAGGGGCGGGTCTTAGAAATCTCCAGCGCCATGCGCAGCATGTTGAGGCTGTACATGGCCATCCACGCCGTGCCGTCGGCCTGCTCCAAGTAGCCCCCGGTGGGCAGCTGGTGGCTGCGGTCGAACACCCCGATGTTATCCAGACCCAAAAAACCTCCCTCGAACAGGTTATTGCCCGCCGAGTCTTTGCGGTTCACCCACCAGGTGAAATTCATCAGAAGCTTATGGAAAACCTTCTCCAGAAAATCGGTGTCGGCTTGGCCGTTCATCTCGCGGTCGATGCAGTACACCTTCCAGGCCCCCCAGGCGTGCACGGGTGGGTTCACGTCGCTGAAGTTCCACTCGTAGGCTGGAATCTGTCCGTTGGGATGCAGGTAGTACTCGCGCAGCATCAGCTCTAACTGGCGCTTGGCGAAGGCGGCATCCAGGCGGGCCAGCGGCACGCAGTGGAAGGCCAGGTCCCAGGCGGCGTACCAGGGATATTCCCACTTATCGGGCATCGAAATGATATTGTTGTTCACCAGGTGCTTCCACTGACTGTTGCGCCCGTGCAAGCGCCGCTCAGACACCTCGGGAGTGCGAACATCCCCCTTAAGCCACTGGTTAACGTCGTAGTGGTAGTGCTGCTTCGACCACAGCATTCCGGCATAGGCCTGCCGCTGCACCCGCCTGAGGTCATCGTCAGCTACCCCGGCTTGCAAATGGTCGTAGAACCGGTCGGCTTCGTCCTGTCGCTGCTGAAAAACCGCGTCGAAATCCTGCCAAGGATCATTGGTTTGAGTTTGTAGCCGTACCTTAACGGTATACGATTCGCCCGGGGCCACGGTGGTGGCGTAGTGCAGGGCGAGTTTGGTGCCCTCCTGCTGCGGATTAACCGCCCGCTGATCTCCTTCTACCACGTAGCGGTGAACGCTGTCTTTGGGATAGGGGGTAGCGTTGGGCTGTTGGTACAGCAGCTCGCTATTAGTTTCATTGTCGCAGAACAGGAGCTCGGGAGTGCCTTCGTAGTGCAGGTAGTAGTCGAGGTCCTTGTAGTGAATGGCTACCGCACCATTTTGATTCGCGCTGCGGATCAGGGGCTTCTCTGTGTCTTCGGTCCAGCTCCACAAGTTTCTAAACCAAACGGTAGGCAACAGGTGCAGGGGGGCTGCCTCGCTACCCCGGTTGTGGGCCGTTATTTTAATTAGTACGTCTGACGGGTCGGCCTTGGCGTACTCTACGAACACGTCAAAGTAGCGGTTGTCGTTAAACACTCCGGTATCAGTAAGTTCAAACTCCGTTTGCTGCTTACTGCGCTGCCGATTCTCTTGCACCAAGCGGTCGTAGGGGAACGCCTGCTGCGGATACTTGTAGAGCATCTTCATGTACGAGTGCGTCGGAGTGCTGTCCAGGTAGTAGTACAGTTCCTTCACGTCCTCGCCGTGGTTGCCCTCGGGGTTGGTCAGTCCGAACAAACGCTCCTTGAGAATCGCATCCTGACCGTTCCACAGAGCCAGGGCACAGCAAAACAACTGCTTCCGGTCGCTGATGCCGCCGATTCCGTCCTCGCCCCAGCGGTAGGCGTAGCTACGCGCCATCTCGTGGGTCACGTAGTTCCAGGCGTCACCGTTATCGCTGTAGTCTTCGCGCACCGTGCCCCACTGCCGCTCCGACAGGTAGGGTCCAAATTGCTTCCAGCCGCGGTTATTGGGAGAGGCCCGAATGCGGTCTAGTTCGGGATTATCGGAGGAGGGTGACTTCATGAGTAAGTTTGGTTAGATTGACAGCAATTTGGTGGCTACCCCGCTAAATTCAAAGGGGGGCGTTCAATTGTTGTCTGATTATTGTTGCAAGAAGAAAAAAAGTGTGATGAATAACCTTTCTTACCGTTTTTTACGAAACCGCATTCGATACCGATCCGGCACTTACGCCGCACTGCTCATCGGAAGTTGCCTACTACTATTAGGCTGCCCCTCGGCGAGGGACCCAGAGACCGAAGCTCTACCCGAAACCACCCCACCGGAAAAGCGTACGTACGAAGCAATTTCGCTGCTGGGGGATACGCTCTACGCACCGGCGCTGCCCGAGGCGACGCAAACCCGCTACGACTCGGCCCTGCGGGTAGCCCAGCGCAATTACCAGCAGGATTCTACGCAGCTTGAGAACGTTATCTGGCTGGGGCGACGCTTAGGTTACCTGTCGCGCTACCAGGATGCCGTGCGGGTATTTACCGAGGGGATCGAACGGTTTCCGGAATCCGCCGAACTGTACCGCCACCGGGGTCACCGCTACATCACCCTGCGGCAGTTCGACCGGGCGGCGGCCGATCTGCAAAAGAGCGCGGCGCTGCTGAAGGACCGTCCGCGACAGGTCGAGCCCAATGGTATCCCGGTTCCCCTGCCCGCCAATGACCGACCTACTTCCCTGCAGTTCAACGTGTACTACCACCTGGGACTAGCGCACTACCTGAACGGTGACTACGGCCCCGCGGCCCGGGCCTACGAGCGAACGCTATCGTACGCCGAAAGCGACGATGACCGAGTGGCGGTGGCCGACTGGTTGTACATGACCTACCGCCGCTTGGGGGAAGATGAGGTAGCCGAACGCACTTTGGCCCAGATTCGGGAAGATATGGTTGTCCGGGAAAATGAGGGCTACCTGGAGCGCTTGCTGATGTACGCCGGTTACGTTGATGCGGATTCGCTGCTTCGAGCTACGCGTCGGGATAACGCTTCGTCGCTAGGCAGCGCCACCCTGGGTTACGGGGTGGGCAATTACCTACTGAGTGAAGGCGATACCGTGGTAGCTCAGCAGGTCTTTAATGAGGTGATCGACGGGCAGTACTGGGCTGCGTTCGGGTACATCGCCGCGGAAGCGGATCTGGCGCGCCAGCCCAACCAGTAGCGCTACCAACGAGCACTAGCCGACGTTACTTTTTTGTGCGGGTTTGGGCTAGCTTAACCGCCTCCAGGGCATTTACTACTCCACCGGTAGATGACAATGACGAAAACTTGATCTCTTTTTCGTCGCCGGGGCGCTTCACCGCCAGGTCGCGGTAGGGGATGGCCGATTCCATGATAATGTCGCGCACTTCCTCAGCGCTTAGCTCAGGGAAGTAGGCCATCAGCAGGGCAGCTACTCCGGAGACCACGGGGGCCGCCATGCTGGTGCCGTTAAACCGGGCGTAGGAGTTGTCGGGAGTAGTAGAGTAAATATCCACGCCCGGGGCAAATACGTCAACGTTTTTCTTGCCGTAGTTAGAGAACTCTGCGGGTAGCCCATCGTCTAATTGCCAGGACGAAGCACCCACCTCAATCCAGTTGGGAGCTTTTATTTTATCACCCGTGAGCGAGGCATTGGGGAAGTTATCTTCTTTGTCCACGTCTTTGCTACTGTTACCCGCGGCGTGCACCAGCAGCACGTTGTTCTTCCGGGCGTAGCGCACCGCCTCATCCACCGCGGTCTTATCGGGCGAGTAAGATTTTCCAAAGCTCATATTGATGATATTGGCCCCGTTGTCTACCGCGTAGTAGATAGCGTTGGCCACGTCTTTGTCGCGTTCGTCACCGTCGGGCACGGCGCGCACGATCATGATCTCGGCGGGCTCGGCAATGCCTTTAATTCCAAGATTGTTAGTGCGATTAGCGGCAATAATTCCGGCTACGTGCGTGCCGTGGGCCGCATCCGGACCGGTCACGTCCCGGTTACCGTAATCTCGCTGGGCCAGGTCGGCGTAGTCGTCGCCCACAATGGTTCGGGTGTTAAAGGTCGTGTCGTAGCCATAGTCCAGGGCTGACGAGAAGTAATTTTCGCCATCCTCAATCTCTTTCTGGTTAAGGCCCGCCTGAAGCGCGTACAGCATAAACCGCTGGCCTTCGGTTATGAGCGGATCAGGAGATTGGACAGCTTGCAGGGTATCCAGGGTAAGGGTATCTAGAGCTAGGTAAGCGGTGAAAAGCTGGTTGAAGCGCCGAAAGTTATTGGCAACGTCCGAAAACTGAGCCCGCTGGGCTTCTAGTTCGGCCACCTTGGCGCGGTAGGAGCGCACGATAGACTGATAGTACGCTTCTTCCTTCTTCTTCCTTTTATCTTTTGCGTCTGCGCGCTCGCGTTGCAGTCGCACGTACTCGCGGGTAAGTTCGTAGGTGTCGCTGCCTACGTTCTGTCCGTCGGCCCCGCCAATAAAGTTCCAGCCGTGCACATCATCCACGTAGCCATTGTTGTCATCGTCTTTTCCGTTGCCCGCAAGCTCATCGTCGTTAACCCATAGTCTTCCTACCAGGTCCTCGTGCGCCGAGTCGACTCCCGAGTCGATAACCGCTACCACTACACGGCGGGCCGGTTTGGTGCCCACCAACTGATACGCCTGTTCGGTGCTGACGCCGGGAAAGCGAGAGGAAGTCGCATCAAGATGAAACCAGTTTTCGGGCGGTGGGGTGTCGGAAGAGTCGGAAGCTACCGTGGCAAAAGCCAACGGAGTGGTTAGCAGCAACACGCTGCCGAAAAGAAGACGAAGGAGAACGGTGGACATAATGCGGATAGGTTAATCCGAAAATTACGAGAAAATCCCTTGACGTACTACTCGCACGACAAAATTCTTACACGCATATTCTCAGAGCCCCCCAGAATAAAAGCGTTAGCAGTCTAAAACATTCGTACATTTACGGAAGTGAACAAAGCACTGCGCGAGTGAACTTTCGGCAGCAGTTTTTTGTAAGCTACTAGTAGGCATACCACCAAAAAAATACCCGCTTGGGTCTAGGACAGTTTTCTAAATCCAACACGTAAACAATGCCGAGTGAAGTCCGCCTACAAAACTGGACCTCAATGCTACTTCGGTAGCGTCTTTGGCGGCAACCAGGTGCTTCGGTGCTTTGTTGCCATCTATGCTAAAGTTAACAGTGGATAGTTGCGTAGTTGGGACAGCTCAAATCCTGTTTTTTTTGGGGATTTAGCAAAACCTCCGGTGACGGCTCAAGTTGGGTTTTTTGTAATGGCGCGTCATGACGCGCCATTACAAAAATATCATTTCTCGCTTAAGCGTTCCTGCTCCGCCAGCGCTTCCTGAACGGTGACCCGTCGGCCATCTACCTTGGCAATCACGAAAGCATCTTTGATACCCATCCGTTGGATATCCTTCCGAAAGGCCAACGCCCGGTCTAGGTCGCGAAACTTGCCCAGCGTGTACTGATCCACCTGCTCGGTTTTGTCAATGTTCATCTTCACCAGGTCTTCTTTATAGTCATTGAGGTCAAAGTTCTCGAAAGCACCAATCTGCACCTCGAAGAACACTCCCGTATAGTAAGGAGAGAGCTCCAGCAGTAGTCCATTGACGTGGTTCATGCTGTCTAGTTCTTCAAGTAGCTGTTCATTCTCTTGCTGGAGCGATAGGTTTTGGGTCTGCACCTGCGGCCACCGGCCGAAAAAGGGCGGAAAGAACTCGATGTAGACAATGTACCCAATCGCCAGCAGCAGTAGCCCGACCAGCAGAAGGAGCCCGACGGACAACTGCTTGCGCCCCCGACGGAGCGTCGTATTTCGTCGGCTCAGATTGCGATATTCTTCGGCTAAGGATTCCATAATCGCCAAAAAAACGAAATTCTGTTTGAAAACTAAGCTACGGGTAATATATTTGACCCGATGAGCGCGTCTATAATTCTATTTTCAGTAAACGATAATTGGTGGTGGTCTTCCCGTCCCTGGCGAAGCGTGAACCACTAGTCTTGTTTCAATAAATTTTGAAGGCCTACTGTTTCCGCAGTGGGCCTTTTTGTTTAAAACACCCCTTTTCCATGAACGCTAATAAAACTTATTCCCTAACCACCAACCATCGCAAGCTGCTGGCCGATACCATCACCCCGGTGAGCATCTACCTTAAGCTGCGCGACCGCTATGCCAATCCGATTTTGCTCGAGAGCTCGGACTACCACAGCAGCAACAACACGTTTTCCTACATCTGCTGCGAGCCGTTGGCCACCTTTTCGGTAAAGGGGCAGCAGCTTACCCGGCAGTTTCCGGATGGCGAAACCGCCACGCAGCAGCTCGCTGACAAGTCCGAACTGGTAACGCATCTCAGCGCTTTTGTGGGGCAGTTCAAGACCGAAGCCAACGACTACAAATTTGTAACCAACGGTTTGTTCGGTTATATGGCCTACGACGCGGTGCAGTATTACGAAGATATTGATCTGCCCGCTGACACCGACGACGACTACCGCACCCCGGAGGTGCACTACGCGGTGTACCGCTACGTGATTGCCATCGACCACTTTCGCAACGAGTTACACCTCTTTGAGCACCAGTACGAACCACAGGCCACTAGCGGCGAAGGGATGGACAACCTGTTGTCGCTCATCAGCAATAAAAATATTCCGAGCTACCGGTTTCGCCTGGCGGGCGAGGAGACCAGTGCGTTTTCGGACGAGGAATTTTTACGGGTGATTCGTCAGGGGCAGGAGCATTGCTTTCGGGGCGATGTGTTCCAGATTGTGCTTTCGCGCCGGTTTCAGCACGCTTTTCAGGGCGATGAGTTTAACGTGTACCGCACGCTGCGCTCTATCAATCCCTCGCCCTACCTGTTCTACTTCGACTACGGCAGCTTCAAGATATTTGGCTCTTCGCCCGAGGCGCAGATCGTGATCAACGAAGACACCGCCACCATCTACCCCATCGCAGGCACCTTCCGCCGCACCGGCGACGACGCGGCCGACGCCGAACTGGCCAAGCAACTCATCGACGATCCCAAAGAAAACTCGGAGCACGTGATGCTGGTCGATCTGGCCCGCAACGACCTGAGTCGCAACGGCAAAGACGTGACCGTAGAGACCTTCAAGGAGATTCAGTACTACTCGCACGTGATTCACCTGGTATCGAAGGTGACGGGGCACCTTACGGAAGGCACCTCACCTGTACGAGTAGTGGCTGATACCTTTCCGGCGGGCACCCTGTCGGGGGCACCCAAGCACCGGGCCATGCAGCTGATCAACCAGTACGAACCCCGGAAGCGAGGTTTTTACGGCGGAGCGATCGGTTTTATGGGCTTCCACGCCGAGCAGAATAATCCCTTGTTTAACCACGCCATCATGATTCGCTCGTTCTTAAGCCAGGACAACACGCTCTACTACCAGGCCGGCGCCGGGGTGGTGGCCAAGTCGGACCCGGAGAGCGAACTGCAGGAGGTGAATAACAAACTGGCGGCCCTGCGAACCGCACTAGAGCAGGCTACCGAAATCAGCTAACTAAAAGAACCATGAAAATACTGGTATTAGATAATTACGATTCGTTTACCTACAACCTGGTGCACATCATTAAGGAACTAGGTTACGATGCGCAGCTGGACGTGATCCGCAACGACAAGATCAGCGTGGCCGACGTAGACCGCTACGATAAAATCTTGCTGTCGCCCGGACCGGGCATCCCGCAGGAAGCGGGCATCATGATGGAATTGATTACTACCTACGCCCCACAGAAAAGCATCCTGGGCGTGTGCCTGGGTCACCAGGGAATCGCTGAAGCCTTTGGCGCCAAGCTCTACAACATGCCCCTGGTGCTGCACGGCTACGGCGACCGGGTATTTATTGAAGAACCGGTGGATTACTTATTTCAGGGACTTCCCAACGCCTTCGGGGTGTGTCGTTACCACAGTTGGGCCGTAGCGGCTGATTCGCTCAGCGATGATCTGGTGGTGACCGCGCGCGATATCAAGGGAGAGGTGATGGCCCTGCGCCACCGGCAGCACGACGTGCGCGGCGTGCAGTTTCACCCTGAATCCATCTTGACCGAGCACGGCAAGGATATGATTAAACAGTGGTTGGAACGCCCGTAAGAACATGGTTAATCATGTTCTTACACAATCTGATAATATGATCGCATCAACTCCCTCACCGCCGTACTACGCCGTTATCTTCACCTCCGTGAGAAACGAAAACGCGGAGGGCTACGCGGCGATGGCTGAAAAGATGTACGCATTGGCTGCGCAGCAACCGGGCTTTCTGGGCGTAGAATCTGCCCGGGAGGCGGTCGGCATCACCGTATCTTACTGGGCGAGCCAGGAGGCTATTCATCGTTGGAAGCAGCAAACCGACCACCAATTGGCCCAACAACTAGGGCGCACCCACTGGTACGCTGCCTACAAAACCCGCATTTGTCGGGTAGAGCGGGAGTACGAATACTTGACCTCCCCGGAGCAACACCCTTGATGAACCTAACCCGCTATGAAAGACATTCTTAACAACCTCATTGACTACCAGTCGCTGAGCCGCGCCGATGCAAAAAATATCCTGACACGCCTGGCGCAGGGCGAATTTAACGCCAGTCAGATGGCTGCATTTCTCACCGTATACCTCATGCGTAGCATCACCGTCGATGAGCTTGAAGGCTTCCGCGACGCGATGCTCGAGCTGTGCGTGCCGTTGCCCATCGACGAGTACGACGCCATCGACCTGTGCGGCACGGGTGGCGACGGCAAGGATACGTTTAACATCTCTACCACCGCCTCGTTCATTGTGGCGGGGGCGGGCCAGAAGGTGGCCAAACACGGCAACAATTCGGTATCGTCGGTGTGCGGCTCTTCCAATCTGCTGTCCCACTTCGGCTACGAATTTACCAACGATGCGGAAGCGCTCAAAAAAAGCCTCGACGAAGCGGGCATTTGCTTTTTACACGCCCCCCTCTTTCATCCGGCCATGAAAAACGTAGCCCCGGTGCGGCGTGAGTTGGGAATGAAGACGTTTTTTAATATGCTGGGGCCGATGGTGAACCCGGCGTTCCCCAAGCGGCAGTTAGTGGGAGTGTTTAGCCTGGAACTAGCCCGCCTCTACGCCTACCTGTACCAGCAAACCGATACCCGGTTTGTTATTGTTCATTCGCTGGACGGCTACGATGAGATTTCGCTTACCGGTCCCTTTAAAATGATTACCCCGCGGGGCGAGCAACTGCTTAACCCCGAAGATCTGGGGCTGAGCACCCACGCTTCTGAGTCCCTGTCCGGGGGCAGCTCTGTTGCGGATGCCGCCCGCATCTTTACCGATGTTCTTTCGGATAAGGGAACCTCCGCCCAGCACGAGGTGGCGGTTGCCAACGCTGGGGTAGCCCTCTACTGCGCCGGAATAGCTTCGACGCCCCGCGAGGGTGTTGCCCAAGCGGAGGCGTCGCTGAAGTCAGGGCGGGCCCGGCAGGCGTTCGAGCAACTCACCCAGCGCTAGCGATGTACTGGCTAAGCCGTCGCTTAGAGTTTCCGCCGGTAGAGGCGGCGGGTCCCGAGGGCTTCTTAGCCGTGGGGGGCGATCTGTCGCCCGAGCGTTTGCTGCTCGCCTACCGCTCGGGTATTTTTCCGTGGTACGATGAGGAGCAACCCATTGTGTGGTACTCGCCCGACCCCCGCTTCGTGCTCTATCCCGATCAGCTGCACGTGGGCCGCCGTACGCGGTCGCTACTCAACCAATCGCCCTTCCGGATTACCTACGACACCTGCTTCCCGGACGTAATTCGGCACTGCCAGCAGATGAAACGACCGAACCAGTCGGGCACCTGGATTACCGAAGAGATGCGCGACGCTTACGTGCGCCTGCACCGATTGGGGCACGCCCACTCCGCTGAGGTGTGGCAAGCGGGTGCCCTGGTAGGCGGGGTGTACGGAATTGCGTTAGGAAGCTTATTTTTCGGAGAATCTATGTTTTCTTTGGTGAGCAACGCTTCTAAGGTTGGTTTTATCACCCTGGTACGTCGCTTGCGCGATCGGGGATGCACCCTGGTCGATTGCCAGGTAGCTACCCCCCATCTTGCCCGGTGGGGAGCAACGTCTATCCCCCGAACGCACTACCTGCAAGCACTGCGCGACGGGTTGACGAAGGAGAACTGCTGGTAACTGTCTTCGTCATTTTTTACTGAAAATTCGGTTGGATGAGTCAGGGCGCGCTGCTGTTTCGGTGAAATCCAAAGTAAACATTACCCGAGAGCTTTTAGCGCCCAAATATGGCGATTGGGTAAAACTCCATGCCGTAAATTGTCAGCCCAAGCTTGCACTATGATTAACGCTGACAAGACAGAATGATTAGCCCACTTCCCGTTCATGCCACCACCACGCCTGGCGGAGACACCAACGTACTGGACCACCTGCTTTTTGGGGTGGTACTGGTAGATGGGGAAGGGATTATTACCTACGCCAACGGCGTGGCTTGTCAGTTGCTGCGGGTAAGCGAACCGGAGATTATCGGAAAGTCTTCTTCCGACAACTTGTGGATGCGGTTAGACAGTAAGGGGCACCCCTTTCAGACGCACCAACTGCCGCTGGCTACCGCCCTTCGCGAAGAGAAAACGGTGCGAGGCGTGGAATGCGGCCTTCAGTTCGGTGAGCAGGTGCGTTGGCTCAGTGTACACGCTGCACCCTTATACAATAACAAAGGCGAACTGTACGGGGCAGTGGCCAACTTCGCTGAAATTACCGATAAGAAAGAAACCGAAAACAAACTGCTGCAGCGCGAACAGCGTCTCAGCTCCATTGCTAACTCACAGACCAGCTACCTGGTGCGGGCCACCCTCGACGGGCGATTTACCTACGTAAATGACGCTTGCCTGGTTAAGTACGGCTACCAGGAGAAAGAGCTACTGGGTCGTTACTTTTCGCTCATCACCGATCCGGACGATGAGAAACAGTGCATTGCCAGCTCGCGCGACTGTGTGAAGTACCCGGGCGAGAGCCGTTCTAACAAGATTCGGGGCGTAAACAAGCAACGCGATTACTTCTGGACCGAGTGGGAATTCGTGGGCATCGTAGACTCGTCGGGGCGCGTTGCCGAAATTCAGGGAGTGGGCCGCGATGTGTCGGACGAAGTCCGAACCGAAGGACTGCTGGAAGACACCAGTCAACTGGCCCACGTGGGTGGTTGGGAACTTACCTCGCTGACCCAAAACCTAAGCTGGACCGATGAAACCTATCGCATCCATGATCTGCCTCCTAACACCGAAATTTCACTGCGCAAAGCGATTCGCTTCTACCACCCTGATCATCGCCCCACCATCAAACGAGCCATCAAGCAACTCATTACGCAGGGTGAGAACTTCGACCTTGAGCTGAAGCTTATTACGCAGAAAGGACACGAAGTGTGGGTACGTACCCAGGGGCGACGCGAGGCCTCGCACGGTAACTTTATCCGTATCTACGGGGTGATTCAGGATATTACGGAGCGGAAGCTAGCCGAAGCCCGGGTGCTGCAAAGCAACGAAAAGCTACTGAAGATTAACCAAGAGCTAGACCGCTTTGTGTACAGTGCTTCGCACGATCTGCGGGCACCCCTCACCTCAATCATCGGGCTGATCAACCTGTCGCGCATGGAGGAGGTGCCTACCCTGATCCGGGAGTACCTGGGGCTGATGAAGAAGAGCGCCGATAAGCTGGATAATTTTATTCAGGACCTTACCAACTTTTCGCGCAACGCCCGCACGGAGGTTAAGCACGAGCGCATCGACTTCCAGGAGATGGTAGATACCATCTTCGAGCAGCACAAGTTTATGGACGAAGACAAACCGGTTGATATGAAGTCGAGCATCGACCAGCAGGTCGATTTTTATTCGGATGCGAACCGGCTGCAGGTGATGTTCAGTAACCTGATCTCGAACGCCGTTAAGTATAACAACAGCAAAGTAGACCGGGCACTGGTAGAAATAGACATTGCGGTTAACAAAGAAAGCGCCCGGGTACGCATTGCTGATAACGGGATTGGCATTGGGGCCGAACATCTCGACCGAATCTTTGACATGTTCTACCGCGCCACCAACGAGCGGCAGGGATCGGGGTTGGGCCTTTACATTGTGAAAGAAACCGTAGACAAGCTCAAGGGTGAGGTAGAGGTAGCCTCCGAACGCGGAGTGGGCACCACCTTTACCTTTGTAATTCCCAATACGCCTCCTTCCAAATCATCAAAATCTGATTAGCAACCCATAATTTCGAAGGTTAACTCACCTACTTTTTGGGCAAAAACACTTCGGCCATCATGCAGCGGGCGCTGCCCCCGCCGCAGAACTCGATGGTAGTGAGCGAACTATACAAAATGGTGGTGTGCTGCTCAATCTGATGCACTTGCTCAGCGGTAAGCGAACGGTAGGCCTGCTCCGACATCACCAAGAAAGTTTTTCCGGTGCGAGATTTTACCTGCAGCATGTTGCCCGCAAAGTGATTACACTGGTCTACGCTAATGGGTACCACTTCTTTACCGCTCTGGCGGATAATATCGAGCACCTGGGCGCGGTCCCACTTATTACGCACCGCGTCGCTACAAAAAATAGCCAACTCCGCCCCGATGCTCATCATCACGTTGGTGTGGTAGATCTCGGCAAAGCCGCGCTCGGTCATCTGGGAGGCAAAAAACACCACCGGGCGGAAGCCAAACTCAGCGCAAAATTCCTCGAGTAGCGATAGGTGGGTGCGGGGCGATACGCAGGCGTAGGCAATCCGGTTCTGCCGATCGAGCACCACACTGCCCGTGCCTTCCAGGTACTGCTCTTCGTTCTCGAAGTGAGAGTAGTCTATCTTACGGGTGATGGAAAAGCGGTGCTCCCGTTGAAGGATTCCAACGATGTCTTCTCGCCGTTCCAGGCGTCGGTTGGGAGCCCACATCGGATACGTGACCACCGTGCCGTCGTCGTGGAACGAGATCCAGTTGTTCGGAAAGATAGAATCGGGCGTGTCTTTCTCGGGGGTGTCTTCTACCACAATTACGTCTACTTCGTGCTGGCGCAGCAGCGCAACAAACGCATCGAACTCCCGCTGGGCGCGCTGCTGAACTTCCTCGGCGCTTAGCCCCACCAAAAACTGCTGGTAGTGATTGTTAACGGCGGTTTCGATGTTATAGCCAAATCGCACCGGCCGGATCATCAGAATCGTATCAGTAAGCTGTTGGTTTTTCATGGTTGTTATAGTCAATAGTCGACAGTCGATAGTCCACAGTTTGTAGTCGATAGTCGTCTGTTGCTGTGGACTATGGACTATGGACTATCGACTGTCGACTAATTCAAACCCAAACGGCTACGTCGTCGCGCAGCAGGGGCATGCTCATGCAGTGGGTGCCGCCCCGGGCCCGCGATAGTTCGCCCGACGGCAGTAAGATCAGCGTGTCGCCGGTTACCACCTCGTCGATGCTTTCTCCCTCCTCTACGCGTTCAATAATGTCAGCGGAGCGCATCACGGCGAAGCCGCGCTTTCTGAATTCCTCCTCGGTCTTCACGTTGCGGTCGTAGCCGATCACCACGCCCTCACGGATGGCCAAGAAGTTGCAGGCGTCGGTCCACTGCTCCCGCTCGCTGTCGGGAAACTCGCCCCCGGCGCAGGGAATGATGTCGCAGCGCTCGGCCCCGTAGTCTTGGCAGCTGATCTGCTCGAAGAGGTCATCCAGGTAGGGCAGTTTCTTTACCACCACGCCGTAACGACCGCCGGATCGTTCTTCGCGCAAAAACTGCGTAACTTCTACCTTGTGCACCGGTCCGGTGTGGGCCTCGGATAAATTGCCCGCAAAATCAAAATTTTTGATACGGTGGGTAAGCTCCTCCTTGGAGAAGGGACTAAACAGAATCCACAGATCGCGCCGCACCTGGGTAAACACCGTATCGATGTGCATGTAAGAGCGTCGTTGGGGGATTTTAACCACCGACACTTTAGGAACGATATTTTTGTCAAAGAGGCCCTCCACCAAATAGTCGATGGCCATCACCGAGGTGCGTTCGCTGATGCCGACCAGCAGGTGTCCGGGACTGATCATCATCACGTCGCCGCCCTCGATGCTCACGTTCTTGCGCCGCTTTTCTTCTTCGGTGGCAAAGAAAAACAGGTCCAGTTCCT
>JBASAY010000198.1:0-8575 GCA_049650865.1 Tunicatimonas sp.
TTGAGGACGATTTTCGTCTGATTAAGGCGCTTGAGAAGCGCGATGCTGAGGCATCGGGCGCCGAAAGCAACGCAGAACAGGTGGAAAGCGTACCAAAATCGCCGTTTAGGGTATATGTCAACACGCCCTATAACGGCTTTAGGCTCATATCGAGGCTTTGCACTGAATGGGTGAGCGCCCCCACCGACACAAAGTCTACTCCCGATTCGGCAGCCGCCACGATGGTATCTTCGTTAATGTTGCCCGAGGCTTCGGTTTCGCACCGTTCTACCGTGGACGCGGCGTTTACCAGGGCCACCGCCTGCTTCATCTCGTCGGGCGTCATGTTGTCGAGCATGATCACGTCGACGCCCCCTACGTCGAGCACTTGTTGCACCTCGTCCAGGTTGCGCGTCTCCACCTCAATTTTGAGATCTTTCTGGTGATCGCGCAGGTACTGCTGCGTTTTCTCGATGGTGGTTCGGATGCCCCCCCCAAAGTCGATATGGTTGTCCTTGAGCATCACCATGTCGTACAGGGCGTAGCGGTGGTTGGTGCCCCCCCCGATGGCCACCGCCCACTTTTCGGGCAGGCGAAAGTTAGGCGTGGTCTTACGGGTGTCGAGCAGTTTGGCCTTGGTGTGCCGAATCAGGCTTTGCAGGCGGTGGGTGTAGGTGGCGATGCCGCTCATGCGCTGCAGGCAGTTGAGCGCTAGTCGCTCGGCCGACAGGATGGAGCGGGCGGGGCCTTCTACCACCAGCGCAATGTCGCCCGGCTGGATAGCCGAAGCATCGGGCAGGTGCACGTCTACCTGCAGCGAGGCGTCTACCGCCCGAAAGATGCGCGAGGCCAGTTCTACCCCGGCCAGCATCCCCTCGGCCTTAATGAGTAGGCGGGCCCGACTCTGCGCCTCAGCGGGCACCGCCGCCAACGACGAATGATCACCCTCGCCGATGTCTTCGGCCAGCGCCGCGGTAATGAAAGCGTTGATATTCTCTTCGGTCAGGTAGGCTGGTTTCATCATTTTTTTAGTATCGTACACCGCGCTATGAGCTATCTATTCTGTTTTCTGACAAGTCAATCAATCGTCAAGCTGACTACTGCGCGGTGTTGATTGCAGTTTCTTCACAATATCTGTTAATCTGGGGATTAGGCCGTTTTGTTCTAAAGTTTTAATCAAATCCTGATAATCTTCGCCCGACTCAACCCCCACTTCATCACCATCAATTTTTGTCAATTTCACTTTTTCCCCGCAATTGGTTGCAATGTATTGACGAGTTGAAGAATTGAGTAATGTATCCGTGATGAAATAGTCGACTGCTGAGGTGTCTACTTCATTTGCCCAATTATATTCTTTCTTAACACAGGTTCCGTCAAAATTTAGAGTCAAGGTATCATTGAGAAGTTCGTAACTACCGTACGTCAAGCTAACATCAGACATACAATAATTTACATCGTAGAATGATAGATCAGACTTCAAAATCAGATCTCCAGAACAACAATCACATGCGTAGTAGAAGGCACAGGTATCAATAAGTAAATTTTCGCGCCCTAGATCAAATGTCATTGGCTCTGTTTCGTAAGTTTCTGGTAGCGGTTCCTCATTTTTGACTTTAACCTCAGCAGCAACTGAGTCATCTTCTATAAGTTCTCTGGAAGTAGTTTGGTTAACTGACTCTGATTTATCTATTCCACAAGAACTTAGAAGAAGGATACCTACGATATAGATGTGCTTCATGATTCTATATTTGTTGCCAACACCTATACAAATGCACTGCGTCGATATTCAACATAACTTCAGTATGGCTGGTTGATGGTTGCAACTTGGTTCATGACCAACCCACTTATCTAATTGTCAGTTACGCGGATAAGTTCTGTATGCTCTTTTCCACTATTAAAGATAGCCATAACGAGTGAGAAAGAATGCCAGTCTGCAACCTTTGTCACGGTCTTTTAATAAAACTCGAAACGGTCAAGCGTACGCCGTTCTTCATATCCTTCCCCTGTCATCCCGACTGGGCGCCCCCGTAGGGACCTTTTTACAATTTACCAAGGTAGTGCCACCAACGTAAAAGGTTCCTTGTGGGAATGCCCAGTCGGGATGACAACAGTAGAGCGCATAGGGTTGCGCGAATAAATTTTTATGGAAGGCTCTTAGACTTAATTAGCCTCGGCGTGCCGCGTTCTTTCTAAATTGCTATTTCATCGGACAGCCCCTCCCCTGCGACACCGCTGGGCGTTTGAGTCTGCGTTTGCCTCGCCATGTGCATTTTTATGACAGAAGAACGCGTAGATGCATGATCGGCGTGCTTCCGGGGGCATTAATGGCCTTTTTTGCGTAGGCGAGGCCGCCGGAGTGGGCAGAAGAGTGCTTTGGCGGGTAGAATACGTAAGTTTCCGGGCTTGTGCGTTGGTAGATGCATGGTCGAGGTGCTTTTGGAAGCGCTGTCGCGCTTTTTTGAACGCCCAAGGCACTCAATACTCAGCCAAAAGACCGTTTTAGTGCACTTTTGGGCTAAAAACTACGTCGTAAGCTCCTGCCCGACAAGAATAGGGTTGTTATCCGGCCCGTCCTTTACTTTACCCGTCCATTTATAAATCTGTAGCAAATGAACTTATACCGACAAGACAACTTAGAAGAGGCGGCTCTGCTGGCCATTACTAATACTGAAAATAACCCCGAGCGGCAACAGCAACTGGCGATGTTCGGCTTTGGCCCCGCCCGCTTTAACACGGGCAAGGCGCTGCTGAAAACCTTTAGCTAGAAGCAAGAAGCGCAGACCCGTTGCCAGGACGAACAGTGGGCGCTCTCGCAGCAACTAAACGCGAGTCTGCTGGCCGTAAGCGACCAGTTTCGGGAGCACGTGTTGGTGGTACAGGCTTCTTTTCGCCATGATGCCGAACTGCTGCACGCCCTCCGAATCGATCGCTTGGCCGCGAGGCGTTGGGCGCGGGTGCGACAGATGATCTACTTTTACCGGCAGTTAAAGGACCGAGGCGTGTCGTTGGCCAACTACAAGGTAAGTGATAAGGAACTACAGCAGGCCTACACCAATGCCACTCAGCTGCTTCAGCTTAAGCAAGAGCGGGCCGACAAGAAAAGCTTGGCGGAGCAGTGTACGCAGGATAAGATGCAGGTGCAGAAGGAACTACGACAGTGGGTGAGCGACTTCCGCACCACCGCCCGGATGGCTTTCCGCGAGCAGCCCCAGGCACTAGAAGCATACGGCATCTCAGTGCCGATAAAGGTGTAGGGCGTGTTGATATATAACCTAAACGGCGATTTTGGTACGCTTTCCACCTGTTCTGCGTTGCTTTCGGCGCCCGATGCCTCAGCATCGCGCTTCTCAAGCGCCTTAATCAGACGAACACCGTCCTCAAAATCTCTCGTTGATCTATATGTCAACACGCCCTAGAAGAGTGGGGTAAAGCAAGCAGTTCGCTTAAAATACGTTGGCGGTCCGCAAGATGGCCAGAATAAGCCCCACCATGATAGCGGTTTGCCCCAAGATGAACCAGTAGATTTTATCAATCTTACTGTTCGTACTGGCGGCAAGATTATCAATCTTACTGTTCGTGCTGGCGGCAAGACCGTCAATTTTGCTATCAAATTTGTTAGACAGATCGCTATAGAGTACGCGTAGTTCGCGGTGCAAGTCTTCTTTGGTAGCAAAAATCTCTTTCAGGCGATCAATGTTTTGATCCTCCAACGAGGCAACTTCTTGCACGATGGTTTCGGCTTCCTTGTCGTCGAACCGACTCAATAGTGCCCGGTACAGGATTTCTCTTCTCATGCTCTAAAAATACGGAAAAAGCACCAACGAGACAACCGTCCGGTAGGTTGCTACGCGCTCCGAAACCAGTGTCGCTCAACGCTTTAGTAACTTCTGGTTGATCAGCGTCTCGATCACCGCTTCGCGATAGTGCCGACTGATGGGAATCACCTGCTTCCCCACAAAAATCTGGTTGCCCTCTACCGCGGTAATTTTATCCTGAGCGACCAGGTACGACTTGTGCGGGCGAATAAACCGCTCGGCGGGCAAGCGCTCTTCCACGCTTTTCAGCGTGACTAACGTCATGTATTTGTCCTGTATGGTGTGGATCACCACGTAGTTCTGCATGGCCTCCACCCACCGAATGTCCCGCACGGCAATGCGCTCGTACTTGTGCTCCACTTTCACGAAGAAGTGGTCGTCGGTGGCCTTAGGCAGGTTAGGGTCGCTGGTTGGGGCAGCCGCTGCTGTACGAGCTTGCTGCTGCAACTGCCACTGGGCTTTGGCCTTGTTGGCAGCTTGGTAGAAGCGGTCGAAGGTGATGGGCTTTAGCAGATAGTCGAGCACGTCGAGTTGGTAGCCTTCCAGGGCGTACTGCGGATAGGCCGTGGTGAGGATGACCAGGGGCGGATGGCGTAGAGTTTTCAAAAAATCAATCCCGTTGAGCTTGGGCATCTGCACATCTAAGAAGATCAGGTCTACCTCCTGCGTGTCCAGCAGCGTACCCGCTTCTAGGGGCGACTCGCACTGCCCTACTAAATGTAGAAAGTCTAAGTCGGCTACGTAGCCCGCCAGTCCTTCGCGGGCCAGCGGCTCATCGTCAATCACCAAGCAATTAATTTTCATCTAGGTCGAGGGTTAGGTGCACGGCGTACGTGCGGTCGTGCTCATCAATGCGCAGGGTATGTCGCTGGGGATACAGCAAGTCCAGGCGGCGGCGCACGTTCACCAGGCCGATGCCCCCGTAGTGCACCACCTCGCGGGTACTGCTGGCGTCAGTCTCCTTGGAGTTTTCCACCTCGAACTCCAGCTGCCGCGGCGACTGGCGCAGCGAAACCCGAATAAAGTTTTCCTGCTGCTTGCCCTTGGAGGCGTGCTTGAAGGCGTTCTCCACAAAAGGCATCAGGATGAAGGGAGCCACCTGCGCGCCGTTCACGTTTTCACTCACGTCGAGCGACACCGACAGGCGCTCACTGTTACGCAGCTTTTCCAGTGCCACGAAGTTAGACAGGTAGTGCACCTCTTTCTTGAGCGGAATGCGCGCTTCATTGCACTCGTAGAGCTGATAGCGCAGCAAATCCGAAAACTTCGCCAGTGTATCGGACGCCAATTCGGGATCTTTCCGGATCAAGAAGTGGATGGAATTGATGGTGTTGAACAGAAAGTGCGGATTGAACTGCGAGCGTAAGAACTTGAGTTCGGTTTCCAGCTTCTCTTTCTCCAGTTGCTGCGTGCGGCGCTGACCTTTAACCCAGTCTTTAGTGAGCTTGACGATCATCACAAAGATGATGGCCGTAGACGCTAGCAGCATCATAATTCCCAAAAACTGCGGATAAGTTCCTCGAAACCAATTTCCGGCCACGTTCCAATCGCCGTTGATGGCGTAGTACATTCCCTGGTAGCTGAGAGTGGTGAGCACCCAGGAGATAAGCAGACACAGCAAAAAGCCCAGGGCGTACCGGCTGTAGCGCTGCTTGCGCAAAAACACCGGGACAAAGTAGTAGATGTTCAGGTAGGCCCCGGCAGCCTGGGCAACGGATAGCAGTACTATAAAAATCGCCGTGACCCACGTGAAGATATTGTCGCTGTTGAATAGCACCGTCCAGAACAACTGGTAGCCCACCCAAAATAGGATGTGGTAGAGCTTATACCGAACCACGAAGCGGTAGGGGGCGGAAGCGCGAAGCGAGGTAGATTTCATAGTGCCAAAGTTGCGCTAGAAAAAGTACGCAGAAAACATTCATTGACCAAACGCACCGGACAGTTGACGAAATGCACATTTGACCGTCGTGGCGGTTTGACAACCCGTAGAGGCGACTTGCGAGTCCCCTTTACGGGTTGTCAACTGCTGGATGCGCTTCGTCAACCAAATTTCTCGCCCTTCTCCGGTTCCCCGTTCTTTGAAGCATTCATTCACCAAAACCCAACGATCATGAAAACGCTAGTATCAAGTATTGCATTCATTGCCCTTTTCGCCCTGCCCACGTTCGCTCAAGTAAGTGCTGACGTGCAGCAACTGTTCTACCGTGGCTACCTTACCGTCAGCAAAGCGCCCTGGGAGCAGGCTATTCAGAAGATAGAACAAGACGCTTCGCTGGATGAGACGCAGAAACTCACCGCCATTACTGAAGCCCAAACCGGTCTGCTCGTCTACGCCCTGGCCAACCAAGACGAAGCCACTTATAACGCTGTAGCCGACGATCTGGAAGATAATCTGGAAACGCTGCTGGAGCAAGATAAAACCGATGCCCGCTCGCTGGCCAAGATGGCGCGGCTTAACGGAGCAACCATGGCTTTTAACAGTTGGAAGGCTACGTACTTGGGTCCAAAAAACGAAAAGCTGGTTGATAGAGCCCTGAAAGCCGACCCGGAAAGTCCCGAAGCCTGGATGCAACGCGGCGGCTCGCTGCTCTTCACTCCCGCCATGTTCGGGGGCGACGTGGACGAGTCGGTAACCGCTTTTGAAAAAGCCGTGCGGTACTACGAAGCCCAGCCTGATCACACCCGCAACTGGCAGTACCTGGATGCCCTAGCCTGGCTAGGGCAGGCCTACCAAAAGGCCGAGCGCCCTGCCGAAGCCGCCGAAACATTCACCAAAGCACTGGAAGTAGAGCCCGATTTTGGGTGGGTGAAGTACAAGCTGCTTCCCACGGCGCAAGCTTCAACGAAGTAAGCGAAAGCGCCTTCTTTCTAGTGCGCGTTTGGAACGCGTTCCAAACGCGCACTAGAAAAGTTACATCCAATAGTCTGCACCACAGAAAGAAACAATGGAAACAGTACACCAAGCAAATATTGCGCTTCACATCTTAACCGGAACGGCCGCCCTGATGCTGGGACTCGTCGCCCTGTTGAGCGCCAAGGGTGGCAAGGTGCATAATGGGTGCGGAAACCATTTTCTAGCCTGCTTGTCCATCGTCATCGTGACTGGCTTGCTAGGAGTGTTTGTCTTCGGGCGAAACACTTTCCTGCTCGTGATCACCGTGTTGACAGGTTATGTTTCCTTCTCGGGATACCGGGCGCTAAAACTCAAATCGAACGTGCCCCGAGCGTTAGACATTATCGTCGCCTTGGTCAGTCTATCCGCCCTAGCCTGCTTTCTCTACTTTTTCCACTCAATTGGGATGATCTGGTCACCGATTGTGATTTACAGCACGGTGGGGGCCATGCTTTTGGTAATTCTGTACGATTTCTTTCGGTACTTGATTCCGCGAGAAATTTACGCAGCGCAACGGATTTGGCTCTATGAGCATATTTACAAAATGATCAGTGCCTTTAGTGGGCTGTTATCCGCATTCGCCGGAACCGTGCTAGAGGAGTATCAACCCCACAGCCAGTACCTACCCTCGGTCTTGGGAGTGATCATTATTATCGGATTTATGGTCTACACCTACCGGGATGGACTGAAAAGGGTACAAAAGCATGGGGTGAACAAGAAAGAAGCGACTGCCTAACTATGAAAAAGCTAGTCCTCCTACTCGTTCTTGTTAGCTCCTCCTTTGCTACCCTCGCGCAAGACGAACTAACAATCAACGGCCGGGTGCTCGACGCCACCTCGCAAGAACCCCTGCCGGGCGCCAACGTCTACGCTTTATCCGACTGGCGGAACGGCAGCAGCACCAACGAGCAGGGCGCGTTTTCGCTCACCGTGGCGGCCAACGACAGCCTGATGATCACGTTCGTGGGCTATCAGGAGCAAGTTGTGCCAGTGAATCCCGCCAACCTAGTGCTGGTGGTGGAGATGGTCGCCTTCGCGCAGGATATGGAAACGGTGACCGTGCGGGCGTCTAGCCTGGTAGCCGAAGAGTTTAGCATCAAGAAGATTGAGCAGTTGGAGATCTACACCAACCCCAACGCCAAGGCCGATCCGCTGCTGGCCGTGAACTCTCTACCAGCTGCCACCACGCTGGACGAATCGGCCAACATCAGTCTGCGCGGCAGCAGTCCGGCGCAGACGGGCATCTTTCTGAACGACGTGCCCATCTACGATGCGGTGCGCTTCGCCCAGCTTAACGGCATTGGCACCTTCAGTATCTTCAACGCTAGCCTCATCCGGCAGTTGCAGGTGTTTCCGAGCAATCCGCCGCTGGAGTTTGGCAACACCTCGGCCGGACTCATCTCTCTGCAAACCGTAGATCGCCTTCCTGAGCGGGCGACTGGTAGCTTGTCACTGTCTCCGGCCAACCTGGGAGCCTACGCCACGCTACGGGTCGGTAAAAAAGTAGGCCTGTCGCTATTTAGCAACTACCAGCCCTCCGGTTTACTCAAAGTGATCAACGACCGGGCGCTGGAAGACCTCAAGCGCTTTCAGACGCTGGACTTCGGGACGCACTACGTGCACGCGCTGAGCGAGCGGTCTACCCTCAAAGTATTTAACTACGCAGTGAGCGAGCAGTACCGCTTTGCCAGTCGGCACCCCTCGGGCGAAGGCACGTTTCGGCAGCGCAAGCAGCGCAACTTCACGGTGGCCAACTTCCGGACGCAGTACGCGCATGCCACGCTGGCCCTCAACGGCGGTTTTAGCGCCAGCCGGATGCGCTTCGCGGTGGGCAACCTGGACGTGAACCTGCGCAACCGCGACCTTTATTTATCAGCCAACTACACCC
>JBASAY010000199.1:0-18713 GCA_049650865.1 Tunicatimonas sp.
TAGAACGTTAGACTGTTGCCCAAGATCACGTTGGCATCCAGGCCCAACAGGGCATTACCGGTGCTCCCTTCCTGCTGCTCAATAGCCCGGTAAAAGATAATAGGATTTAGGTAGTCGAAGTCGAAATCACCCGAAGCATCGCCGTGGATCACGGCCTCGAAGGCTCCCACGCTTACCCGCTTCCCCAGTCGGACGCCCAGCCGATGAAACGCCATGTACTTCGGAACAAACTCTACGGTACCGAAAAGTCCGGTAGGGTTGCCCACAATGTCAGAGGTGAGTTGCGCAAAGATGTTGGTGTAATGCAGGCGCCACACATCGGTATCGATGCGCACGAACAGGTAGTTATTCGTGAAGTCGGATAAGATCATCGAGCGGTAGCCCGACCCCACAAAGTGTTTTCCGTGCCCCAGTTGGAAGTGAATGTTTTGGGTAGCCTGAAAGCCAATGTGCCCGCGGGCGGTGAGGAAGTCTACCCCGCGTCCGTCGGCGATGCCCTTCCAAAAGCCTTCGTAGGGCACGGTGAGCGTACGCCGCACGTAGTCGTTCACGTAGTCGGGAAACACGATCTGGTTCTCCCCCAGGTAGCTGTAAAAGTCTACCTTTTTGTCGATGGTGCCGTGCACCTGAATTCCCCGGGTGTTGGTGTAGGCCAGTCCCTCACCGCTTCCGTCCCGGCCCAGTTCCCAGTGCAGCACGGGGTTCACGTGGAGCGTAAGTTCTTCTCGATGAAGGTGCCAAAAGTCACTCGGACGACGAAAGAAGTAGGTCAATAGCGGATTTTCCCGCAGCGAATCGGCGGTACGTACGTAGTCCCAGTTATCGTTGGCTAGGTAACTGCGGTTAAACTTATCCGGAGGAGAAGGGCTGGGTAGGTTCAGGGAATCAACGAAGCGACCGATGGCCCGTCGGCGATAGGGTTTTACACTAGTCTCAAAGCCGGTGGTTTGTTGCCCGTGCGTTATCTCGTACCGCTCGATAAGGTGATAGTAGTCTTCGTTGAGGGGAGCGTAGCTACTCTGGGCCAGCAGCTTCGTAGTGGCTACGAAATTGCTTACCACAAAAAGGATGATCCAAGGCTTCATGCGTTCGCGGGGCGGGCGTTAGGTTGGGGGCGATATTGGGCAAGGTGTTGCAGAATAAATAGCCCACTTAGGTAAAAAGGAAACATGGGTATCTTATACCGCACTAACGAACCAAAATTGTAGGTGCTGATGCCTACCGCAAAGCTAAAGGCCACCGCGAACAGTAAGCAAAACAAAACGATGGGCCGCGCCCCCAAGTACTTCAGGGTTCGGCGGATGCCTACCTGAAACAAGATATACCCCGTAAGCAACAACGTTATCAGGCTCTCTAGCGCCGAGAGGAGCATCACCGGGTTATAGGCTTCCCACAGGTAGGGCCGAAACAAGGTTACGTTTACCGCCAACGGAAATTTGCGCAGCATCCCCGCCGGGCTAAAGTCAAAATTATCGCCCAGCGTGTATACTGAGCCGCCCTGCTTTTCGCCCACGTAGGTAAGGTAACGCGCCGTAATTTCGGCGGTTTGCGACAGCTTATCCACCGCGTAGCGATTGTTGTCTTCGCCGATGGATACCACGGCAAAGTAACTCAGGACGACCACCGCCACCAGCATGAGCGGGGTAATCAGACTACGAACCAGCACCGAGCGCACCTGACTAACGTTGGCCAAGAACACCCACAGCAGCGCCGCGGGCAAAAAACACAGCACAATATAAATCTTAACAGCGTAAATAGTGTACAGCGCCAGCAGCAAGACGATAGCAGCAACGATTACCCCTTTTCGCGCTATGAACAAACGTGCGATGGCCCAGGTAGCCCAGCCTAGTGCCCCCAGCGTGATGGTATCTTTTAAAATGCCCGACCCCCAAAACACCACCGAGGGCACAAACAAGATAGCAATAGCCAGCTTGTAATGAAGCGCCGGAAAGAACCTATAAAAGGTGCGAAACAGCGCCCACACTCCGCTGAAGCTCAGTAGCGCAAACAGCACCGCAACGGCCGAGTAAGTACGAAAAGTGAACAGCCCCAGCACGGCCACTACCCGAATTACGAAGTACTCGGTGGGTGAGCGGAACCAGTAGATGCGGGTGGCGTAGGGAAATATCTCCGGGGTGTAGGTTCCGTCGGCGAGCAGCAGCTTAATCCCGGTGTTAAACGAGTCGCCGAAGGCTTCGTGGATAACCGCCGCGTTGGCGAAGTAATTAAAGGTGTCGCCACTGGGCCGCCCGCCACCGTAGTAGAACTGATAGATGAACCCCACAGCGATGGCTCCCACAATCTTTACCGTTAATCCCGGCAGATAGTAGCGATACGTTACCGCATCGGTAAAGTACGGACGCGTTGCGTAGGCCAGCAGGTACACCAAAAAGAGCACCAGCGGGGTGATCAGTAGGTCTTGCGTGGTCATTTACCCATCAGAAGTTGAGCGGTTTGCCCTGGTAGAAGTCCAGCACCTTGAGGCTGAATATGTAATTATACTTAGTGCGCACTAGGTCGGCTTCGGCCCCGTTTAGGTCGTTCTGCGCCTGGTTGTAATCCACCGCGTCGATGGCTCCGGCCTGATAGCGAGCTTCGGTGTTTTTAAAGGCCTCTTGCAATGAGGCCACCTGCCGCTGGGTGGCGGAGTAGCTCTTGGCAGCGGACTTAGCATCCAGATAGGCCTGCTCGATGTTTTGTCGCACCACGTTGCGCTGGTTCAGCGCGTTGATACGCGCATTCTCCATCTCAATTTTAGCATTGGCCACACTAGACCGCACCCGCCAGTTGTTAAAGATAGGAATGTCCAGACGAAGCTGCACAAAGCGCCGCAGGTTGAAGTCCAGTTGGTTGAGGTAGGTATTGTCAACCCTCTCCTCAGGCAATTCTATCTCAGAAAAAACTTCAACGCGGCTTCCGTCCAGATCAAAAAAACCGATAGGATTCGGATTAATTTCGGTTATGTTCTCCGTTCCTGGTCGGGGAATCACCGAGGGTGCCAAACTCGAGTAGTTCGATCCCAAACCGCCTACCAGCGAAAGTGACGGATAGTAATCGGCGCGGGCGATGGCAATGCCGTACTGCGCACCGGCAATCTGTTGATCGGCGCTGCGGATGGCGGGTAAGCTAGTAACCGCTTGGTCGTATACGGTTTCGGCTGAGGCGGGGAGCAAAGCCTCTTCCGGCACCTCTACCTCGGGAACCACTACCTCGAGCGATTGCTCTGAAGGAAGTTGCAGCAGTTGCTTTAGCTGAAGCTGGGCCAAAGCCAAGTTGTTTTCAGCATCTACCACCGACACCTCGCGCTGCGACAGCTGCGCATCGAACTGCAGGGCATCGGCCTGCGGTAGGCTTCCCGCATCAACCAGTCGTTGACTCCGCGTTAGTTGCGATTGCACGGTACGTTGCTGAAACTGAGCCGTCCCTAGCAGCTCCCGATTGAGTAGGATCTGTGTGTAGGCAGCGATCACATTGAGGGTGACATCGTTCTTAGTAGCCGCTAGATTTAGCTCGCTCACCCCCACTCCAATGCGGTTTTGCTTGATGGTGTTTAGTCGGCGCAGCCCGTTGAATAAGGTTACCTGAGCGGATATCCCCATATCCTGCTGCTGCACTGGCGATTCCACGTAATCGTTAGTAAACTGGTTGATGGTCCGGCCAACGCTGTAGCTTACGCTGGTGTTGGCGTTAACTGAGGGCAGCAGATCAGCCTTAGATTGCTGAAGGGCCACTTCGTTGCGAACTACCTCCCAGCCACTTTGCTGCACCGATAGGTTGTTCTTCACGGCGTAGTCTACGCATTCCGATAGCGTGAGGCGAAGCACGCCAGGTGGATCGTTGGATTGAGCAACGGCTGATATGCCGGTGAGTAGCGCAAGAAGTACCCCGAAGATCCGAACCATAGCTGTTGTTGGTTAGGCAGCCAAAGTACGCACTTTTTACGGGTAGCAAAAGGGCAACCCGCCTTTTCGTAGTCACCAGCGCGTACTTCGCATAAACGTCGGCTATTCAGCACAAAAAAAGCCTACCTCTCGGTAGACTTTTATTTGATTGCTGAAAAGTGTGCTCTGGCCTAACGCCCTACTTCAACCGCTGAAGCCGTCTGGTGACTAACTACCTTGCAATAAGTGATATTACCTTCGTTACCGACGATTTTCAGGCGATAAAATGCTACGCCAGATAGTGGTTCCTGATCAGTCAGTCGGTACGTAGCCTTCTGGTTAGCCTTAGTCGACACGTTGCCTACGGCTTTAAACTGCATATCCATGCCTGCTCGCTCCAGATCAAAAGACCGTACGGCGTTTTGATCAGCCATCGCCCACTTGAAAGTGATGCCCCCTCCCTGCACGCTCGACTGAAAGTTAAGCAGTTGAGGAGTGGATTGCGCGTTGCCTGCCACTGTTGTGGCAATGAGTGCGAAAGAAAGTACGATGCTGCGAAGTATTGAGACAAATTTCATAATCATAGTTTTGGGTATGCCTACTCTACTACGAATTTCGTACGATCATTTAAAGTTTTTTCATATCTATCTGAATATCAGTCAGTTGAACTGAAAATAACTGATCTATTGCTGATCTAAAAAGTCTCTTATTGGGAAGAGAAGAGTGAAATTCCCAGAGAGGGATCAGTATTTTCGGTGAATTTCTTCCAGGATACGTTCCATTGCTGCTTTGAATACTGATGAAGAGGTCACGTAGTTGTTGTGCATAAAGCTAAAGACCAATTTCTTACCGCTACGCGTGTACAAAAACCCACTCAAGCAGTGTTTGCCCCCCAGGGTGCCGGTCTTGGCAAATACGTAGGGCTGAGCATCCGGCCCGGCGTACCAGTTCTCTACCGTCCCCGACACTCCACCCGCCGGAAAGATCATCTTGATGCGTCTATCACCCAGTAAGCTATCCACTTTAAGCAGAATAGCCACCATGCTACGGGGAGTTTGCATATTGTAGCGCGATAGCCCCGACCCATCGACCCACTGAGGGGCATCGGGCAGGTCCGATAGGAAACGTTCGGTTACCTCATCAATAACCCACCGGGTGCTAAGCGTGTCCTGCTGCGTGGATGAGGCTAGTAACAGCAACTGCTCGGCCAGAAAGTTATCGCTTTGCTGCATCATTCTCCGGTACACGCTATCGGACGGTACGCTGTAGTAGGTCTGGTACTCCCCTCGGTACGGCTCGTGGTGCTTCGCTACCGGCCGCTGCAGCGTATCCCGCAGCAGCGTAAGCAGCGTTGGCGTTGATTGAATAAACGGAACATCCCGGGTGAAGACGAGCGTATCAGCCTTAGGTCCGTACGAGAAAAGGTTTTCGTACTGGGCGCGCCGAAGGTAGTTCGGAGCGAGACTGGGGTCGGCAAACCCCTGCACGCTGGCAGTAAAGGAGGCCGGATAGACCAGCGGCTTCGGCAGGTTCTTCTTGAACTGAAAGCGTACCACGTTACCGTAGATCGGCATCACTGATTTCTCGGTCGAGTAGTAGTACTCGTAATCGTCCCACGCCCAACCCGGACCGAAGTAAGCATCTCTAGTAGGGCGCTCTACGTAGACCAGGGGTCCGGGGTGTGTGCGTAAGAACAAGTAAACGCCTTGTTCGTAAGTTGTATCGATGCGGGAGATATCCGGATGTAGAAACGTAGGATCACCGGTGCCGGTAAAGAATAGCGTATCGCCCTGCTGCCGGTACTGAAGGGCCGGTATAGAGTCGCCCAGAAGCATAAGGCTGGCGTACAGTGTGAATATTTTGGTGTTAGAGGCGGGCGTGTAGTACTTGTCCGCCTGGTACTCGTGCACCATCTCCCTTCGTTCAACATCATAGATAGCAAAACCGGTAAAACTTTGGCTAAATACGGGTGAGTGATCCACCGCCCGGCGGAAATCGCGGCTACGCATTCCCGTGCACGAGACGATACTTAGTCCGGCCAGTACACAGAGAATGTGCGGTAGTCTACTTACTATAGCGGGCATAGTCCAGGGATTAATTTGTCATCAAGGTGTTTGATGAGTTGCGCCGCTTAAACCTTGTCGGTGCTCCCGCGTAATGTAAATGATTAACCTTTTTTAGCAAAACGATGAACAACGATCCGGAGCTAAGCGGCAAGTACATGGGCACCATCTCACAGGATTTTCTGGTGGTATCGGACACCCTGAAAGAGGCTGCTTACCAAGTGCGCAAGCAAGATTTTTCAGACTATCCGATCTTTCCTATCGCTAAGGTAGAGATTCCTATCGGGCAGATGCTGGTAGGCAAGCGTGAAATGGCTACCCACTGGAACTACTACATTACCTACCTAGACGAGTTCGTGCAGCGTAAGCTGGTAGAAGACGAACAGGAGTTCAAAAAAGCGTACAAAAACCCTGACGAGTTTTGCTGCTTGTTTGTGGTAGACCAAGACTTTACCAACTTCGTCTTTATTCCCTATCCGGAAGACTGATCAGTGGCGATTGGGTCCACGAAACTTTTTAAACAACCAGTAACCCCCTCCGGCTACCAGCGCCACCAGGATGATAGCAACCCAGAAGCCAAATTCGAAGATATCACCAATAAGGTCACCTACTTGGAGAAACAGCGTAGAAAATACGTTTTGTAGCATAGTATTGTGGTTAGGTTATCAATATGCGATTTAACCCGCGCTAGGAAGAAAGGTTTGTGACTAAACCCCAACCCTACCGTTGGCTAAGCTTGAAAATGGTTCCACCCCTGGGCACGGATAGGCACCAGTTGCTCATTCTGAGTAGCCAGTTGTGCTTCCGCCACCTCGCTTTGTACGTACCCGATGGGATGAATATCCGGGTGGTCTTTTAGTCGCTCAAAGTCATCCTGCCGCAGCGTAAAGAGCAGTTCATAGTCTTCTCCGCCGTTCATGGCCAGGGTAGCGGCGTTTAACCGAAACTCGTCGGCCGCCTTTAGCGTGCGCTCGTCAACGGGAAGTTTGTCTTCGTACACCCGCAGCCCCACCTTCGATTGCTGACATAGGTGCAGCACCTCTGAAGCCAGTCCGTCCGACACATCGATCATCGCGGTCGGCACAACGCCTCGTTCGTGCAGGTCGTGGATAATGTCGGTGCGGGCTTTGGGTTTCAGTTGCCGTTGCACCACGTACTCGTAGTCATCCAGTTGGGGCTGAGCGGCGGGGTTTTCGGCGAAGGTAACCTTTTCGCGTTCCAGCACCTGTAGTCCGGCGTAGGCCCCGCCCAGGTCGCCCGTTACGCACAGAATATCGCCCTGCTGGGCGCCGGAGCGGCGCGCTAGTTTTTCCGGAACAACCGTACCGATGGCAGTTACCGAAATAAGCAGCCCCGCCGGGGCAGCCGTGGTATCTCCGCCCACCAGGTCAAGCCCGTAGTCGCGGCAGGCAAAGCCGATTCCTTCGTAGAGTGCGTCCACCGCCTCTACCGAGAAGCGATTGCTCAGCCCCAGGCTCACCGTGATTTGCCGCGGCAGGCCGTTCATCGCCGCAATATCGGATACGTTCACCGCCACCGCCTTGTATCCTAAGTGTACTAAGGGAGTAAATGACAAATCGAAGTGAATACCCTCGACCAGCATATCCGTGCTCACCAGTTGGTAGGCATCACCCGCTGAGATTACCGCCGCGTCGTCGCCGATGCCAAGCACCGAACTAGGGTGGGTTGGCGCAAAGCGCTGACGAATACGATCAATTAGTCCGAACTCCCCCAAACTACTGATTTCAGTGCGGTTAGGGCCGTCGTTAGCGATGGTAGACCCATTGGGAGGCGCACTATTGTTGCTAGGCTGTTTCATACGTAATCTGTAAAGCGCTCAATGCTTTTTTGAACCCGCTCACTGACTCCTCTTCTACCGTACACTGCACAGAAGTACCCGCTGTAAGCTGATCAACTTTTTCTTTTGCTACTCTGAGGCCGGTTTCCTGATCATACTTTACCAGTATTTGTACCGCCTGAATCTTATCGGACAGAGCTCCTTGGAATGACTTTAGAACGAAAGTTTTCATGATAGGGCAAGTTTATTTATTCGGTTGCTTAGTTCACCTCCTGACACAACTCTACCAGCACCCCGTTGGTTGACCTGGGATGCAAGAAGCAGATCAGTTTGTTATCGGCACCGGCGCGGGGAGTGTCACTGATAAAGACAAACCCTTCGGCCTTTAGCCGCTCAATTTCTGCCACAATATCGTCTACTTCCAGAGCGACGTGGTGCATTCCTTCCCCCCGCTTCACGATAAACTTGTGCACCAGTTCACCCGGAAGGATGTCCGCAATCAACTCTAACTTGGTATCACCCACCGCAAAAAAGGTAGTTTGCACGCCTTCGGAGGGCACCGCCTCGGTTTTGTACGCCGACTTCCCCAGCAGGCGGGCAAACATATCCTCGCTAGCTGCCGAATCGGCTACCGCAATGCCCAAGTGTTCGATACGAAGAATCATACGCGCAGAAAGTGATCGCAACAAAGTACGGCAATTTTTTTATCTTACGGGACGATCTCAGTGGCGTATCCCCTATTTTTACGGGGTAAACGCACCTATCCGGTTGTTTATCCGTTAGATTTGCAGAACAACGTAATAACGACAATTTTACACGGGTAAGATTCGCTTAGAACTACCAGAAAGAAATCCTAGGAATACTCTTTATTTTACTATGATTAAGATTACTGACAGAGCAAAAGACAAGATTAGTGCTTTAAGAGCAGAAGAAGGACACCCGCTTGGTCATCATGTGCGGGTGTCGGTAAAGGGTGGGGGTTGTTCCGGTTTGATGTACGACTTGGACTTCGACGACGCCACCCGGGAAGACGATCACGTGTATGAACACCAGGGGGTAAAAATCTTGGTGGACAAAAAAAGCCTGCTGTACTTGTTGGGCACCACGTTAGACTTTTCCGACGGACTTAACGGCAAGGGGTTTCAGTTTGTAAATCCCAACGCTACGCGTACCTGCGGGTGCGGTGAAAGTTTTGCCGTGTAGCCACTTCCTTCTTCCTCCCTACAGAAGCCAAGATCGTTCCCGATGTTGGCTTTTTTTGTGAACCGCACTGCTCTTTCGGCCCTGTTTAAAGACCACGAACTCAACAGATATGCACGAAGAACGGACGATAAAAATCTTTGCGGTGGAAGACGACCCCACGTACGTGAAGTTTCTGCACTACGTACTAAGCCTCAATCCCGACTTCGACTACGAGGTGTTTACGACGGGGCAGGCGTGCCTCAACCAACTGCACCGTCAGCCCCAGATTGTTACGCTCGACTACTCGCTGCCCGATGCCACCGGCCGCGAACTTCTGGAGAAAATTAAGGCGCACAACCCCGATATCCAAGTCATCATTCTCTCTTCTCAGGAAGACATCACCACTGCCGTAGAACTACTGAAGCTGGGTGCTTACGATTATATCAATAAGGATCAGGATGCCCGCAACCGGCTGATCAACAGCATCAACAACGCACTCAAGAACGTGCGCCTGGTGAACGAAATTAACTTTCTCAAGCAGGAGATCACCCAGAAGTACCAGTTCGCTAATAGTATTATTGGCAACAGTCCCCCGATGAAAAAGGTCTTCGCCCTACTCGAAAAAGCGGTAAAGACCAACATCATCGTGTCGATTACGGGCGAAACCGGTACGGGTAAGGAGGTGGTGGCCAAGGCCATTCACTATAATTCAGACCGGAAGAGCCGCCCGTTTGTGCCGGTTAACCTGGCGGCGATTCCAAAGGATTTGGTGGAGAGTGAGTTGTTCGGTTACGAGAAAGGCGCCTTTACCGGGGCGGTGAGCCGCCGCATTGGTAAGTTTGAGGAAGCGCAGGATGGGACCATTTTCCTGGATGAGATTGGCGAGATGGAGCTCAACCTGCAAGCGAAACTGCTGCGCGTGCTGCAGGAGCGGGAGGTAACCCGTATCGGGGGCAACCAAACCGTTCCGCTCCACATGCGCATTTTGGTGGCTACCCACCGCAACCTGGCCGAAGAGGTGAAGGCGGGTCGCTTTCGCGAAGACCTCTACTACCGCTTGCTAGGCCTACCGGTGCACCTGCCCCCCTTGCGCGAACGGGGCCATGATATTTTGCTACTCACCAAGTTTATGCTGAACCAGTTCTGCCAGGAAAATCAGATTAAGGGGATGCTGCTTAGTTCGGCCGCGCAGGAGAAACTGCTCAAGTATCATTATCCGGGCAACGTGCGCGAACTAAAGTCGATCGTGGAGCTAGCGGCCGTGCTTGCCGAAGACAACACCATAGAGGCCAATCACGTCACCTTCAACAGTATTGCTAAAGAGCGCAACTTTACCAGCGAAGAGCTTACGATGCGCGAGTACACCTTCCTGATTATCCGCCATTTTCTAGAAAAACACGATAACAACGTGCTACTGGTAGCCAGCAAGCTGGACATCGGTAAGTCAACTATCTACCGGTATCTCAAGGAAATGGAAGGCGACGAAGCCGCCCCGGAGCGTGAAGAAGCTTCAACCTTAACAGTATAACCATATAAACGTGCTTGTATGAACCCGAACATATCATTAATTGACCTATCGTACCTCGTAGCTCTGTGCGATGGGGACGATGACTTTATGAATACCATTATCACCAGCTTTGTTGAAGAGATGCCGGAAACGCTGGCGCTCATTCAGCAGAAGATGCAGGAAAGCGACTGGGAGGCGGTGGGGCTGTTGGCCCACAAGATAAAGCCCTCGGTGCAGTTTGTTGGTATGGACCAAACTTTAGAAAAAGCTAAGGCCATTGAGCTGGCGTGCCGCAACGGTGAGATTTGCTCCGACCGCCTGGGCGGCCTTGTTGAAGAAGTAACTCAAGAAACGACTACGGCAATTGCTGAATTACAGGTGGTACTGAGCGGTAAGTAGGTTTGCCTCCCGTCTCAGTAGAAACATCGCAAAAATTCTTCTGGAAAGTTCTTACCCGTCCTCTTTTCGATTAACTTCGGGATTGTTGTTAAACAACCCCTGCCGTGGACAAACGCCACCTGTTTCTATTATGCTGGATAGTGTTCGCTGCCTGCGACTCCCCGCCACCGCTGTTCCGAGCGGTTCCTTCGGCCCAAAGCGGCATCACCTTCGCTAACACCATTACCGAGAACGACAGCCTTAACGTAATCGACTATACCTACCTCTACAACGGAGGCGGCGTTGGGGTGGGCGATGTAAACAACGACGGCTTAGACGACATCTTCTTCGCCGGAAACCAAGTATCCAGTCGGTTGTACCTCAACCAGGGCAACTTCAGCTTTCAGGATATTACCGAGTCGGCGGGAGTAGGCACCCAGCGTTGGGCCACCGGGGTGGCGATGGTTGATATCAACCAAGATGGCTGGCTGGACATCTACGTATGCGTGGCCAGCAAGTTTGGCGCTGCCCTCAGTAAAAACTATTTCTTTATCAATCAGGGTGCCGACGCCCCGGGACAGGAGGTAACCTTTGTGGACCAGGCGGCGGCATTCGGGCTTGCCGACGACGGCTACTCTACCCAAGCAGCTTTTTTCGACTACGACCGCGATGGCGATCTGGACATGTACCTGCTTACCAACGGACTGGAAGAGTTTAGCCAGAACAACGCCCGCCCCAAAAAAACGGACGGCGAAGGAATAAGCAATGACCGGTTCTACCGAAACGAGACTTCGCCTGATAATCCTGCGGCAGTAAAATTTATTGATGTAACCCGCGAAGTAGGCGTCCTGACCGAGGGTTACGGCCTGGGCATTACAGTAAACGATTTCAACCTAGACGGATGGCCCGACATTTACGTAGCCAATGACTTTATCACCAACGACCTACTCTGGATTAACGACGGCGCCGGTAGTTTCACCGATCGGGCCGCCGACTACCTGAAGCACCAAACCCACAACGGCATGGGCACCGACGTGGCCGACTATAATAACGATGGCTTGGTGGATATTGTGGTGTTGGACATGCTGCCGGAAGATAACTTTAGGCAGAAGATGATGTTTGGCAAGGCTAATGAGGACCGTTTCGCGCTTAACCTACGCTTTGGCTATACCCCGCAGTACGTACGCAACACCCTGCAACTCAACAACGGATTTACTCCGGCGGGAGAACCTTCCTTTAGTGAAATCGGTCAACTGGCGGGCGTATCCAACACCGACTGGAGCTGGAGCTCCCTGTTTGCCGACTTCGATAACGATGGCTACCGTGACCTGCTGATTACCAACGGTTACGCCAAAGACGTGACCGATATGGACTACGCCAGCTACCGGGCATCGGCCTCCCAGTTCGGCACCGCCGAAGCAAAATATGAGAAAGCTATTAAGCTAGCATCCCTGCTCAAAGAAGCCAAGGTGCATAACTACGCTTTCAAGAACGATGGCGACCTTACCTTCAGCGACGTGTCGGAAGATTGGGGCATGACGGTCCCTTCTTTCTCTAACGGTACGGCCTTTGTCGATCTGGACCAAGACGGCGACCTGGACGTGGTAGCCAACAACATCAATGATGAAGCTTTTGTCTACGAAAACACGCTGGAAGATAAGATCCCGGAACATACCTACCTACGGCTAGCGCTACGGGGACCCTCCGGCAACCGAGCGGGATTACAGACCACCGTACGCCTGCGCTACTCCGGACAGCAGCAGTTTCACCACCATACGGTGTATCGCGGCTATAAGTCTACCGTTGAGAACACGATCCACTTCGGGCTGGGCACGCTTGCTTCGGTAGACTCCGTAGAGGTTACCTGGCCCGACGGTCGGTATCAGTTGCTACAAAAAGTGCCTACCAACCAAACCCTAACGGTCCGTTACGAAGACGCAACGGCCAGTTCCCCTCCCCCTTCGCCGCCCCCGCCCACCCCCCTGCTCACCAACGTATCTGACCAGTGGACGCTAGACTACCAGCACCAGGAAGAAGACTTCGTTGACTTCAAGTTTGAGCCGCTGCTACCCCGGCGTTACTCCCAAGACGGCCCCTGTCTGGCGGTGGGCGACATCAACGGCGACCAGCTCGATGACTTTTACGTAGGAGGTGCCAAGCGGCAGCCTGGCTACTTCTTCGTGCAGCAACCAAACGGCCAGTTTGCCAGGCAAGCCTTACCGGGCGACTCGCTGTCGGAAGACCTGGGGGCCGTGCTGTTCGATGCCGATCAAGACGGTAGCTTAGATTTGTACGTGGTGAGTGGCGGAAGTGAGTTTCCGGCCAACGACCCAGCTTACCTCGATCGCTTCTACCGTAACGACGGGCAGGGCAACTTCACCCTAGACCAATCGGCTATTCCACCCCTTACCGCCAGTGGGTCGTGCGTGCGAGCGGCTGACTACGATCAGGACGGCGATCCGGATTTATTCGTAGGAGGTCGCCTGGTGCCCAAACAGTATCCTCTGCCAGCGTCTAGTTACGTGCTGCGTAACGAGGGGGGGCGGTTTGTGGATGTCACCGCGGAAGTGGCTCCTGGCCTGACTGATCTGGGCTTGGTGACTGACGCCCAGTGGACAGATTTTAGCGGAGACGGACAACTGGACCTTATGATCGTGGGCGAGTGGATGCCCATTACCTTGTTTCAAAATGAGGGAGAGAAATTTACTGACGTTACCGAAGCCGCTTCCTTGTCGTCTACTACCGGTTGGTGGAACTGCTTGCTGGCGGCCGACTTTGATCAGGATGGAGACACCGACTACGTGGCGGGTAACCTGGGGCTCAACACACGCTACCAAGCTTCTTCAGAAGAGCCGCTCCAGATCTACACCAAAGACTACGACCAAGACGGGCGGATCGACCCAATTCTTACCTACTACATTATGGGCAAGCAGTATCCGGCGGCCTACCGTGATGCTTTGTCCGACCAGATGAACATGATGCGCCGCCGCTTCCCCACCTACGAGGCCTACGCCAACACTACGTTTGATGAGTTGTTCACCACCGTCGAGCTAGAAGAAGCCTACGTGCTCAGGGCGGAACGGCTAACCACCAGCTACCTAGAAAACCTGGGCAGCAACTCGGAGGGATATCCTACCTTCACCCTTCGTGACATGCCCCTGATTACCCAAACCGCCCCGGTGCACCGCATGGTGGCCGACGACCTGAACGGTGACGGTTACCCGGATGTGCTAATGGTGGGCAACAGCTACGCACCCGACGCCCACGTAGGTCGGTACGATGCATTTATTGGCCAGGTGCTGCTAGGCGATGGGCAGGGGGACTTTCGCACAACCCCTCTTGACCAAAGCGGGTTTTATGTGGATAGCAACGCCAAGGATATAATTCAGCTGCGCCGGAACGAAGACATGGTATGGATAGTTGCAAGTAATAACGACAGCCTTCGGGTGTTCGCAAAGACTCCCAAGACCGGCTATCGTTCCGCAGTGACAAACAGATGACATGGTCTTCGGCAGGATTTTCTTTAGGATAACGGCTAACGTCTTCGGAATCTGTTGGCTGTTAGGCTGCCAGCCATCTGCTGAGGAACAAAGCCATGCTACCATGCTACGTTTGTTGCAGCAGGTGCAAACGACGGTGGCTCATCCCAATAACTTTTATGCTAATGCTACCCGTATTCGTCACTTCGACAGCCTGCTGCGCAACGATCCGGACAATGCCTCGTACCGTTACCAAAGGGCGTTGGACTTACTCCGTTCCGGCTCATCACTAGCAGCGGCCGAAGAGCTAGAGGATCTGCTTGAAGCGCGAGATGCTGGGCAATTGGACGGAAGGTTGACTAAGGACGAACGTGCCTCACTCGATAGCTACCTAGCCCTGAGTTACCTCCGCCAGGGAGAGCAAGAAAACTGTATCATTAATCATAGTGCAGCCTCCTGCTTGTTTCCGATCCAGCCCTCCGGATTTCACCAGCAGCCGCAGGGTTCGCAGCAGGCCATTGCGCGCTACACCGAAATACTGCGGCGCGACCCGAACGACCTCAGCGCTCGTTGGCTACTTAATATCGCCTACATGACGCTGGGCCAGTATTCCGACCAAGTGCCCCCCGCCTGGTTGATTCCGGATAGTAGCTTTCGTTCTGACTTCCCGGCAAAGCATTTTCCGGACCGGGCAAATGCGATTGGCTTTGACTTCCGGGGGCTGTCCGGTGGGCTTGTTGTAGATGACTTCACGAACGACGGCTACCTGGATATTATGATTTCCGAATGGGCGCAAGACCGCTCGATACGCTTGTTCATCAATCAGGCGAATGGCTCATTTACTGAAACCTCGCACCAAGCCAACCTGGACAGCCTCTTCGGTGGGCTTAACCTGCTTCCGGCCGACTATAACAACGACGGTTGGTTAGACGTGCTGGTGCTGCGCGGAGCCTGGCTTCAGGAGTACGGCCACCACCCCAATTCGCTGCTCAGGAATAACGGCAATGGCCCGGATGGATATCCTACCTTTACCGACGTGACCCAGGCCGCCGGTCTGCTCTCGTTTCATCCCACCCAAACTGCCACCTGGAACGACTTTAACGGTGATGGTTGGCTGGACCTGTTTATTGGTAATGAGACAGCGGGCGCTCAATCGTTTCATTACTGCGAACTGTATTTAAACAATGGTGACGGCCCGGACGGACATCCTACCTTTCGCGAAGTGGCTAAGGAGGCGGCGGTCACCGTAAGTACCATCGGCTCCCGCGTCGCTCCTGTATTCGTAAAGGGCGTTACCTCCGGTGACTATAACAACGACGGCTGGCCCGACCTCTACTTATCTACCGGGGGCGGCAACAATATTACTCCCAACGTTCTATTTCGTAACAATGGCCCCAATGCTGAGGGCATTCCGACCTTCACCAACGTAACCCAAGATGCCGGATTGGCCCAGGCCAATTCTACCTTCACCACTTGGTTTTGGGATTATGATAATGATGGCTGGCTCGACATCTTCGCAGCTAACTACTGGAAGGGAGGCGAACCCTCGATTACCGGTGCGATGGCCGCCGAAGCGCTTGGATTGCCCCACCACGCGGCTACCGGTCAACTCTATCGTAACCAGGGAGACGGCCTGAATGGACATCTCCCGGATGGACATTCCCCGGATGGATATCCCGCCTTCGTCGATGTGTCGGATACCACGCACCTCAACCGTATTCTCTACAGCATGGGGGCCAACTTTGGCGATCTGGACAACGACGGCTGGCTTGATATGTACCTGGGTACCGGCGACCCTACCCTGAGTTCGTTGGTTCCCAACCGTATGTTTCGTAACGCTGAGGGTCGCTACTTTCAGGATGTAACCACCAGCACCGGCACCGGACATCTTCAGAAAGGCCACGCGGTATCATTCTCGGACTTGGACAATGATGGTGATCAGGACTTGCTTATGTCAATGGGTGGTGCTTACCAGGGCGATGTCTTCCAGAATGCTTTCTTTGAGAATCCTTACCAAGACGATCACCACTGGGTAACGATCCGGCTGGTTGGTACCGCCTCTAACCGTTCGGCCATTGGCACCCGGGTGGTGTTTACGGTAGAAGAGCAGGGGCAGCTTCGTAAAATCTATCGCGACGTGGGTTCGGGGGGCAGCTTTGGCGCCTCTACCTTACGCTTGGAGGTGGGGCTCGGCAATGCCGATCGACTTAAAGAGGTGGCCATCCAGTGGCAGGCTTCGGAAATCCAGCATTTTAAGGATTTGGCGATGGATACTTTTTACGAAATCACCGAAGGACGAGAAGAAGCTCGTCCGGTGTCGCTAAACCGATTGCACTTTACTGCCCCGACTTCCTCGCACCAACACCACGCATCGCTAAGTCCATGAGAAAGTGGCTCCTTATTGCTCTTGGTGGACTCGTGCTACTCGCTGCGGTGGGCGTAGCCCTTTATAACCGTAGCCCGAAGATCGATACGTGGAGTACCACGCTGGAGGGCATCGGTAGCAGCTCGTCGCCCCGCCTTACCGACCTGACCAACGATGGGGTGCTGGACATCGTTTTAGGGACGGGACGGCAGGAGTTGCACGCCAGCGATACCGCCGTGATTGCTTTGGACGGAGCCACCGGTCGCCTGCTATGGCACGTGTCGGCCCGCGACCAGATTGTTGGGTCGGCCGCTCTGTTTGATGTGACCGGCGACGGTACAGATGAAGTATTTATTGGAGGACGATACGCCGAACTGATGGCTATCGACGGTACCGATGGCACCTTGCTGTGGGAGTTTTACGCGGCCGGCGACTCGCTAGACCCCGGTTCTACTGCCGGACTCTACAACTTCTACAACCCTCAGCGGATTCCCGACCAGGATGGCGACGGACACGATGACTTATTAGTAGCCAACGGGGGCGACTACCTGGCCGAACCTCACGACCCGCACCGTCCGGCCGGGCACTTGATGATAGTGAGTGGCCGCACCGGCCAGCAATTAGCCAGTGCGGTGGTACCCGACGGAAAGGAAACCTATATGTCAGCCGTAGTGGCTGATTTAGACGGTGACGGCTCCCTGGAAGTAATCTACGGCACCGGGGGCGAAACAGTAGGCGGGCATCTGTATCGCACTACGCTATCCGCAGTAGTCGCGCAAGACCTCAGCACCTCAGTCCCTTTAGCCCACGGGGCAGAGAAGGGCTTTATTGCTCCCCCGGTGTTGGCTGACCTTACTAACGACAATATTTTAGATATCATCGTTAATGCAGTAGACGGCCGGATGTTAGCCTTTGATGGTTACGACAATGCGCTACTGTGGAACACGAGTGTTGCGGGCGCTGAGGCCTATACTACCCCGGCAGTCGGTTATTTTACGGGTCAAGGTACTCCCGATTTTTTTGCCAACTACGGCAAGGGAGTGTGGCCTACCCTGCGCGATCCTGTTCAGTTTTTGGTGAATGGTCAGTCAGGAGCAATCGTACGAGAAGATACGCTAGGTCGCTTTCAGTACGCTTCACCGGTGGTAGCCGATGTGAATAAGGATGGTTACGATGACGTACTACTCAGCGTGAACTACTTAGAAGAACGCTTTGACGTAAAGGTCCCCTATAACCGCCTGGTAGTATTTGATTTTCATCAGCAAAAAATATTTCGCTTCAACGAACCCCTACCGGGCATTAACGTATCTTCTACCCCCTGGATAGGTGATATGGATGACGATGGCTGGTTGGACGTGGTTTATTGCGTAATGCAGGTAGTAGACAACAAGAGCGACCATCCCAAACAAATAACCATTCATCGCTTAGAGAAAGAGCTCTACACCCCCGATAGGATTGAGTGGGGGGCCTATATGGGCCGCAAATACGACGGTGTATTCTCTGGAAGGTGAATGTATGATACAGTTTTGAGAGTCACCTTAAGGGGTTTGAAGAAGTGCATCTTCGATAGCTCCCAGTTCGTAAATCCGCACTAGAAAGCGGACTACACCAAACAGAAAAGGGGCGCGCTAAACCGTAGCGCACCCCCTTCATATTTTTCTACTTCTACGGTACTCCTTACGGAAGCAGCACTGTATCAATAATATGTACCACTCCATCGGAGGCTTGTACGTTAAGCGTGCTGTTGGTAGTCAGATTTACGGTTTGTCCGCTGTCAGTAGCTATTGTAAACACCGCATTATTAACGTTAATCGTACCTCCTGACAAAGTCTCTACCGTTCCGTTAGGCAAATCGCTAGACAACAGGCGGCCGCTTAGCACGTGGTAAAGCAAGATAGGGCGTAGTAGCTCACCTTCGGTCTCCGCCACATTCACTCCAGCCGCAGCAAACGCGGCATTGGAAGGCGCAAAGACGGTGTAGGGTCCTCCCTCCGTGAGCACAGTATCGAGTCCACTCTTCTGCAACGCCAGCACCAAATCCGACAGGTCAGCAACGCCAG
>JBASAY010000200.1:0-1785 GCA_049650865.1 Tunicatimonas sp.
TATCGGTATCAAAACTACCCCACAGGAAGTGGACTCTCAGCGCATTCAGACGCATCCCGCTGTACCGAAACTATGCTACAGAATATGCGCCTAGTTGAGTACTTTATTTTACCACCATTCCTTAGCAGCGTAAATCTACGCATCTTACCGCTTATCCACGGCTAACAACGCGCTAAACTTATGACTTACTCGCTCAAATTTGTAGAAAGGGCTCCGTCGGTACCGACTAAAGGACCGGCACCCCTGCTGGTCTTACTGCACGGTTTGGGAAGCAACGAAAACGACCTCTTCTCGTTCGCCCCGCACCTTGATGCCCGCTACCGCATCCTTAGCGTGCGCGCGCCGCGGACGTACGGGTACGGGGGATTCGCCTGGTTCGATATCTTGTTCGACCAAGCCCTGCCCCGGCCTAATGCACAACAGTTGGCCGAGGCACGGCAAACGCTTTTGTCATTTTTGGAGGAGATTCAGGAGGCTTACCACCCTTCCCGCATCTACTTGGCGGGGTTTAGCCAGGGAGCGATTATGAGCTACCTTACCGCGCTTACCCACCCTACCCTGGTGAGCGGGGTGCTGGCCATGAGCGGTTACGTGATTAAGACTCCTGACCTACCCGCGGTAGCCGATAAAACCCTGCGCGCACTTCCTATTTTCGCCACCCACGGCGTTAGTGACCAGGTGCTTCCGGTTTTTCTGGGGCGGAGTACCCACCAGTATTTGCAATCTCTCCGGCTCAACGTGACCTATCGGGAGTACCCGATGGGTCATCAGGTGAGTGCGGCCTGCTTTGAGGATTGCCAGCGTTGGCTGGCCGACCAAGTAGCCGACTTACCTTAATACGCTAGCCTTACCACCGAGGTGCCGTCCCGGCGCTAGGCCTCGGACTTTGATCTTCCGCGGGTAGCCATCACAATCACAACCAAAAGAAGCAGAAGCACAACTCCCACCAGCACAATAGTGGTCGTGCTGGTTCCGCCGCGCTCCGGCCCTAAGGAAGAATTGGCAACGGCTTCGTCCGATGGTGCGTCTTCGGTAATATTCGCTTTTGATTCGGATACGCTACTTACCCCCGCCGTGGTAGACGATGATTCTACCTTGATGTAGGCCAATATGTTCAGAATTTCACCCCGAGAGAGAAACTCAAAGTTAGGCATCACCTGCTGATTATATTGCTCGTAGAGGTGCTGCGCGTATTCGTCTTCTTCGTCAATAATTACGTGCTGCGAGTTCTGAATAAATCGGACCAGCCAATCGATCGGGCGTCGGTTGTGGACACTGGCCAGGGCCGGCCCAATAATTTGCTGCCCCACCCCGTGACAAACGGTGCAGTGCTGGCTAAACAACGTTTGTCCCTCCGTGATGCTTTGAGCATCCGCAGGAATTTCATCGGCTACCTCACCGGCGGGGTTGGTAGCAGCGGCTACCTCTTCCTGCTGGGTTTGTGCCCAAAGGGTTGCTGAAGAGAACATTAGCAAGGCGGCAATTAGCGGAAAGTACGCAAAAGTGGCTTTCCGTCTGCTCTTAAATGTATGCATAGTTTAAAAAGTTTACGTTCGTATTTAGTACGTATTTATAAAGGTTTAGCGATGGGATTGTTTGCTAGTTTTCATAAAAAAAAGCACAGGTAAATCCTGTGCTTGGTTTGCAGTACGGGGGTGATTCACTGCCGTACACAAAAAGATGAGAAAGATATTGCGTTGGGATTGGATTTTCAAAGAAGAGAAAAGATCGGCAATTTTGTAGTTGCTACACATACTTAATTACCGATCTAGTGATATGATTTTC
>JBASAY010000201.1:0-41876 GCA_049650865.1 Tunicatimonas sp.
TACCAGGACTTAGAGACTAATCAACCCGTGTCTTCTTCTACCCACCACGTGCAGGTTGGGGTAAACTTCAAATTCTGAATGTAAACAGAGGGGCCGTACTCCGGCCTCTTTTTTCCGGATTTAACGCGAATAGTTGATCAACTTCAGGTATCAAACCCCGTGGATATGAAAACGCTACTTACTATTCTCGTCCTCTCAGCGGAACTAATTCAGTTTACTAAACAGCACTTCCAAGCTACATTTAAACCAGGTACCGATTATCACTATACCGATACCGAATACATCTTACTGGGGCTAATTATTGAGCAGCTGGAAGGTAAACCCCTGCATCAGGTATTTGCCGAGCGTATCTTTCAGCCACTTAATATGACCCTCAGCAGCATGCACCTACGGTCCGAACCAATGGCTAGCCCGAACTATCCGATGGCCGAATTGTACGCCGAAGTCTACAAAATTAGTGGTCTAAGCTACTGGCTATTTAAGCCGCCATATTGTCCAGCAGTTACAATACAATTAATACAACTTTGTCGCCCTGGCCCGAAATGTTAATTAACTTGACGTACTAGGTTTGCCCGAATCGCAGATAGCCCAGGTGCAAGTTACCGACCCCCGTACCCTGGTTGGAGTGTTTGAGAACGTAGGTACCGTAATTTCTACCGTAGGAATTACCCTACCGGGGCAAACACCTGGTACTCGTTACCGGGCCGAACCGTACCGGATGCGTACACCGCCTCGGTCAGGGGTCGATATTCAGGGGTGACGGTGGTGTAGTGATCGCGGCAGGCACCACCCCATACAAGCACCGCAATCAGAGCCATCCGGCGAAGTAGCATAGGTTGTTAATAACGGAAGTAGTTCCGGCTTACTTTTTTCCCTTTCCCAGTTGACGCAAATTGATGGTCCACACCGGCAGCTTGGTATGATTGGCCACGTCCTCGGCCACGCTGCCGCCCAGCAGGTGCATTAAGCCCCGCCGCCCCCGCGTGGTCAGAGCGATCAGGTCAGCCTTCATCGCTTCGGCAAAATGGATAATCCCGTCTTCTTCCGCAATATCGTTGTAGGTGTGCACCGTCGCGTTCTCAAGCTGATGTTCTTCGACCATTTCCCCGAGTTCCCGCTTCACGTAGGGGTCTTCCATGAAGTTGTTCATGGTGTTGATCCGCACCACGTGCAGCTTCGCTCCCAAGGCTTGCTGCATTGCTTTTAGTCGGTTGATGGCCTCCGGGTCGTAGTCGCGCAGGGCGGTGGCAAAGACGATGCGCTTGATCCGGTCGACGCGGAACTTCTCCTTCACCACCAGCACGGGGCAGCGGGCAAAGCGCACCATGCGCTCAGCGTTAGAGCCTACCCACACTTCGCGGTCGCCACTGGCCCCTTTGGAGCCCATCACGATCAGGTCGGCCGGGTTCTTTACTAACTCCCGGGTGATGCTGCGGTACGGATTGCCGGTCTGCACCCGGTACGTAACGTCTACGTCCTCGTAGCGATGGTCGTGTACCAGGGCTTCCATCATTTCGCGGGCTTCGTCCTTGATCCGGCGTACCTGCTCCACGGGAAATACCTTCACCCGTACGATTGATTCTTCGTCTACAGGTAAGGGGATTTCTACGATGTGCACTAGTTCTAGCGCTACGGCGAATTTCTTCGCGAACTGATGAGCTACGTCCAGGGCGTCTACGGACGGCTCAGAGAAGTCGATAGGTACTACTATTTTATTGATCATCGTTAGGTTGATTTTGGGTGGAGGGGTGCAGGTTGAGAGTCCACACCGGTAACTGGGTATGGTTGGCAACGTCTTCGGCTATGCTGCCGCTAAACAGGTGCCGCAGTCCACGGCGACCCCGTGTGGTTAGGGCGATCAGATGGGCCCCAATCTCCTGGGCGAAGTGGATGATGCCCTCTTCTTCTTCCTGGTCGCTGTAGGTATGCACTGTATAGTTTTCAAGGTCATGAGTTTCGGCAAACTCCCGCAGGCGTTGCTTGGCGTAGGGGTCTTCCAGAAAAGCGCTCGGGGTATTAACCCGCAGCAGGTGCAGGCGCGCTCCGAACGTCTGTTGCAAAGTTTTAAGTTCTGCAATGACGGCATCGTCATACTCGCGCAGTGAGGTAGCGAAGACGATATGCTTGACCCGATCAACCCGGAACTTTTCTTTTACCACCAACACCGGGCAATGGGCCAGGCGTACCATCCGCTCAGCGTTAGACCCGATCAGCACCTCTTGGTCGCCACTGGCTCCCTTAGAGCCCATCACCACCAGTTCGGCCGACTCCTTTAGCATATCCCTGATGATACTACGGTACGGACTGCCGCTCAATACGTGGTACTCCACTGCTACATCAGTGACGCGCTGACGCTTCGTCAGCACCTTCATTTGCGCTTCGGCTCCCTCCTTGGCCTGCGAGACGTAGTCGGTCGGCAGGGTCGGCGACACGTCTACGTTGGGTAGCGGAATTTCCAGTACGTGCGCCAGCACCAGCGTAGCATCAAGTTTTTTAGCCAACTGGTGGGCTACCGTCAGCGCGTCTCTCGACGGTTGCGAAAAGTCAATAGGAACGAGTATCTTCTTCATGAGTTTACGGGGGTTACGATGAATCAGGCGGGTTGACGAAGTGAAAGCAGAGGCACCGGCACGTGGGTGGTCAGAAACTTGGTGACGCTTTTCTGAAACATGCCCTGGAACAGCGGGTGCCGCCGGGGCATCACCACCAGCAAGTCCACCGGATGGTGTTCCAGGTACGCTTCAATACTGTCGGCAGCGTCCTTTCCCTTCAGAAAGTGATAGCTATGCGGCACGTCGCGAAACAAGTGATCAAGGTGCAGGGCCTCTTCGGCTTGCTCAACATCGATGGTTTCGGGCTGCGGATGCACGTGGATGATGTGCACCGTGGAGCTCCACGCCCGCAGCAGGCGACGGATAATGTCCAGGGTAGGCGTCTCTTCGGTGGGTTGCAGGTCAGTAGCGAAGGCTACGTCTTTAGGATGGTACGTGGCGGTGTACCGAGGCACCGCCAGCACCGGACAGGTAGCGTGCTTCATCACCGAATAGCTAGTGCTGCCCAGCCAGGCGGCCGAGTGGTCGTTGGCTCCGCGAGACCCCATCACCACCAGGTTGACCCCCTCTTGTTTGATCATCTGCTTGATACCCTCGGGGGGAAGCGCCAGTGTGGTGCGGAGGCGGTGCTTCACCCGGTGAATTTCCGGTACGGTACCGACCACCTGCTGAAGCCGCCGCTGTTCGTCTTCTTCGGCACGCCTGAGCATGTCGCCGTCCGCAAAGAAAGTAGCGTCGCCACCCACCGGCACATGAAACGCGTGGTAGAGGATCACCTCGGCCGATAGTTGCTTTCCCAACGCAATGGCGTAGTGCAGCGCGCTCATAGCGGCGGGCGAATAGTCGGTAGGCACCAGAATTTTCATAGAGCGAACGATAGGTTGGTTCGCTCAAAGAAAGGGTGCTCAATTGAGAAAAACGATGATATGGATCAGCGAAGCGCTTAATAGTTGGTGCGCGAGCATCACCGAAGAATGGTATCCAAACGAACGCTTTGTAAACGCACCCGATACTTTCTTTTTCACGACTCACACTGTTACTGCGGCCGAAAGGTTGATTTTTACAAGCACTAAGCTGCCGGAGAAGATGCCGCCCGTACGCCACTCGCACCGTGAACGGGCCTCAGCGAAGCGGTAGTTAGCATCTAGAAGGAAGAAACTTCGGGAAGATAGCGGTAAGGTTCTCCGCGGGCGACGGTACGGACGGCCGCGAACAAGACCTCACTGGCAACTCCCTTAGGAATGCACCCTAGCGCCCCGGCCCGCAGCATATCGGCGGTGTAGTAGGGTTCGTCGTAGAGCGACAGCCCTAACACCTTGACCTGCGGAAAGTGTTGTACGATGTGCAAGGTAGCCTGGATGCCGTCTAACACCGGCATTCGGATATCCATCAGCACGACCCGTACGGGTGTAGTGGGTAGCCAATCGATTACTTGTTGGCCGTTGATGGCTTCACCGACCACGGGAATTCCTGTGGTACCTGCCAGTACGTAGCGGAGCCCCTGGCGCACCAGCGGGTGGTCGTCGGCAATTAGTACGGGAATAGTTTCATCCATCGGCCAAAGCTAACCGGCCTGATCACCCAAAAGAATGACAAATATCAGTAATGCTTGCGTATATAGTACTATACCGCATAAAATTAACAACGAACTGTCCCATAACTGGCAAATACCCTAAAGAAAAATTTTCTGTTTATTTCATGATAGAGGTAGCGCTCTACGACACCTATGATAAGCCCTGATATATTAGCGAACTTTCTACACAACTTATCCTAAATTGCCAGCACCACAGTAAGTTTAGAGCTACGCCGACACTCTCAGGCCGTTGATTTTACCCTTACTTGGAATTTCTTTCAACTTTTTGCTTCTTGGTCGGCCCCCGCTACCGTAATGCTTCTTCCGGCCATGAACCCATCGTTTTACCGCGAACCCGTCTTCCAATCGCTGTTTGAAGCGGCTACCCTGGGGATCCTTATGGTGGACGCTGAGGGTAGCATCGTACTGGCTAACCCCTACTGCTTACGGCTGTTTGGCTACGCGGAGGAAGAGCTCATCGGCCAGCCCCTGGAGCAACTGATCCCGCCCCGGGTAAGGCAAGAGCACTCCCGTTTGCGGCACAACTTCTTTGCCGCCCCCCAGGTGCGGCCGATGGGCATCGGACGGCGGCTGCGCGGATTGCGACGCGACGGCACCCAGTTTGCCGTAGAGGTTAGTTTAAGCCACGCTACGATCGACGGTCAACGCTACGCCATTGCCTTTGTGGCCGATGTGACCGAGCACCAGGAGACCCGGTACCTTAATACCTTGCTGACCCGCATCTTCCAGGAGTCGCTGCACGCCATCTACGTTATCGACGCCCCCACCCTGCGCTTCGTGCGGGCCAACCAGGGGGCCCTGCGCAGTTTGGGCTACACCCTGCCCGAACTACAGTCTTTGCATCCCTGGGACATCAAACCCCACGAAGACGAAGCTAGCTACCGACGGCGAATAAAGGGGGTGCTGGACGAAACAGAGCCCAAGATTTCGTTCGAGTCGGTGTTTGCCCACCACGACGGCCGCACCTTTCCGGTGGAGGTGCACCTGCAGGGTTTTCGTTACGATACGCAGCACGTATTGGTGCAGATTGTTATCGACATCACCGAGCGCAAGCGGGCCGAAACCGTCCTTCGGAAGGAAAAGGAAAAAATGCAAACGTACCTGGACGTGGCCGCTGCCATGTTTGTGGTGGTAGAAAAAGACCAAACGGTGTCGCTAATCAACCAGTGTGGCTGTGAAGTGCTGGGTTACCCCGAAGAAGAAGTCATCGGTAAAGACTGGTTTGCCACCTTTGTGCCCGACGATGAGCGCCCTCGCGTGCTATCGGTATTCAAGCAATTAATAAGCGAAGAGGCTCCGCCCGTCGCCTACGTTGAGAGCCAGGTACAAACGCGCGATAAGGGTAAGCGCCTTATTGAGTGGCACAATACGCTGATTCGTGACGAAAGCGGTGCTCCGGTGGCCACCCTGAGTTCGGGCATCGACATCACCGAAAAGCGCAAGGCCGAACGGGCGGTTAACCAGGCCCTGATCGAGGGGCAGGAAGCTGAGCGGCGGCGGATCGCCCGGGAGCTACACGACGGACTAGGGCAGTCGCTCACCGCCATTCGGTTGCACCTTAATGCCCTGGAATCGGACGTCAGCCAGTTTGCGAAGAAGAACCAGGAAGCCTTCGGAAAGCTTAAATTAATCTTGCAAACCACCACCCAGGAAGTGAAGTCTATTTCGCGCGACCTGATGCCCAACGTACTGCAGGACTACGGCTTGGTGAAGGCCCTGGAGTTTCTGTGCCAAACGATTAACGAAGCCAGTTTGGTAGCCCTGCAACTACAGGTGTACCACATGGATCAGGAACTGGATCAGGAGCGCAAGGTGGGTTTGTACCGGGTTGTTCAGGAGCTGGTCAACAACGCCCTGAAGCACGCCCGGGCCACCCGCATCGACGTGCAACTGCTGGGTCATCCGACCAGCGTGGTTCTGCTGGTGGAAGACGACGGGGCGGGCTTTGTAGTTCCGGTCAGCGATACGCCCCGGACCAGCTACGGGCTGCGTAACATAGAGACCCGCATCAAGTCGCTGGGCGGCACCTTGGCCATCGATTCGTGCCCCGGGCAGGGCACCACCATCACTGTAGAAATTCCTACTACTTAACCCCATCGCCGATGACTCCCATTGATATTCTTGTCGTAGATGATCACCAAATGATTCGCGATGGTATTCGCGCATCGCTGTCGGATGTTGCCACCATCCGGGTAGCGGCGGAGGCAGCCAACGGTAACGAAGCCCTGGAGCAGTTGGCCCGCCATTCGGAAGTGCAGTTAGTGGTTATGGACATTAACCTGGGTAACGGTGAGGATGGCATTACCACCACTCGGCATATCGTGCAGCAGTTTCCGCAGGTGCACGTGCTGGCCCTGAGCATGCACGACGAGGAAGCGCGCATCACCAGTATGCTTCAGGCGGGAGCGGCCGGCTACCTACTCAAAGACACCGGCATGGACGAACTGGTAACGGCGATTCATACGGTAGCCCAGGGGGAAAGCTACTTTTGCCAGCGCGTATCAGCGACCATGATGCAGCGGTTTATGACGTACCAGGCCAGCCAGCGTAAAAGCGATGCTACATTACCCGAGCAGCTTACCCGCCGCGAACGAGAGGTGCTTCAGCTGATTGCCGGAGAGAACACCAACCCCGAGATCGCCGAGAAACTCTTCATCAGCCCCCGCACGGTGGATACCCACCGCCGCAACCTGATCCTCAAGCTCAACGTCAAGAACACCGCCGGACTGGTGCGCTACGCCATCAAGCACGAACTGGTAGACCTGTAGAGTGAAGGGGTGAATATGTCGCTAAACAGTGCGATAGAACCTACAGGAACAGAGGTTAAGCTGTATTAGTTATCCCTCTAAAATCCTGATTAAATCTTCGTTGAGGTAGTAGACGGATCGACCATCTTTCTTAGGGTTCAAGATACGCTGCTGAGCCAGTTCCTCCATATAGCGCGTGAGGGTGGTGCGGGATGATTTTTCTACCTGATTTCCAATGATAGTAGGCTTGATGTAGGGTTGGCTGAAAATAGCTTCATTTCTCCTAAAAAAGTGAACACGACCTCAATATAGCGCTCATTTTTGGACATAAAAACATCATGTGTTCATTTTTAGCCATAAAATGAACACATCAAGGGTAGCCTACTCGCCAGCTAGGGTCCAGCCCCCCCTTCTACGCAATTCTCGTAGTTCTTCTACGCCGATTCCGTAATTGTATATTTACGCGTTTCACGCCTACTGCGGCAGTATCCATTGCCCTACCTTTGAAGTATTCTAATCCACCTAACCACTACAATTATGGATGCTTTACTATCCACCCTACCGTTTACCCCCGCAGTTCCTACCTCTATCGCCTCGGCCATGCACCACCTGCAGCACGACTTCGAAACCACTACCTACGCCAAGGGGCAAATGCTCTTCCAGGAAGGGCACACGGCCTGGGGGCTCTTTTACATTCAGGAAGGCAAAGTAAAGATTTATAAGTACGGCAGCGACGGTAAAGAGCAGATCATCCGCCTGGCCGGGGCCGGAGAGTTCGTTGGCTACACCGCCCTGCTCAACGATATGAAGTACCACGTATCGGCCGCCGTCATTGAGGGAACAACGTTGGCCTTTATCCCTCGGCAAGACTTCCTGGACACTTTTGGCCAAGACCCTAAGGTAGCACAGCACTTTACCCACCTGCTGTGCCGCGACTTGGTAACTACCGAACAGCGACTGGTGGCGCAGTCGTACTGCCCGGTAAGAGGACGTTTGGCGGAGGCCCTGCTGTCGCTAGACCAACTGTACGAAAAGAAGAATAGCGACGAAGAAAGCTTTATCAAACTGAGTCGTCACGACTTGGCCAGCCTACTGGGCACCGCCAAAGAAACCGTCATCCGCTTGTTGTCTGAGTTTAAGTCAGAACAACTCATCACCACCAACGGGCGCGTGATATCGGTGCTCAACCCCCAGGGTTTGCAAAAGATCAGTCACCTGTACGATTAGCGCTATGAAGTAGGTATCGTGGGTACCATCGAGGTACACCCCACTGATCCGGGCGCCTGATGAGCCTCGCAGTTGGTGCTTGAGCGTGTACAGATCCGCCACCGGCTGCCCATCGACCGAGCAGATAATAAAACCCGGTGAAATGTTGTTGTTCCACCGAATTCCTTCCGCCTGAAGCGGGCCGGTCACCTTAATTCCCGAAGAAAGGCCGTGCTTTCGCCGTTCGTCGGACGAGAGTTCTCGCAAGTTGGTTCTATGAACGGTTTCCATGGTTCTTTCAATTAAGGGGAAAGTTAACGCAATTAGCCTGTTCAGTTGGTAAACTCTACTACATCGGCCCGAACGGCAACCGTAGGCTTGGTATAGAACCCCAGTACATTGAGGGTCTCTGTGTCGTAGCGTACGTTTACCAGAGCCAGTCGGCTCCCTTCTACCGCTTGCCCGTACTGCTGCTCGAAGCTGCGTCACAGATTGTCCAGGGCTTCCTGGTACAGCATCCCTTCGCCACTGATGCGAATCAGGCCGAAGGTTTGCATTTCACCCCGGAAAGCTCCGCTTACGCCCAGGATGTACCCGCGCTGGCCTGCCCCCCACATTCTTAGCAACAATTTGATAGTTATTCTCTGATAACTCAACGTTGGTAAGGTGGGTAGAAGGAAATAATCCGGAGGTAGCGCAACCGGTTGCTCCGGCTATCAGGAAGACCAGCAGGCCAAGTGATAAAATGCGTGGGTATCGTTTCATGATTGTGGGTTAGTAGTTACTCCAGGCAAGAAGGTCAATTAGGATGGCCTACGCACTGAAGTAGATCACCTATAATACTGATCAAGGTCACTGACTTTCTCACCGATGACTAAGGTCATTCACTTCCGTGACGCAGGGCATTAAACCCCGCAAAATTGATGACTACTTTTCGGGTGAGTTACCAATCGACTAATTAACATGAAACAGATTTTGCGCGTTTTCTTTCTGATGATTATCCTGCTGGTGATCATCACCTTGTTGTACATGTACGCTACTTAATTAGCTACTCGCCCCAATGGATTGTGGATTAGCTTGTCCCTAACGCTTTCAAATCTACAAACTACACGTATGGGCTATCCGGTGGGTCATCAATGGTCCCCGTGCTTACTTCTGATTTTTTTCTAGCACCAGCACCCAGTCATTGTCCCATCCTGGCTCGCCGGGGGGATCAAACTCCACGACGGCAGCGTTGGCGGGAATGGCCGATAGAAAGGGCCGCTTTTCAGCGTACTCTACCTCTTCCACATTCCAACGCCCGGTGCGGGGATTGTACCAGTATGCTTGGTTTGCCGATAACGAATCTAGCAACAAGTTAAACGATCGCCCATTAGCACTGTACACCAGGGCTGCTGTACCCAACTGGTTCCTCAACGCCTGTAGGCGATCGGTGTAAGCGGCCAGTACCGTTCCCCCCTTCCAACATTGGTCAGAAACGCTTCCCGGATCGGTTGTGCCAAGCAAGCTTTGATCTGGCAAGAAATCCTGAAGTGGATAAGGCTGCAGGTGCACCTGAAAAAGATGATACAGATGCTGCATATCTAGTCCGCCCGGGGCGTACAATGCTTCTTGCCATCCCTTCTCAAACGCCCACAAATCTTTATGCCCGTACACGTGGCCGAAGCCACCGGCGAACACCGTCAGATAGGCCTGAAACCGCATCGGCCACGCCTTCCAGTCGAAAGTATACTGCTCGTACCGACCTTCAAATAACCAGCTAGGTTTCGCAGGACGCAACGTGTCGTTGTGTGCTATCAGGCCTACTTGATCAGACGGGCAAGCTTGAATGGAATTGAAGCTAAGCCAGGGGTCATGGTGAAACCAGGTGGCCGAGTTGGGATGCCCCTTCTGGGGGTGAAAGCTCATCAGCAAGCCGGAGTAATCAGCCTTTCCATTCGGCTGGTTGACCTGATGTACTCCGTCGACGATGCCTTCACTCATTGCGCGAAACACTGAGGTATAATCGTTGGCCCCGTACACCGCAGACCGGTCTCCACCCAGCATCCAAAGGATATGAGTTTGGTCCCGATAGCGATTCCCTATCCAATGGCCGTACTGATAGGCGTTCGTCTCGTTAAAGAGAATCTTAGAACGGTCTTGTCCATCGTTCGACCCTACCACCCATTCGTTGAAGCTGACCACTAACACTACGTATACATCGAGCTTTCCGGCTTCATCAATGATATAATCCAGATGATCCCAGTAGTCGTAAGCCAAACTATCTTCGGGAGCATTGCCGGGCGTAGTAATGGGTTGCGCCGGGTCCCACCTTCCGCCTGTCTTATAAAATGGATCATGGCCGTAGAAATTGGTGAGCTCCTCTCCCATAATGGCCGCAATAGCGATGGTATTAAACGCTTGCTCCTTTCTGGTTTGCAGGTAAAACGCTGCCTCTTCCCGGCTAAGGTTTATGGGTAGCTTCCAACCGGTGTCCCCGTTGAGAAATACGGCTTTCCCTTCCTGGTTAATCAGGCACTGACCGTTATCGCTTACGTGAAGAGGTGAAGGTTGCGCGTAGATAGGCGTAGCCATCCAGACGATGAAGACGAAAATCAATGGGTAACCGTAACGTAGCATTTGACGCCTATTTATTTCTTTGATCGCTGAGTTATCAATACATTACCGGTATGAGTACTACAAAATATTGACAATTTGGCTAGGGCGTGTTGACATATAGATTGGTGAGAGCTTTCCAAAGTGTTTCAGTCCTGATTGAGGCGCTTGAGACGGGCGATGCAAGAGCATCGTCCAACGAAAGCAACGAAAAGCGGGGCAAAAACGCTCGGAAAGCACCGCCTAAGCTTATATGTCAACACGCCCTAGTTCTCATAGCTGATAAAGATATTGATAGAAGCGAAACTATCAAAAAGTGATATTAAACGCGCGAAGCAGAAGAGTTAGTTTCTGTCGCTTTTCTTGACGGATAGCGTTATGATAAGAAAATCATTGATCAGTATGCTTAGCATGGTTCTCCCCTGCTCGGTGCTTTGGTGAACAAACGCAAACCCGGTTGGCACCGCCGGGGTACTATATTTGCGCTGAGATAATGACGTACATTTAGCAAGACACTGTGTCAGGAAAAACGAAACCTACCAAAACCACTCCCCCACTCGCGAAGCCTACTTCCTTCCGGGAAGAGATTGCCAACAGCATCACCCACGGACTCGGAGCTGCGCTGAGCATTGCCGGACTCACCATACTGGTGGTGTGGGCGGCGCAGTACGGTAATGTTTGGCACGTGGTTAGCGTGAGCATCTACGGCAGTTCCCTCATTGTGCTCTACCTGGCGTCTACGCTGTACCATAGCTTCCGACAACCGCGCGTTAAGCGCATCTTTAAGGTGGCGGACCATGCGGCCATCTACGGTCTGATTGCGGGCACCTACACTCCCTTTATGCTGGTGAATCTGCGGGGTCCCTGGGGGTGGTCGCTGTTCGGCACCATTTGGGGGTTAGCCCTGGCGGGTATCCTCTTCAAGCTATTCTTCACCGGTCGGTTCGAGCGCGTATCGCTGGTGATCTACTTGTTGATGGGCTGGTTGTGCGTGGTGGCGGTTAAACCCATGGTCGCCGAGATTGCCACCGGTGGACTGCTGTGGCTGATCGCGGGTGGTTTATCCTATTCGTTAGGCGTAGTATTTTATCGCTGGGAGTCCTTGCGGTATCACCATGCCATCTGGCACGTCTTTGTGCTGGCGGGCAGTATCTGCCATTTCTTTGCCGTGCTGTTCTACGTGCTGCCGTAGTTGGGTGGCAGGTATGGGGGATGATGCACTTAACGTTCCGGTGTGAACGTAGTGGGGATGAAAATTCGCACTTTCGTTTCGGTTGTGCGTGTGGCTAAAGCTTTATTGTTTGCTTGTTACTTTTTATTCGAAAACATTCAAGCTTTTGGTCTGGTGATAACGGTCTCGAGTATGAAACGCAGGGCATTTAGAAGCTCCGTACTTATCCACTGAGACTAAGCTTGCTACGGAATCGAAACATGCGGAAATCCCTGCCCGCCCTATTTTTTATACCCAATGTTGGCAACTGGCTTTTTTTAATCAAATAATTTATTCACTTCTTCAATAACTTTTTCAAATCTGTCAAGGGTGTCACTTGAAAAGAAGCTTTTGTCTGTCCCTAGCTTTAGTAATTCATTTGCTGGACGGTAATGATTGAATCTTTCCTTATTGATTTTTTTATTTATCTGTTTAATTGTAGTTGGAAGATTCGAGTCCAATTCTGTCTCATTTATGTCGCTATGTTCTGAAAAAGCAGAATTAAAAAGTTTTAGATAATCGCCTTTTACAAACAGGTCTTCTAAGTCAGCTTCATTGCTATTCTCTACGAACTCGTTAAAAAACCTGATTTTGCTCTTATGAATAATTTTTAGACCAATCATTTTATCAAGCTTTGCTTTTCCTTTTTGGTCGGTAAACGTGTCTAAGAGGCAAGCTATCTCAAGTTTTGAACCACGGAGTAATGAAATAAAAGTTGCTACTTTTTCTAAACCACCCGTTGGAACAATGGTGATATCATTTCTAAGAAAAGTACGATTCTCTGTTTCTAGAATTCCTGATATAGCTGTTAGAATTATTAGGTCTGACACTCCTTCAACAAGTAGGTTTTTCTTGCTTATGAACAAGTTTTGAGCAATGTCGTATCCTAATGCTGCTTGCAAAGGGAATAACGTGTTTGGGTCTTTTTCTTGAATACTATCGGAAATGATCGAACCACTTTCTGTTTCTAAAACTGTCCTAACTCGCTCAAGCTTGTCAGAAGGGATTGAAAATGGTGAATGAGTTGTGTAGAGTATCTGGTAGTTCTCAGAAAGGTCTTCAATAAACTTTAGCATGTCATTTTGGGCAGAAGCATGAAGATTTAGACCTGGTTCATCAAGTAGAAGTATATACTGGGAATTTTTATCTTCTTGAATCTTTTTGAACCAAACCAAGAATGAGAAGAACCAATTGAATCCCTTACTTCTGTTTTTAAGGGGAAGAGAAACCCTAGTTCTTTGGTTTTTTACCCTTATGTCAAGAATATGCTCCACAATTTTAACATCAATAATTTCTTCTTGTCTATTGTTGTTGATTATGGTTCGTTTCTTAACATCTTCCTTTGCTTCTATCTTAAATTCAATACTAAGATTGTTATTAGTTGACCAATATTTAAAAAGTTCATCACTGATAATTGCTTCAGTAGCTTCAAGTTCGGCTACATAATCTTCAAACGAGCTAGCTTGTAAAATGTCTTCGGCATTTAAGTCAGCTAGTTCAAGTAGTGCCTTTGCGGTTTTGAACTCTTCTTCTTCAATGTCTTCATCTTCTAATTTTTCGATTACTATTCTTGAGGGGAGGGCGTAGTATTCATCGTAGTAAAGAAATTTTGGCATTGCAGGCTTTAGTATAGCTCTTGCTATGTACTCTTGTATGGGGTTATCCCATTTCCATTCATTCATCACGAATGGTTTGAGTTTTTCTAATCCTGCAATAATTCCATCATCCTTGTATTCTCCAATTATAGAGTCAAGGTCTTCTGAATTATTGACCTTTTCTAGTTTTTCATTTAAGGTCTTACTGCTGATTCCTAGTTCTTTAGTTTTATTCTCTATAAACTTCGGTAAATCAGCTTCAATGTTATTCCAAGTACCTTTGTTCTCGTACTTTGTGGTTACCAATAGTTCGTCAAGTGAAAAGACATTTTGTCCAACTTTTGACTCTATTTTTTCCTGTAATTCTGAATCAATTGAATAAACACAAGTGATTGCTTTCGGCATTATGCCGCTTTTGTCCATGTTCTTTTTTTCACGTCTTGGAAAGTCATGAGTCTTATTGAATTTGAACTTACGATCATTTTGAAAATAGTTAGTTTTAGCAATCGATTCAAGTACAGACGTCTTACCTGATTCATTCATACCGACCAAGATTGTAATATCATCCTGGACATCGAAAGACTGGTTAGACTCAAAGCTCTTGTATTTATGTATAGTTACCTTTTTTAATTTCATATCTTTTTGTTTTTAGCTTGTTGCCAACGTGTTAATAAACAAACCTAATTGATATTTTACTGGTAGACAAGTAATATCAGCAGTCTAACCACCCCTTTTCAACAGGTTTCGCCTACCTGCCTTGGGGTGATTTGTACAAACCTTCGTACGCTCTTACGAAATCTGTGTAAGTCCTCCCCCCGCTGACCTGTATCATTTTCTCCTCGGATCGTCTCGGCTAACTTACTGCTCTTTATCTACAACTCGTCAGCATGGAAGATACCCTGGAAGAACCCGCCGTCACGCAAGGATTAACCACCCAGGAAGCGCAACGTCGCCAGCAAGAATTCGGTCATAATGAGCTCACGCGGCAAACCAAGGCGCATCCGTTTCGGATTCTGCTGCGGCAGTTCACCTCCCCCCTGATTCTACTGCTGATCGCCGCCGCGATCGTCTCGCTGGCGGTCGGTTTTCTGCCCGGACAAGAGCCCAACGTGGTAGATGCCTTGCTCATCTTGTTTATCGTGCTGTTATCGGGTGTCCTGGGGTTTGTGCAAGACTACAACGCCGAGCGGACCATCGAGGCGCTGCAACAGATGGCCACTCCCCGCTCCCGCGTTATCCGCAACGGACAAGAAGTAGAAGTCCCCTCGGCCGAAGTGGTGCCAGGAGATCTATTGCTGCTAGAATCCGGTGACATGGTTACCGCCGATGGCACTGTCGTAGAAGCCTTTCATCTGGAACTGGACGAATCCATCCTGACCGGTGAGTCGGCCGCGGTGCAGAAGGAGGCGGATACCCCGGTTTTTATGAACACCTACGTGACCGGCGGCCACGCCCGGGTGGTGGTGACCGACACCGGCATGCGCACCCAGATCGGGCAGGTGGCCTCCCGCTTGCAAACCCTGGAAACCGAGAAGTCATCTTTCCAGGTTGAGTTAGCCCAGCTGAGCAAGCGCTTATCGATTATTACGCTCATTATTCTGGTGGCCATCGCCATCATCGGAGTATTCAAGTACGGCTTTTATACCTCGTTGCTTACCGCAATCTCGCTGGCGGTAGCGGCCATTCCCGAAGGACTGCCCGCCGTCGTGGTGTTAGCCTTGGCGGCCGGGGCCAAGGTGATGTTCCGCAAGAAGGCCCTGATCCGCCGCCTGCCCATCGTAGAGTCCGTCGGAGCGGTGAATATCGTCTGCACCGATAAGACCGGCACCCTGACCCACAACGAAATGACGGTCACGCAACTGTACTACGAGGACCAAGTGCACGAGGTAGCGGCGCTCGAAGCGTCCGGCAGTACGGATGAGACAGGACGGCAGCTGCTGCGTTGCGGACGCTGGTGTAACAATGCCAAGATAGGGGTAGATAGCGCCGGACAACCGAAGTACTTCGGAGAGCAAACCGAAATCGCGCTGCTGCGCGCCAGTGAGCGGCTACTATCCGATGCGCCCCCCTTTAACAAGCAAAACGAGCTGGCTTTTAACTCGGAGCGCAAGATGATGAGTGTTGCCGGAAAGGAAGAATCCGGTACGCTCACCGTGTACGCCAAGGGAGCCCCCGAAGTGCTGCTGGCGAAGTGTACCCAGGTGCTACAGGCCGGTGAAGTGGTGGCCCTGGACGAATCAAGCCGCCAGCAAATTCTGGCGCAAAACACCGAATTTGCCTCCCAGGCCCTACGGGTGCTGGGCTTCGCCTACAAACCGGCCGAACAAGTTGACTATACCGAAGACCAGTTGATCTGGCTCGGACTGCAAGCCATGATCGACCCGCCCCGCGACGAAGTGAAGCAAGCCATCCAGGATTGTAAAACCGCGGGCATCCGGGTGATTATGATCACCGGCGACAACCCGGTGACCGCCCAGGCCATTGCCGCGCAAATTGGGCTGGAGAGTGAGGGGGCACTGGACGGCCCGGCCCTGGATCAACTGGACGATGTGACGCTTCGGCAACGGCTAGACGAAGGAGTGAACATATTCGCCCGAACCAATCCGTTTCATAAGCTGCGCCTGCTGGAAATCCTGGAAGTAGACAACAGTGTGGCCATGACGGGCGACGGGGTCAACGATGCCCTAGCCGTTAAAAAAGCGGAGGTAGGCATTGCTATGGGCCTCAAGGGCACCGAGGTGACCAAGCAGGCCAGTGACTTAATCTTGCTGGACGATAACTTCAGCACCCTGCGAGACGCTATCAAGGAAGGGCGTACCATCTTCAACAATATTCGCAAGTTTATCGACTACCTGCTCACCTGCAACCTGGCCGAAGTATCGCTGATTTTCGTGGCTACGCTATTGGTTGATCTGGATGAGCCACTGCTGTTTCCAGTACAACTACTGTGGATCAATTTGCTCACCGATGGCTTGGTGGCCCTGGCCCTGGGCGTAGACCCTCCGGCCGACGACATCATGCAGCAACGGCCCCGCCGAGACAAAGAGCCGCTGATCAACAAACGCCTGGGTTGGTTGATCGGCCTGATCGGCACCAAGAAGATGCTGCTACTACTCGCGGTCTTCTTTATTCTTTATCCGCTGGGGCTAGACGTAGCCCGCAGTGCGTTGCTGACCGGCATTGTCCTGTTTGAGTTTGTTCGGATCGGAGCCATTCGTTACCAGGAAAAGCTCAGTTGGTTCGCCAATAAGTGGCTCATTGCCGGCCTGGTGGTCTCGCTCCTACTGCAACTGGTGATCGTGTATTCGCCCCTGAACACCTACTTCTACCTGGTACCGCTGGGTGGTTTTGAGTGGGGAGTGTTGTTAACGGGGGTCGTGGTGGGCTACGGATTGGCCGTTTTGATTACCAAGCTGGTGGTGCGGTATACACCGGAGTGAGGTAGCGCGGAAGGTTATACAAACTACAAGAGATGAAGCCTCATACCCCAGTAGTTTTACGATTAACCCTTTGCTGAAATTTAGATGGGTTTACGTCGTTTTGATATCTACTTGCGATCTAACTCGCCTCTTCCGTAAGAACCAATTAACGTGCGCACCTCATCTTCTGGAAAATATCTATCTAAATCGGGGATGTAGTTTGCCTTCTCAAAATTAACTATCTCTAGAGTTCTTTCTTTTATATTGTTCTTCAGAAATTTTTCAACAGATAGTTCTTCTTCTGACACTTCCAAAATATCATCAATATTGTATTCATCAATCTTTTTTACAATAACAGATAAGTCCGTAAACAAGAAATTGGAATCAGCCAGCATCATTTCTTCGTAAATAGAATTGACTTTTAAATGAGACAGCTCCTCCAGATTTAAATACTCGTAGATTGCTTTAAAAAGCATTAGTTCTTTGTAAACTTCTGAGCTTTTGGCTAGGTACTTGTTCACCCACTGCGTATTTATGTTCCCTTGAACAAAACCTAGAAAGAAACCATAATCATATCCTGGATCTTTCCTCTTAGGCATATTTTTCTCTTCTGATAAAGCTTTTAGCGCATTATAAATAGCGTTTTGGACATCGGTGGTTAATTCACGCTCGTCCAGAATTTGTATTTGCTTGTCCGGATAATCTTGATTTACTCGATACTTCCAATTCTGAAATATATCAAACGAGATTTCTTGAATATTCTCTACCATGACCCTTCTTTTGACCCGTGCGTTATCCACAATTTACGGTTGATCCTCCACAATCGTTAACATTCTGGCAAAAAATTCTACGTGGTGTTTTATCATCACACAACCCAAGCGGTACATAACTACCCCCTTTACGGTATAAGCGTATTAGCGTCAGCCATACTGTCCACTACGTTTCTAAGTAAACATCCGGAGCATCTATTTTCTACTGTGAGTCATATTTTTTAGCACTGCGTATCGGACTCTGACGAGATGTCTACGTAGATAACATCCACCTGCTCAAGGGGGGCATAGCGTCGTAGCGTAGCTTTAATAGCCATACGCACATCGGCCTCTTCGGTGAAGTTGTGATAGTAACGCAGTGCGATGACCCCGGAAATCAGGCAAGAATACTCCAAACTGTAGCGGGCACTGGGGAATAGTGCCGTAGTGATCTGTGCGTACTGCTCGCCCGTCAGGTTGGGTATCTTCACGATTACCAAGCTGCTTTTCTCGAAGCCGCTTTCCTGGGAGAATGCCGGACTGGCTAGTAATACCACGTTGGCCAGCAGTAGACTATAGAATAGTTTTTTCATAAAGGCATTAGGTCGTAAAGATTTCCATAAAACCAATGTCGCGTACTTTTTCTTTGACAATCATCATCGGGATGGCTTTTTCCATCGCAACCATGCGATCGACTTCGCTACCCAAAAAAATCCGCGATAGCAACGAGTGCCCCCCGCCACTCATCAGGATTAAGTCTGCCCCCTGCGCCTGCGCTTCCCGCTGAATGTGCTCAGCCACGAAGGGGTACTCCAGCAGCCGAAATACCGACGCTATAGGCACTCCTCGGGTATCGATAGCCTCTATCCACTGCTCGTACTCCTGGTGGGCTTGGCGCTCCATCAGTTCGGCGTACTGCTGCCGAGGAAACTGGTCGTAGTAGTAAGCATGCGGGAGTTCGTACACGTGCAGGCACAGCAGTTGACAGTCGGTTTGCTGCTGGGCGATATCGAGCGCCGTGCTCAACGACTTAGCCGCATTTTCTGAGAAGTCGGTGGGCACCACGATGTTTTGCAGGGTTCTTCCGCCGTACTCCGGTACGAAGCAGACCGAGCAGGTGGACTTTCGGACGAACCTTTGGGGCCGCAGCCCACGACCGTGGTCCCGGGGTTTACTTCCGGCGAAGAAGAGGTCAATGTCGTGACGATACGCTTCGCGCCACAGTTCAAAATTTGTAGCTCCCTCGTACACCGCGCAGCGCACGATCACTTCCTCTCGAAAGTGGGGCTGTACCTTCGCTTCCAGTTCTACCCGAATTGCTTCCCGGGTGGGCACCTTGCCGTCGGGCAGGTACTGCTTCATCGCTTCCGGTATCTCAGTCGCTTTTCGCACGTGGACGAAGTAGATTCGTTGCGGGTGCAGGCGCTGCGCCAGGTAAGCTACGTACGCAATCAGAGAATCGTCGGTCTTGGTGAAGTCCAGTCCGACCATCCAGCGGTAAAAGGGTTCCATCGGTCTTTGGTTAATCTATTAGAAAGAATCGTTCGGCGTGACGTTCCAGTACGAAGGCGGCACCCAGCACCGTAGCGGTTAACACTCCCCAAGCAATCAGTTCGTTTTTTTCGGCGTGCGTTACCCGGTATTGCCAGGTTTTCTTCGGAGCTTTCTTGCCTAGTAGCTTCATGGTAGCCGGGTTTTAGTCATTGATCATGAACTCAATAAAGGCATCGCGCTGGAGCTTAGCAATGACGTAGATCATGATAAGCTAGCTCTTAGTGAGTTAACCCAGCAGTGCCAGAATGCTCTGTTCTATTTTTCGTAACGCACTGAAATTCAATTATTTACAGATAGTTGAGATAATCAAAAATAACGGTCGGGGTGATCTTGGTCATTGCCCCTTGCCTTTATCCGGTAGACCTTTGGTGCGATAATTATTGCTTCCATGACAACACTAACCGGTTATATCGCGGCCATCGTGATTGGCTTTACCCTCGGCCTAATTGGCGGCGGCGGCTCGATCCTCACCGTCCCCGCCCTGGTCTACCTGGTGGGCGTGGAGCCGGTCTTGTCAACCTCCTACTCGCTTTTTATTGTGGGAGCCGCTTCTCTGGTGGGCTCGTTCAGCTACATGCGGCAGGGACTGGTCAGCTACAAAACGGCCCTGGTGTTTGCCATCCCGTCCTTCACCGCCGTCTACCTCACCCGCCGCTGGATCGTACCGGCCATTCCCGAACATATTACCCAGTGGCCGGTCCCCGGGGGAACTGACTTTATCCTCACCAAAGATATTGCCGTGATGGTCTTCTTCGCCATCATTATGCTGCTGGCCTCTTTTTCAATGATTCGTTCGGCACGACAAGAAAAGCCAGAGAGCAAAGGGGGCACCATCGCCTACAATTACCCCCTAATTCTGCTGGAAGGCGCAGTAGTCGGCGTGCTCACCGGGCTGGTGGGAGCGGGCGGAGGATTCCTAATCATTCCCGCCCTGGTGCTGCTGGCCAAATTACCCATGAAGCTGGCCATCGGCACCTCGCTGCTCATTATTGCCGCTAAATCGCTGATCGGCTTTACCGGCGACGTGGGTACCCAGCCTATCGACTGGACCTTCTTGCTGATCTTTACCGCCATTGCCGTAGTCGGCATTTTTATCGGCACCTACGCCTCTCGGTTTATTGCGGCCGAGAAGCTCAAGACCGGCTTCGGTTGGTTTGTGCTGATAATGGCTATTTATATCTTAGTCAACGAATTAGTCTTAGCATAAAAATAACAGTGACAAAATCAGTATTCACCCTAAATTTTAGAAATCATGGAAGTTAAACAGTTTTATGACGAAGCCTTAGCCCACGGCTCTTACGCCATCGCCAGCCACGGACAGGTGGCCCTGGTTGATCCGGGTCGTGATCCGCAACCCTACCTGGACTTTGTCCACGAGTATGATGGTGACATTGTGGCGGTCTTTGAAACCCACCCCCACGCCGATTTTACCAGCAGCCACCTGGAGTTCTACGAGCAGTACGGGGCGACCATCTACATTAACTCAAAGGTAGGAGTTTCGTATCCGCACCAGACGATGGACGACGGCGATGAAGTGAAGGTTGGCAAGGTGACGATGCGCGCCCTGTTCACCCCCGGTCATTCGCCCGACCATAACACCTACCTGCTGCTGGATGAAGCGGGGAATCCTCATTCGGTCTACACCGGCGACTCTCTGTTTGTAGGAGACGTAGGCCGACCGGATTTGCGCGAGGGGGCGGGCAACCTGCGTGCTAAGCGCGAAGACCTGGCTCGCCAGATGTACCATACCATCAACGATGTGTTTAAGAAGATCGAAGACAACGTGATTGTCTATCCCGCGCACGGAGCCGGTTCGTTGTGCGGTAAGAACATGGGCCCCGAAACCTCCAGCACGATTGGAAAGGAGAAGGACCGGAACTGGGCCTTTCAAGCCCAAAGCGAAGACGAGTTCGTTCAGAATATTCTGGAAAATCCGCCCTTTATTCCGCAGTACTTTCCCTACGACGTAGAACTCAACCGGGAGGGACTCGCCCCGCTGGAAGATAGCTTGCGTAGCGTCCTCACCCACAAAGTCGATGAACCTTTGGAAGCCGGGTTCCCGGTCGTAGATGTCCGTTCGGAAACGCTGTTCAAGCAAGGACACGTAAAAGGGGCGATCAATATTCAGGAGGGAGCGAAGTTTGAGACTTGGTTAGGTGCTTTAATTGCCCCGAATAAACCTTTCTACCTGGTCACGGAGGATGAGGCCCAGCGGGACCGCGTCGTTCGTCGGACGGCCAAAATTGGCTACGAAACGCACATCAAAGGCACCCTGGTGGCTCCCGAACACTTCCGAGAGCGCAGCCAGTTGCTGGACCTGGAGCACTTTGAAGGGCATCCGGAAGAGTATACCATCGTGGACGTGCGCAATACGTCGGAAGCGAAGGGCAACCTGCTCTTTGATCATGCGATCAATATTCCGCTACCTGAGCTCTCGGACCGCGCCCCAGAAGTGCCGACCGGCAAACCCGTGGTGGTGCACTGTGCGGGCGGCTACCGCTCGGCGGCAGGATCGAGTATCCTGGCATGGGCCCTATCGGATACGAAGGTCTACGACCTAAGCGAATCCGTAAAGAATTTTCAGTAGGCTCTCTGTTTACGGAAATTTTCTATGGTTTTGGGTTCAACCGTATTGTAATGAGATGTTCGGTCTGCCGCCGTTAGCTGCAGGTACAAGAAGATGCTGCTGCTTGGACTCAGGCTACTCAATCTCGGTAACAATCTACGCTAAAATAGCGGTTGTTTCATTCAACAGTAGATTGTAATGAGCCGTTGCCTGATTTTCAGAAGGACTTTTAGTATTATTTATCAGCATCTAGTGTCAGGACATCACCCGCGAGAAGAGCGTAAGCCACTGGCTGATCTGCTGAAAGGTCAGGAAGTGCTCGCGCACCCGCTGCTGGGCACTAAAGCCCATCGCCTCGGCCCGTTTGGGTTCGCTAACCAAAGTCCCTAACCGAGTAGCGATCTGGTTAGCATCTTCCGGGTCGTCAACAAGTAGCCCGTCAATACCATCTCTCACCTGAGTACGTAAACCGCAGGCGCTGCTCACCAGCACCGGAATACGTTTCCACATGGCCTCGGTGGCGGTGAGCCCGAAGCCCTCGCGCAAAGAGTTCTGCACCACCGCGTACGAGCAGCGTTGTAGGGCGTTGACAATCAACGCGTTCTCTTTGGCCGACTGCATCGGCAGCTTCAGCACCACGATATCCTGCTGCACCGTAGGCGAAAGTGTCGTGTAAAAGTCAACCAGCTCTTTGAGCACCTGCTCTCCTTCGGGGTCGTCGTTCACGAAGTCCGGGTCCGGGCCAGCCAGCACAAGCCGGGCATTCTTTATTCGGTGCGCGATGCGCCGGTGGTTTTTCTGGGCTGCATCTGTGTACGTGCTGGGGTGTCGTTTCAGCTCGGCGAAGCCCTGCATCAGCGGCAAAAACCCCTTCAACCGGTCCCAACGCGATACCTGGGTAATGATGGGGCGGAATAGCAAGCCAACATCTTCGCCCTGCTGAGCCGATACGAAGGTGCCATCCGGTTGCAGGCGGATCACCGGATGCTTAAACGCGGGATAGATGGTAGGGTGGGCCGTACTGAGCAAGCCTGCGTTGTTAAGAATACCGGTGAGCTTGTGCAAGCTGAGCTCCCGGTTCTTGTGCGACAGCGGGTCGAGGCTGGGGTGGATAATTGTCACGTTACCCGACAGTCCTTCCGGAATGTACTCCGGTGCCGAAAATACGTAGTGATCGCAAGATGCCAGATACGGACGCAGAAAGCTCCAGGCGGCATCGGTACCGGCGTTGGAAAAGTCGAGGCCGATGTGACTACGCCAGATGATCGTAGCATCGATGAGCTTCTTAAGCTCAGTGGCCATTCCTGCCGGTTGGGGATCGTGCAGCACCACGATATCATTCTTCTGCACGTAGTGCGCCAGGGCCTTAGCATTGTGGCGGTTAACGCGTTCGTAGCCCGCGGTCTCCTCGGCGGTGATCTCCGGGCTTCCCTCCCCGTGGATCAGGTTATGCAGTTTTTTTGTAAACGGAAAGAAGTCAGCCTCATCGGTTTCCAGGATAAGCCATTCAGCCTTAATACCCAGTTGCCGCAGCAAGCTGATCATCCGGGGCATCATCTCGGCCACCCCGCCGCCCTGCTCGGTAGAACTTACCATCCACACCCGCCGACGGCGCAGGCGCTGCTTGAGTAACAGAGCTTCGTTATGAAAGCTGTTGAAGGCGGGCAGCAGATCAGTATAGGCCAGATAATCGGCCAGTTGTACTCCCGGTTTAATCGTCGCTTTTCGCATGAGATAGACGGGTTACGGCATCCAGATACAAGGGTCGGGGGTCATTAACGCTTCGTTGGGGGAATCATACCTGGACTCATCACGCAAGGGTAGATGGGCTTCCGGTTCGGCCGGTATCCCATGGGTCGCTACCACGTGAAGGACAGCCGCAAGCGCTTTCTTAACCGCTTGCCGGTCGTAGTGCAACTCTCGAAACAACCGGGGTTCATACTGGGCAATCTCATCCACCAGTTGATTCATCATGGTGTCGGGCCATTGAATAGCTTCCATGGTCGTAGGGGTTTTGGTTAATTGCTAAGATGTCATTTGGCTACGCCCGTAGCAATGACCTAGGTCATGGTCAGTAGTAATACAGATCATACCAGAATAGTTCGGACCGCTCGACCTTAGCCAAAAAAACCAAACACCCTATGAGACCGATCCGACGTATTCTGGTTCCCACCGACTTTTCCCTGACCGCCAACAACGCCCTGATCTATGCCTTGGACCTGGCTAAGGAAGTAGAAGCCCAGGTATTCATTCTTCATGTCTATCACATTCCGAGCGCCGCGGTCACCGCCGCCTACCCGGCAGGCTACTACGAAGCGGTGAGTATGGACGAACTCAAAGAAGAAGCCGATCAGCGCATGAAGAAGCTAAAGCGCGATTATCTGTACGCCACCAAAGTCCCCTACGAATGCCTTACCCAATTAGGCCCGGCCGTGGACATCATCGCCCGCACGGCTGAGGAGAAAAACGTGGACCTGATCGTGATGGGCACTCAGAAAGCGGAAAAAGCAAAGGCCTGGCTGGGCAGTGTAACCACCGACACGGTAAAGAGCAGCCACTACCCCGTGTTGGCTGTGCCCCACGAAGCGCACTTTGAGCGACCCCGCACCTTATTGTTGGCCACCTCACTGACGCAACTACCGGAGCTAGGCGAACTGGACACCCTTAAAACGATTGCTAAAGAGTTTGAAGCCACCATTGATGTGCTCTACGTTCGTAAGGAAGAGGCGGATCTCACCCGCGAGCAGACGGAGGGGCGAGAGGCTTTGGAAGATTACCTGCTAGGCATACCACACCAGTTCCACTTTGCCTCGAGTGAAAACGTGAACGATGGTATTCAGCAGTATATGGACCAATGCCAAGCCGAACTGCTGGTGATGATTCCCCAGCACCGTTCGTTTCTGGATAGCTTGCTGCATAGCAGCCATACCAAGCAAATGGTCTTCCACACGCATAAGCCGTTGTTGGCGATTGGAAGGACAGCTCAATAGGGTATCATCCCCCGAATATGGACCCGATTTGCTGACTACGACTTTTCGTACCGTCCGGACTTCATGTCCAGCTTGATGCGAAAGATCACCTCTCGGGCCTCAGTGGCCCGCGAAAGCTCTCCGGCTGGCGTATCCAGCAGGCTGCGGCTGTACACACTGGTGGTCAACGGCGATAACCGATTCTTAATGATCTGCAACCCTTCTTCCGCTTCCTGTTCGCTCAACTCTTCGTAGGTGCCCCAGGCCATTACGCTGCGCCAGTTAGCCAGGTTGTCGATCTGATCTACCTGTAGACAAACCTGTTTGTTCTGTCGCATCATCGCCACCTTAGTTCCTTCGCGGGTATGGCTGTAGGTATAGGGATGCTCGTAGGCGTACGATATCGGTATCACGTAGGGCAGCCCTTTGATGGAGCCACCCAGGCGCCCGATAACCTGGCTCGTAAGCAGGGTCCGCATTTGCTGTTCGGTTAACGATCCGGTCATAACTATTGGGGTAAGGGTTAACGATATAGTGACCACAAGATGTAATGCCGATTCGTGCCAGACAATGACTCATATCATAAAAAGAGCACCGGCATCCGACTACTTTAGCCGGAAACTACTTTCCTATGCAATCCCCCTCCGAAGAGCAGCGCCATGGCACCCGGGGCCGTTCTCACGCGCTGCAAGACTACCTGGGCGAGTTTGTCTACGGTGGTATCGACGGCAGCGTGACCACCTTCGCGGTGGTGGCCGGAGCGTCGGGGGCCGAACTCAGTCCGTCGGTCATTATCATCCTGGGCTTTGCTAACTTATTTGCTGACGGCCTATCGATGTCCATCGGAGCCTACCTGTCGCACCAGTCGGAAAAAGACAACTACGAAAAGCATCGTAAAATAGAGCACTGGGAGGTGGAGCATCTGCCGGAAGAAGAGCGCGCCGAGATTCGCGACATCTACCGGAAGATGGGATTTGAGGGAACGCTGCTCGAGCAAGTTACCAATCAGATTACGGCGAACCGCAACCGCTGGGTCGACGTGATGATGAAGGATGAACTAGGCATGGTGGAAGAGCCGCGCTCCTCGCTGGCCATCGGGGGGGCCACCTTCGTATCGTTCATTGTGGTCGGCTTGATTCCACTGTTGATTTACGTGTACGACTACGCCAGCGGCACCGTATCACCCCGTGCCTTTCTCATCGCCAGTGCCCTCACTTCGCTGGCCTTTATGGTGATCGGCTGGATGAAGGCGACGGTGACGCAGACCTCCCGTGTCCGGGCGGTGCTCGAGACTTTACTACTGGGAGGCACGGCCGCCACCTTAGCGTACTGGGTAGGAGACGTTCTGGAAAAGCTGATTAACTAGTGCTCGCCATAACAGGGAAATCTACGATCTGTTCCACTTTGATCTCAGCACTCTTCGAACCAACAACGTCCTTGGTGTCAAATTATATTAGTTGCTCTAATTCGCAGAAACGCACTTTTACTAGCTCAGAAAGTTTCTGCCTTAGTTCTTCTCCCCGTATGTTGCGCCTCGCTAGTTTTCTTAGGCGCTTGGCCAGCTCCCGGTCGTGCAGGGTATCCTTGAGCCACCTTTCAAAATCTTCATTCTCCAAATGGTACTCAATGGTGTCGTGGGGCAGTTGCGGGAGTATCTCACTAAACTCCCAAAGGCTTGCCGCTGGCTTTACTCCCTTGGCGGGTCCGTTTAAATGAAAGTAGAATCGCTTTGGCTCAGGCAACGGTGCCCGCAGATACTTGTGCAAGTGCCTCACGTGCGGTATTCGGCGGCGAACCCCGCTGTATTCTACCACGCCGGGTGCTACTGCTTCCACCAGGGATGAGCCGTCCATTACCACCAATGCTTGGCCATTAACCAGCGATGCTATCTTGTTGTAATCAATTTGCTCGGTAGTTTTGTTGGTTATGCTTCTCAGTAGCTCAATCTCAGAAGGATCCTTCAGGCTAGTGAGCATCCAGTGGTCTATTGCGTCCAGTACCACCGGGGCCATCTGACTTAGCTGATAACTAATCAGACCCATACCGCCTCCTTTTAGATTATTAGCGATCAAGTCCGTTAAGTTTCCTCCCTGCTGGGGACAAAAATACTGAGCTTCATCCAACAAAATCCAATGAGGTTTCCCGTACTTTTTGCGCATGCTGTACAAAGCCCGCAGCAGTTCTTCCACGTACGTTAATTTTCTTTCTAGCGGGTACTGTGAAAGGTCCAGTATGACGCTAATATTAGAATACTCTATCAGGGTGACGACATCGCCAACGGGTAGGATATGGTCATCGATGCCGCCCAACAGAATGGTTTGGGGAAAAGCACGAATTCCTTGATAATCTCCCTCGGGGTCAATCAGGCACACCTGGTATTCAGCTTTCAGTAATTGCTCCACCAAGAACCCCGCCAGCCACGACTTCCCGCTTCGGGTAGCGCCGGCAAAGCCCACGTTGCCGCTGAGCAGGGACACAGAATCCAGGTAGAACGGCTTATCATTCCTTTTACCAAACAATAGCTGGAGTCGGGGTTTGGTACGACGCGCTGGGATACGATCTTCCAGCAAGCTCTCCAAGAAATCACAGATGCCCGTGCCATTTGGTTTGGTGAGCACTACATCGGCGATGGCTTTGATCTCTGAGGAGGCGTTATCCACCGCTACGGAGAGTTCCACCTGCTCGAACAAACTCCGGTCGTTTTGAGCATCACCAAAGGCGATTAGATTGTGGGGCGAATACCCTAAATCATGCAGGGCGATTCTTAAACCCGATCCCTTGGAAGCCCCGGGAGGAAGGATCATCACCGCTCCTTTATTGTACTCAACGGTGGCTGCGTATCCGGTTTTTGTCAATATCTCGATCACCTCCCGGTCATGCGGGGTCCAGGTAGCGACAATGGCCATGCCCACTTCCAGGGGGATGTCAAGGGCGAGCAACTGTTTCTTTACGTCTACTGCCAGCTCACCAAAGGGGAGGGAAACCGTATCGTTGCTGGGAAAGTAAAGGACGGCTCCGTTTTCTGCTACAATTGCTTCGCAGATATACTCAAAAAAAGTGAGGTCTGGAATGGCTCGCAACCTTCTGCCCGTCACCAAAAGCACGATAAACCCTTCGTTTTTCACCTTCGTCAACATACTCTTTATCTTTTCAGAGAGGGTGTCACTTTCGGTCAGGGTACCATCAAGGTCGAAGGCCAGTGTTTTTAGATACATAATGAGGAACAGAGATGGTGCCCATCAGCGGTTTGAATGAACCGAGCCAGGGTATACTGCTAAGCCCGTTACAGAGATATGAAGTAGCAGGGTTACTTCAGTACTGCCGGGGGTTCGGGTTCGTTAACCAGCAACAGCACGTCAAAGTCGTTGTTCAAGGTTCGCTGGTAGTCAGCCTCCCGGTGGTAGACTTTGCGGGCCAGCCAGGCGGTTTCTTCCGGGCTGAGTGCTGCTTCGCGTAGGTCGATCACGTACATGCTGCTACCGGCATCGCGCTCCTGTGCCACCCCGGGGAAGCGTTGCTCCAGCGAAGCGGGGAGCGGGGCTTCGGCAAAGCGGTACGTGCCCACCCCCACCGCCAGGTAATGATCCTGGTACTTTTGGTCTAGGTACTGCCCCACCGAACCGGGCGTGTCCCGATTCATCTCCTCGTTGGGCGCCCAGACCAGTAGTTGTAGCTCTTCGTTGGCCGTGGTGTCCACCCAGCTAAAGTAGTCGTCTAGTTCGGCAAGAATATCCCCGTAGTAGCTCTTCAAATTGGACAGATTCGTCAGGTAGCGATTGATCACCGTTACGGCCCGCTCAACCTTCTCCTGTCGGTCGTCCGGCAGTTCGGGCAGGTTGTCGCGCACCGAGCACAGCGCCAGCAGCAAATACTCCTGAAAGGACGGCGAGTCGTAGTAGTACAGGCCCCAGGTCTGTTGCAAGTCCAGCAGCGAGCGTACTTCTTCTACCAGGGTGTTTACTTCCCGTAGCCAAGCCGTATCCAGTTGCCCGGTGCCGTCATCGGTGGCTAACATTTCCAGGTCGTTCAAGCTGGCTCGGATATCCTCCCGCTGATACCCGACCAAGTCCACTTCTTCGTGTTCGTAGCTCCAGTCCATCACCTGAATCACCTCCAGGCTGTAGTCGTCTTTCATCACCGCAAACCCCTTGTCGAGGTACTGGTTGATCTGCTCAGCGCGCTCATCGTCGATATGAAAAGCCATCATCGGGTACTCCATACCACTGAGCAGCAACTCGGCAATGCGCAGCCGAACCGGAAAGGTGGTCAGCGAGTCGTGCCCCAGCCCGATGGCCTGTTTGTTCTGCGTAAACTGCTTGAGGGCGTCCAGTCCGGCCGGGGTGTAGGTATGAGCGGGCGCAGCGTGCTCCATGAGCCACTGCCGGGCGGTGCTGTCGGTCAGGGTCGCGTCAGAGAGCAGTTGGGCAATAGTGTGCTTATACAGCAGGGTGGTATATACGGAACCCGAACTAATTAGCCAGCACGGAGCCGGTACGCGGTTGACCCCTTCCAGGGTGGGCTCCACCCAGTAGAAGTTGTTAATTACAAAGGCAAACTGCGAGTCAGCCGCCCCTAGTGAATCCAAGGGTACTTGCACTCGGTAGGTGGTGCTATCGCTGGTCTTCATCGGGTACTGGTCGGTTTGCCAGCCATTGAACTCACCAGCCAGGGCCACGCTAAAGATGGTCAGCGAGGAAGTAGGCACAACGTTGCCATCGTTTTCTTGTACGGCGTAGCTATGCTGAGCGGCATCAAACTCAAACACCAATTGCTTCTCTTGCGTAAAGTAGCCCACCACCGGCAACGCTTGCGCCCGGGCGAGCCAGGGAAGAAGAAAAACACTGAGAGCAATGAGAATCGTTTTCATGAGAGAGGGTTATTGGTTGTTGGTGAGTGGATGACTTGCTGGGTGGTAAGGGTGTTGGGTATTGGGACGGTCGCAACGGACAGAGGGAGAGTAGAGACCGGTTAGTAAGCTAACTTTTACTTTCCAATGGTCTATTAGCTTGTCATTTCCCCAAGCTGGCTAACGCTATTTAGCACTTAGGGCTGGGGTCACTAACGGGTGCAGTGGTTTGGGTAGGTTATCCAACACATCCTGCCACTGGCCATCGGATACGTACTGGCCAACGACCTGAAAGACTTTCTTGATCAAAAAAGTAGCTCGTTCGGTATTGACGAAGTCCTTTTCGGCCGAACGGTCGTGAAGCGAGGCATGTCCGATGAACTCTTCTACCTGGCGAATCCGCAAAGGTTCGCTGCGATACTTCCACTCTGAGGCGTACAGTCCCCTTAAGAACAACGGAAACTGAGCCATTAGCTGAAAAGACTCCTGTATCGTCAGCCGGTCGCGCAAGGTGTGCAGAACCACCTTCAGAATACGTTCGGCCTTCTTAGGATCGTCGTCACCTATCTCGCGGTCCAGTTGGGCGATAAGCGTATTGCCCTCCTGCGCGTGTTTATCAAAAACATGAACTGCCATAACGTGCTGATTTTAGGATGAAACATATCCCAAAAGTAGCGCACTGGCCCGAACCCACCGATGACCTAGGTCATAGTTGCTTCTGATACGAGTCATGAAGCAGTTCGCAGCCACCACGGCGCGGCCCATCGCCTGCCCCTTCCGCAAAGAACGATCCGCTGTCACCTAGCGGCTCTTTCATGACTTAGGTCATTGATTTGGCACGACTCGTCGGCTAGTTTCGCACGTATTCACCCACTATCAACTATCGTTACACTATGGACTTTCATCGAGTACTTTTGATGACTGACTTTTCCGAAGATGCGCAGCACGCGTTGGCCTACGGCCTGCAACTGGCGCAACTGGTCCGGGCTCAGGTGTGGATACAGTACGTCTACTACGTTCCGCCCGACGCGGTGGGTGAAGTATCCATCGCCCGAGACGCCCTGAAGAACTACGAGCAGCAAATATACCAGGAGTTTGAGACGTTGCGCCAAAAGCTGAACATTGCCCCCGAGGTCGAGCTTCTGGTAGAGCGCGGAGATCTGATTACCCGGATGAACCAACTCATTGACCGAGAACGCATTGACCTGGTGGTGGTGGGCAACCGCGGCAAGGGCTTTCTTACTAACCTGCTCGGCAGCAATACCGTCAAAATTATTCACCACGCCCACTGCTCGGTGCTGGCCGTACCGGAAAAAGCCCCCTTCCCACCTTTCCAGCGCCTGCTGTTTGCAGCCGACCTGCAGCAGCTTTCCTCTGACGTACTAACCTATATCAATAAGTTCACGCAACACTTTCCGGCTCCGGTCGACATTATTCACGTGTACAAGAAAGGCGACCACGACGTGGAGAGCCCGAAGCAGTTGGATAAGGTCTTCGACCTGGTGCCGCATACTTTTCACTACGTATGGACGGAGGATGTGGAAGAGGGCATTCAACAGCATATTGAAGAACACGGTAACGATCTGTTGATGCTGGTCCCTCGCGCTCACCCGCTCTTTGATAAGCTCTTTCAACGCAGCATGAGCCGGAAGCTGGCCTACCACGGCCAAGTCCCCCTGTTGGCCATTCGTGATGGTACGGAATAGCGAATCCGATCCTTCATTTAATTACTTAACCTTCAGTTACAAATTATGAAAACGATCCTATTTCCTACTGATTTTTCGGAAAGAAGCCACCAAGCATTGGATCAGGCAATCACCTGCGCCGAAAAGTTTGGCATGAAGCTACTTATTTACCACGCCTATACCCGGCCCGTCACCGAGTGGAACACCGGCCAGTCGTTGACCCGAAGCTTACAAGCCCTAGAACGACGCATCGACGCAACCTTCGACAAGCTACCGGATCAGCATAAGAAACTGAGCAGCGTGCCCTACGAGTTTCGTAAAGGAATCGGCCTTTTGGATGAGGAAATCATCGGTACTGCTCAGGAAGAGGACATTTCTCTGATTATCATGGCTACTAAGGGCGCCAAAGGATTTGGTGAGCTCTGGGGGACCAAAACAGGGCTAATTGTGAAAGGAGTATCCGTACCGGTGTTGGTGCTGCCTGATCATACTAGTCTGGAAGCAGTAGAAAAGGTGGGATTAGTGTGCGATTACAGCAAAGAAGCAAACTACCATACGCTGGATTTTCTGCTGGAATTGGTGAAGGCGTTGGAGTTAACTGTTGACGTGATCACGTTAAATAGAGACCAAAAAACCCTGACGAGCCAGGAACTGGCCTACCAACAGTTGGTGCGTAAAAAGCTAGAGGAAACTTCGCCCACCTTCCATTCTACTTTCAACAGCCAGGTAGAAGAAGGAATTATGGACTACAGTGCCGCCAATGGCATTGGGTTGATCGCTATTCTACCCAAAAGCCACGGTTTCATCGAAGGGTTGTTCAGAGAGAGCCTGACCAAAAAGATGACCTTTCATAGTGCTACCCCCCTGTTGGTGCTTAAGTAGCTAAAAATCTCGTACCCCAACGTTAATCCGGATAGGGTCAATGTAATCAACCAAACCGGCCCTATAAAACTCTTTACCCCAAAAAAAACCATAAAGATGACCGCTAACGAACCCTTTAAATCCGTGTTGGTCGCCTTGGACCTCACCGAGATGGACGACGCTCTGATTCGCTACGCTCAGCTGCTGAGCCGGGCGCTACCGCTCGAGCGCCTCTTTTTCGTGCACGTGAGCCAAGACCTGGAGCTACCCGCCGAGCTACTCCAAGAATACCCCGGTCTGCTTGAACCTAGGGACGAAAGCATCCAGGGCGACATCCAACAGAAGGTCAACCGCTACTTCACGGGCGCTGCCCCGGATATTCAGTGTCTGGTCGAGGAAGGAAACGCCATCGAAAAAGTACTAAAGATATGCAAGATCAAGAACGTAGACCTGATCGTTATGGGACGCAAGAAAAGCCTGCGGGGGTCGGGCATCGTGTCTAGCAAGATTGCCCGAAGGTGCCCCTGTTCGCTGCTGTTGGTCACCCAGGACTTTCGTTCGGACTACAAAAAAGTGCTGGTGCCGGTAGACTTCTCAGCCCATGCGGCCCAGGCAATGCAACGGGCTCAGGAGCTTTCCAGCGCTCCATCCACCGAACTACTGATGCTGCACGTGTTTCGGGTGCCCGCGGGCTACTCCCGCATCGGAAAGTCGTACGAAGAGTTTAAGCAGATTATGGAATCACACGCCCGGAAAGATGGTCATGACTTTCTGGCCAAGTATAATTTTCCGTCGGACACCCCTTGCGTCTACTTGGCCACCGATGACGGAAATCGAGCTGAGTTGACCTACGCTTTTGCCGAAGAAAATGGGGTGGATTTGATGGTCATTGGCTCCCGCGGCCGTACGGCCGCGGCGGCGGTCCTGATAGGTTCTATGGCTGAGAAGATTGTGTATCGCGACAGTGAAATCCCCGTCCTGATTGTGAAAAGCAAGGGAGAGAACATGAAGCTGTTGAACGCCCTAATGAGAATTTAACGAGCAACCTCACGAATAGCTACCCTTTAATGACCTACGTCATCGTTTTCCCTGATCTACCGCATGGTTTGGGCACGGATTGTTGGCTACCTTCATGTATTACTAAAACCTACCGCCATGACTACACTTTGTTATTACCGCGAATTGGCGATTGATCAGGTAAGTCGCCAGTACAACGTAGAGAAACAGGGCTTAATGTGCCTGGAGGCACTTCTCTACAAAGCCTATCACCCGCCGCTTCGCCAAGCGCTTGCTTTCTCCATGACCGACGCCCGCCTGCGCGTAAACACCCTGCGGGGGCTGTTATCGTCGATGAACGCATCTACTCAGGCTATCAGCACGGCCGGTGCCAACGGTATTCTTAAAGAAGGCTTTCAACGACTGGAGCAAGAGACAAATATTGCGCGTCGCGATGCGATTATCCTCCAGACCGTCATTCTATTGCACCAGTACCGGTTGGGTAACTACCGAATTATCTATCACTACTTTCGGGCACTAGACTTGGGCTATGAGGCTTATCTGCTGCAGGGGTTGCTCACGGATGCCAAAGCGACCCTGAATCAGTTCACTGATCTCCTAACTGCAATTCCCAGTGAACCGGTTACTAGCGCTCCCCCGGCCGTATCACCGGCATCGCCGTCACCGGTAACCGAACCGGCAGTAGCTCAGTAATTCTATCTTTAACTCCCTTTCCCTGCATAACTTATGAAACCGATACAAAAGATTCTCGTCCCTACCGATTTCTCCGGTCAAGCCACCCGCGCTTTAGAGTACGCCATTCATCTGGCTGAGGCAGCGCAAGCCGAGCTTTTCATCCTGCACGCCTATCGGGTGCCTAATCCCGTGTACATGAGCCCTTATCCGGTAGCCGGGGCCTACGGTGGTGATACCATCGTCGACTACCAACAAATCAAAGAGGATGCAGAAGATAGTCTTAACGCCCTGGTCCGGGACCACCTGAGCAGCAGTTCGGTGAAGTACGAACTAATTTCGGTTCAAGACATGCCCGAAGAGGCTATTGAAGAAGTGGTGGACGATAAGAACATTGACCTGATTGTGATGGGTACCCGCGGTGGCGGAGTGATTGATAAGCTGGTGGGCAGCACCACCACCCACGTGATGCGACAGGTGGCCTGTCCGATTATTGCCGTCCCGGAAAACGCAGTGTTTGCCAAGGTAGACCATATCCTGCTGGCCACCGACTACGAACGGGTTAAGCACGTGGACACTTTCCAGATTCTGGTCACGCTAGCCAACATCTTCCGGGCAGAAATCAACCTATTGCATATTACCCCGAAGTTTACCAACCTCACGAAAGAAGACTTGGCGGCGGGTGAAATGATCGACCGTCTGCTCCGCCACGCCCGCCACTCCTACCACCACGAAGAAAACAACGACGTGCTGGAAGGCCTGCGTAACTACTTGCGTCGACACGACGAAGAAGTAGGCATGATTGCCATGATTCCGCGCGACCATAACCTGTGGGACCGAATTGCCCGGGGCAGCGTAACGAAAAGCATCCTCTTTGAAACCGACCGTCCGGTCTTTGTCGTACACGAGTAGGCGGTGCACCGTCTTGCTAGTACCCCCGGCACTAAGCCACCGTGCTCGTCGAAGGCGCGGAAAGGGGGTGCAGAATAGCGATCTTATTACCGTTTACGGGGTTTCTATCACCGGCAGCTCGTTCAAGTATCGCTTCATCAACGCTAAGTACGTTTTTGCCTCCGTCAGCAGTTCAGTGGGCACGTCTGCTTCTTTCGCCTGTAGTAGTAGCACTTTGGCCCGTACGTTGGCTCGGTACAACTTGAAGAAAGTAAACAAAGCATCGTGCCGAACACCGCTTACCCCATTGGCCTCCACATCCGCTAGGTACTCCTGATAGAACAACTCGCTGAGCGATTCCGCGCCGTAAGCCGCCAGATCCATACACAAAAAGGCCACCTCACTGAGCAAATCAATCTGCCGGTAGGCCGGTTCGAACTCGATGCAGTCGAAGAGGGTCGGAGGATCGGTCAGAAAAATATTTTTGCTATGCAGATCACCGTGCACATCACGCACCAGCCCCCTGGTGCTGCGCTGCTGCATCAGGGGTAGGTGCTTCCGAACAAACTGATCGGATGCCTTGACGGCCTGCCGCACCGTATCCCCGTGGGAGCGGCCCAGCGTTCGATCTACGTAATCAGCCAGTTCGCCCAGAGGGTTAAACAGCAACTGCCAGCCCGCCAGCGTTAGCGGAGGACGAGCCGGAGGAGCGGCGCCGTGGACGTCGGCGATGCGTTGGGCTAAGTTCAGGATATGGTAGTCTTCCACTTCCCCGCTTATCAGCATCCGGTCCATCTCCCGGCGGTTGTCCATTCGCTTCATCTTCAGCGCGTAGTCTACCGTCTCCCCTTCGCCTTCCCCAATGTACAGTTGTTCATCATATTGCCTGATTGGCAGTACGTCCAGATACATATTCGGAGCAAACCGCCGGTTAAGTTGCAACTCTTGCTCGCAGTAGTATTGACGCGACGGTAGCGTCGAGAAGTCCAAGAACGCCAGCCGTACCGTTTTTTTGATCTTGTAGGCGTAGCACTTAGTCAAAAGCACGTACGAAATGTGGGTTTCGGCTACTTCGGGATGAACCGTTTCTGAGCAGTGCTCTCGACTCAGGAAACCAGGGTTAGCGAGCAGTTGCTCAAATTGTTCGTGGGTCATCGGTCAGATAGTCCAGAGTGCGTTGTAACATCGTATCAATATCCTCATCGGAAGAGTCTAGCCGCAGGTGCGCTTGCTCCAGCGGTTCGGCTTCTCGTTTGAGTTGTTGGTATACCCGGTAATCCGCTTCGCTGTCGGAACGGGAGCGGCGGGTCCGTTTTCGGGTTGTAGCCTCATCGGCGATGATCTCTATGTAGCGTATCGAGTAGTCTTTTTCGTTTGCCCAGTCCTCGACCAGGCGGCGAAATATCTCAAGGTGAAAGGTAGCGTCCAGCACCACCGACTGCCCAGCGGCCAGGGCCTCGTCGGCCTGCTCCACCACCGCGTGGTATACCGCTAGCTTGTCGGACAAGCCATACTGGCCTCGCCACCGGTGTTCATTGCGGGTCTGGTCGCTGCTGATGTGCTCGGCGCTGAGCGCCCGGGCCAGGCGTTGCGCAAAGTAGGTCTTGCCGCTGCCGGGCAGCCCCATCACAATCACAATGACGGAAGAGTTTTCCATACTGGGTAAGGTCGTATGGCATGCGGTTGAAAAATATGATCCGGATCATCGTCGGCACCGATACTGGTCATGGACCCCGGCTTGGGTCGACACTAACGTATCAAGCCCGGTAAGCGTTACCCGGTGAGCGTTACCCGGTAGCCTTAAGGCCGCCCGAAATGGCACTCACCGTCAGCAGCAAATCCAACAGTAAATTTTCGGCATCTTGCCCGGCGGCTTTCTGACGGCGCCAGGTACGAATTTGGTCGATCTGATGGCAATGCAAAGCCGCCAGCTTGGGCTGCCGCAAACTTAGCATCTTGGCGATCCGCGGACGGCGTTGCTCAATGGTGGTGCCGTACAGCGTTTCGATGAGGGTGCGGGCCGACGATAGTTCTTGCAGAATCATGGGCATAAAGCGTTCGCGCAGCGCTGCTTCTTCCACCAGCGAAGCGTACTGCCGCATGATCTCCTCGTGGGTCATCAGAATGGCTGAACTGGCGTTGGTCAGGATGTAGCGCAGCGGTGCGTACGCGATAGCGTGCGTTTTCACCAACTCGAAATCATCGGGTCGCTCGCTTTGCAAACGCTCTAGTGCGGTGCCCACTCCGTACCAGGCCGACAAGAAAAAGCGTGCCTGGCTCCAGCTAAATACCCAGGGAATGGCCCGCAGATCGGCTAGGGTGCGTTGGCCGGTGCGCCGCGCCGGACGCGAACCAATGCGGCTGGCTTCTACCACGTCAATCGGAGTAGCCTGGGCGTAGAAGTCCATGAAGCCTTCGGTGCGCAACAGATCACCGTAGTGCTGACTGCTTACCTCAGCCAGGTAATCCATTACCGACTCCAGGGGGTGGGATTCGTCGGCCTGAAGTTGCCGCACGGTGGCCTTGGTGGTGCCCGCGGCGAGCAGTTCCAGGTGGTAGGTGCTGGTGATGAGGTTGGCGTATTTCTGGGCGATGGTTTCGCCCTGCTCGGTCAGGCGCATGTCGCCCTGCAGACTTTGCGGCGGCAGGGACTCCAAAAACCGATGCGTCGGGCCACCACCCCGGCTGACGGTGCCGCCCCGCCCGTGGAAGTAGCGGATGCGTACTCCGTGCATCTGTCCCACCCGGGTAAGGTGATACTGCCCGCGATTCACGGACCACAGGCTGGCCAGAATACCACCGTCTTTGTTACTGTCGCTGTAGCCCACCATCACCTGCTGCACTGGTTGGTCAGCACCCGCGGTCCGCTGGTCATGCCCGACCGGGACGGCATCCGCCGTGGATACGGTCCGCTTCGTCTGCTGGTAGGCCAGGCTGCGTTGGGTGACCGGATGCTGTAGAAATTGATCAAGGATATCGGGACTACGCCGCAGGTCATCGATCGTCTCAAAGAGCGGCACCACCGGCAACTTACTCACCAGCCCCTCGTCTTGCCACACCGTCAGGCCCGCTTCGCGCGCGAGCAGGTAGACCGTCAGCAGGTCGGATACGCTGCGGGTCATGCTCACGATGAGGGCACCGAGTCCGTTGGTGCCGTAACGTTGGGTAAAGTGTTGTACCGTACGGTAGCAATCCAGCACCGCCTGAGCTTCGATGGGCAGGGTTACGTTGGGCTGAGTAAACGGACGGGCCGACCGCAGCTCACGGTTCAAAAAGTCCATTCGCTGCTCCTCCGACCACTGCTCGTAGTTGGTGTCGGGCAGTTGCTCCGATGGCAGGGCGGCCGCGCGCAGCAGTTGGCTTACCGCCCGGTCGTGGAAGGCACTGTTCTGCCGGATGTCCAGTGCGGCCAGGTGGAACCCGAACGACTGCACTTTGCGCAGCAGGGGCTCCACTTTGCTCCGGGCTACCACCCCCGCACCAACTTCCTCCAGCGTCTCATACAATACGGTTAGGTCGGCCAGCAGTTCATGGCTTCGCTGGTAGGAAAACGCTTGTTCATCGAGCTCCCCGTATACATCCAGCGGAATACGTTGATGCATCAGATTGGCCAGTTGCCGCCAGGGTTCGTTAGGATTGCGGTTCAGCGCCGCCGGTGCCTCCGAACCGATGATTTCACTCGTCTCTCGGATACGATCAGACAGCGGGGAAGGCACTGCGTTGCGACTCACCGAAAAGCTCAGTCGTGCGGCAACGTCTTGTAATCCGCGCGCGTGCAGTTGCAGGGCGTTCCGGCGCAGCTCCCGCAGGGTCTGGCGCGTTACATCGGCCGTCACGAAGGGGTGCCCGTCACGGTCACCGCCTACCCAATCTCCGAACTGAATGCGGGGCAGCGCCCGGTAGTCGTCGAGATGCTGCGCATTGAACCCAGCGTCGGCCCAGGCATCCCGTAGGCGTCGGTCTACCCGGGCAATGCTGGGCGGAAACACCTGCGTGAGGTAGTGCATCATATTTTTTAGCTCAGCCATCACGGTCGGCTTTTCCAGAAAAATATCGCCGGTGCGCCACAAGATGAGCAATTGCGTCTTGATAGCCTCGCGAATACGCTGCTGCTCCAGCGGAGTCCATACTGAATTTTCGCGCTGCACCAGGAGCAGGTACAGATGGCGCAGGTGACGCAGTACGGTAGCCCGTTTGGCTTCCGTGGGGTGGGCGGTGAGTACCGGCTCAATGCGCACCTGAGCAAGCTGCTTGGCAATCACTTCTTCGGAGAAGCCTTCTTCCTTGAGCTGCCGAAACGTTTTGGCCCAGAGTCCCGAGATGCGGCTCAAGCCCTGCTCGGCCTCCAGCCGACGGCGGTGCTGGGCCGTAGCATTTTCCTCTACTAAATTAAGGCACTGAAAATAGGTGGCGTACAACTGTACGATAGCGCGATTGAGGGCGGGGGGAGCTTTGTCAAGCGTGCTGGCTAACGAGTCATCCTGTAGTACTTCGTGCAGGCAATTGATCAGAAAATGCGCATCGGATTCTACTTTTTCAGCATCGATAGAAGCGTCAGTAACAAGCATCGGTGGTAGGTTAGAGGGTAGGTTATCGAAAACTACGGCCAGAACCGACGGGCGGTTGCCTCGTAGTTGGAAGATGAATTAAAGATCAATAGACCTAATATTGTTGGACAAAAAATATGACATAAGTCAGTCTTTGCCCCAATCCTAATCATCGCATACATCTCGAGCAGACGCTACCTTAGCATAATAGAAAAGCCATAACCCCTCTTTAGTCATGAACCGCATTCATCATGTCCTCATTCCCACTGATTTCTCACCCTGCGCCCAGGTCGCCTTTCGTTACGCGCAGCAACTGGCCGCCGACGATGAATCCTTCACCCTCACCGTGTTGCACGTCCCCCACCGTACCCCCGACTCGGCCGAACAAGAGGCGATTCAGCGACGCTTCACCCAGATGAAAGCGTCGCTCCCTCCCCGCCTTCAGAAAACCACTCAGTTTCTGGTGCAGGAAGGCGAACTGGTGAGCACCATTCTGTCGGCGCAGCAAGCCCGACAAGCCGATCTGATCGTCATGGGTACCTACGGCTCCGACGAGGAGGAGGATGCCCAGGCCGATAGCCGTACCGCGCGCCTGGTGCTGGAAGCCGACTGTCCGGTGCTGGTGGTGCCCGACGAGGCACAAGACTTTCGAATGAAGCAGATTGCCGTGGCCCTGGATCAGCACGACATCGACGATGAAAGTTCGCTGGGTGTGGTACACGACGTAGCCCGCTGGTTCGGTGCCAAGATTCATCTGCTCACCATTCGCCCTCAGACCAGTGCAACTTCGGCCCAGGACGAGGAAGCTGAACGACTGCTGGAGTACTACCTGGAAACGCTGGATTACCGCCACGCCTTCCCCCACAATACCGACATTGAGCAAGGCATCACCGCCTACGTTCAAGAGCACAACATCGACCTGTTGGCGATTCTACCGCGCAACCACGCTCAAAAGAGCCAACCCTCGGAAGGGCGCCTGACGAAACTGCTGACGCTGCACACCGAGATTCCGTTATTGGCGATTGATTAACTGAATATTGGATGGTAGATGTTGGTTGGCTGTCATCTACTATTACGTGTCCGTTCCGAAAGCCCCTGATACCTACCCCCCAATGCCCTGGTCATCCAGCAAGTCATCCACGCGGCAACCGCCAATAACCACCACCACCACCCACTTAGTAAAAACAATGAAACAAAGCAATTTATCCTCCATCCTCAAAAGCCTGGAAGACCTGGGCATCCCAAACGCGAAAGGCGTACTCTGGAACCTAAAACCCGCCCAACTGATAGAAGAAGCCGTCAAGCGGGGCGAAGGCGTGCTCACCGATACGGGGGCGTTGATGTGCGACACCGGGCGCTTTACCGGGCGGGCACCGAACGACCGCTTCATTGTGCAAGATGAGCTGACCCGCGATAAGGTGTGGTGGGGCAACATCAACATTCCCTTCGAAGCCGAGAAGTTTGATCAGCTGTTCGAGAAGATGGTCGCCTTCCTCGACGGGCGCAAGCTTTACGTACGCGACGCGGCGGCGGGGGCTCATCCGGATTACCGGCTCAACGTGCGAGTCATTGATACCCAGGCGTGGCACAATATGTTCTGCTACAATATGTTTCTGCGTCTGAGCGACCAGGAAGCCCGCAATTTTACCCCCGACTTTACCATCCTGGCCATTCCGGAGTTCAAGGCCGACCCGGCCGTGGACGGCACCCGGCACGAGAACTTCGCCGTGATTAACTTCAGTCGCCGGATGATCCTGGTGGGCGGCACTGGCTACACCGGGGAGACCAAGAAGGGCGTATTCAGCGTGCTCAACTTTCTGCTACCCGATCAGGAGAGCGTGCTGCCGATGCACTGTAGCGCCAACCGCAGCGAGCGAGGTGATACCGCCATCTTTTTCGGCCTGTCGGGCACCGGCAAGACCACCCTGTCGGCCGATCCCAACCGGCAGTTGATCGGCGACGACGAGCACGGTTGGACCGACGACCGAATCTTCAACTTTGAGGGCGGCTGCTACGCCAAGGTTATCGACCTCACGCCCGAAAGCGAGCCGGAAATCTGGCGAGCCATTCGCTTCGGGGCGATCCTGGAAAACACCCGCTTCGTACCCGGCACCCGCACGGTAGACTACTCCAACCGCGACGTGACGGAGAATACGCGGGTCTCTTACCCTATCCATCACATTGAGGGAGCGGTGCAACCGGCCATCGGTGGGGTGCCGGAGAATATCTTCTTCCTCACCTGCGATGCCTACGGGGTGCTGCCCCCTATTGCGAAGCTGTCGGTGAACCAGGCGATGTACCACTTCATCTCAGGCTACACCGCCAAGGTGGCCGGTACGGAGGCGGGCGTCACTGAACCGCGGGCGGTGTTCTCAGCCTGCTTCGGCGCGCCCTTTATGCCCCGCCACCCTACGGAATACGCTAAGCTGCTGGGTGAAAAGATGAAGAAGCACAACGTAAGTGTATGGCTTATTAACACCGGCTGGGTGGGCGGTCCGTACGGAGTAGGAAAACGCATCAAGCTCAAGTACACCCGCGCAATGATCACCGCCGCCCTGGAAGGGAAGCTCAACGAGGTAGACTACCGCGAGCATCCCATCT